>NZ_CP007440.1:2967247-3274697 GCF_001579845.1 Rhodoplanes sp. Z2-YC6860
ACCTCGGGGGCGCAGCGAGGGCACAACAGATGCAAGCCGAAACGGTTCTTCGCAACGGGCGCTTTACCACGCTCGATCGCAGCAATCCGCAAGCCGAGGCTGTCGCCATCAAAGACGGCCGCTTTGTTGCAGTCGGGTCGGAGCGGGAGGTCATGGCGCTGGCGGGCAGTGGCACCCAGGTCATCGATCTGAAGGGCCGCCGCGCGATTCCAGGACTGATCGACAGCCATCTGCACGTGATCCGTGGCGGGCTGAACTACAATATGGAGTTGCGTTGGGACGGCGTTCGCTCGCTGTCCGACGCGATGTCGATGCTCAAGCGCCAGGTGGCCATCACGCCGCCGCCACAGTGGGTGCGTGTCGTCGGCGGCTTCACCGAGCATCAGTTCGCCGAGAAGCGCCTGCCGACCATCGAGGAGATCAACGCGGTTGCGCCGGACACGCCTGTTTTCATTCTTCACCTGTACGACCGTGCGCTCCTGAATGCCGCGGCGCTGCGGGTGGTCGGCTACACCAAGTACACCCCGAACCCTCCGGCCGGCGAGATCGTCAAGGACGCTGCCGGCAATCCGACCGGCCTGCTGTTGGCGCAACCGAACGCCACGATTCTCTATTCCACACTCGCCAAAGGCCCGAAGCTGCCCGCGGAATACCAGCTCAACTCGACCCGGCACTTCATGCGTGAGCTCAACCGGCTCGGCATTACAGGGGCGGTCGATGCGGGCGGCGGCTTTCAGAACTATCCCGAGGACTATCAGATCATCGACCAGCTTCACCGCGACGGACAACTCACCGTTCGCATCGCCTACAATCTCTTCACCCAGCGGCCCAAGCAGGAGTTCGAGGATTTCGCCAGCTGGTCCAAGCAGGTGAAGCCAGGGCAGGGCGACGACACCTACCGGGTCAATGGCGCGGGCGAGATGTTGGTCTACTCGGCGGCGGACTTCGAAGACTTCCGCGTGCCGCGGCCGGAGATGCCGCCGAACATGGAGAAAGACCTCGAAAAGGTGATCCGCCTGCTCGCGGAAAACCGTTGGCCGTGGCGTCTGCACGCCACCTACAACGAGACGATCGGCCGCGCTCTCGATGTCTACGAAAAGGTCAACCGCGACATCCCGTTCAAGGGGCTCAACTGGTTCTTCGATCATTGCGAAACCATCGATCAGCGCAACATCGACCGGATCGCCGCGCTTGGCGGCGGTATCGCCGTCCAGCATCGCATGGCCTATCAGGGCGAATACTTCATTGAACGCTACGGTGCCAAAGCCGCAGAGGCCACTCCGCCGATCAGCCGGATGATGGCGGCGGGCGTTCCGATTGGGGCCGGCACCGACGCCACGCGCGTCTCGTCTTACAATCCATGGGTTTCGCTGGCGTGGCTCGTGTCCGGCATGACGGTGGGGGGCACACGGCTTTACCCGCCCAACAACCGCGTCGATCGGGAAACGGCGCTCCGGCTCTGGACCGAGAGCAACACGTGGTTCTCCGCGGAGCAAGGCAAGAAGGGTGTCATCAAGAACGGGCAGCTTGCCGATCTGGCCGTGCTGTCAGCCGACTTCATGTCGGTGCCGGAGACCGAGATTGCCGAGATCACGTCAGTGCTGACCTTGCTGGGCGGCAAGGCCGTTCATGGCGCGGAGGAGCACAAGGATGCGGCGCCGGCGTTGCCGCCGCCCATGCCCGATTGGTCGCCGGTGCGAAGCTTCGGCGGCTACCAGCAACGGCGGGCCGATGCTGCGACGAATTTGAAATTCGCCGCCGCTTGCGGCTGCGCCAGCTCCTGCAACATACACGGCCACGCCCATGCGGCTGCATGGGCGGCGAGCGCACCCGCAGCCGACCCGGCCAGCTTCTGGGGCGTCATGGGTTGCTCCTGCTGGGCCGTATAGGAGCATGTAGCAGCTCTCGAAGCGGCAATCGCATGTTGTCTCCCAGCAAGGAGGCAGCTTCGTGATCGGTGAACCAAATCGCGTGTCGGGCGTTCCACATCTGGGGCGGTCTGAGCAGACGCTGGCGGGAAGAGTTGAGGACGCGAACGGGGGTCCTTGTCTCGATCTTGCCGGCGGTTGCGTTCAGGGATTTGTTCATGAGCACCGCCAAGAAAACCAAGCCAGCCAAAACCAAGCCAGCCCTTCGCTCAAAAGACCGCCAGGAAATTGACGGTATTCGCTCCAAGGAAGAGCGGACATCGCCTGAATCTCAAATCCGGCAGCTTGCCGTCAACACCATCCGGACGCTGTCGATGGACGCCGTCCAGAAGGCCAATTCCGGCCATCCCGGCGCGCCGATGGGGCTTGCGCCGGTTGCCTATACGCTGTGGCAGAATTTTCTGCGATACGATCCCGATGATCCTCTTTGGCCGAACCGCGACCGGTTTGTTCTGTCCAACGGCCACGCCTCGATGCTGCTCTATTCGATGCTGCTCCTGACGGGCGTCAAGGACGGTGCTGGCGCACCGGCTCTGACGCTCGATGACATCAAGCACTTCCGGCAAATCGACAGCAAAACACCTGGCCATCCTGAGCACGGAAAAACGTGGGGCGTGGAAACAACCACAGGGCCGCTGGGACAGGGCTGCGGCAACTCGGTCGGCATGGCGCTTTCGGGGCGCTGGCTGGCCAGCCACTTCAACCGGCCGGATTTCCCGCTGTTCGGTTATGACGTTTATGCATTCTGCGGCGACGGGGACATGATGGAGGGCGTATCCAGCGAAGCGGCCTCGTTCGCCGGACATCAGAAGCTTTCCAACCTGTGCTGGATCTACGACAACAACCACATCAGCATCGAGGGAAGCACCGATCTCGCATTCGGTGATGACGTGGTGGCGCGCTTCAAGGCCTATGGCTGGAAGGTGCACCATCTCGAAGACGCCAACGACACCGCAGGCCTCGCCGCGTTTCTGGACGACTTCCGCCGGACGCGTGACGCGCCAACCTTGATCGTGGTCAACAGCCACATCGGTTATGGCGCGCCGCATAAGCAGGACACCGGCGCCGCACATGGCGAGCCGCTTGGCGAGGACGAGGTAAAACTCGCCAAGAAGAACTATGGCTGGCCGGCGGATGCCACATTCCTGGTGCCGGACGGCATCCACGAGCATTTTGCGCAAGGCATCGGCAAACGTGGCCGGGATCTTCGTGAGTCTTGGCAACGGCTCTTCGAGAAATATCGCGCCAAGCATCCAGAGTTGGCGGAGCAGGTCGATCGCATCGAGAAGCGCATTCCGCCGGACGGCTGGGATTCGGACATTCCGACGTTTGCTCCGGACGCCAAAGGCCTAGCGACGCGCGAGTCGAGCGGCAAGGTGCTCAACGCCATCGCGGTGAAATATCCCTGGCTGGTGGGCGGAGCGGCAGATCTTGCACCGTCGACCAAGACCAATCTGAAGTTCGAGGGCGCCGGCGATCTGGAAGCCAAAAGTCCGGGCGGCCGCAACATGCATTTCGGCGTCCGCGAGCATGCCATGGGTGCGATCCTGAACGGGATGGCGCTTTCAGGGCTTCGGGCGTTCGGTGCGGGCTTTCTGATCTTTTCCGACTATATGAAGCCGCCCATCCGCCTTGCGGCATTGATGGAGCTTCCGGTCCTCTATGTCTTCACCCACGACTCGATCGGCGTCGGCGAGGACGGGCCGACACACCAGCCGATCGAACAGCTCCTGTCGTTGCGCGGCATACCCGATCTCGTCACGCTGCGTCCGGCGGACGCCAACGAGGTGGTCGAGGCCTATCGCCTGATCATGACGCTGAACAACAGGCCGGTCTGTCTGGCCTTGAGTCGCCAGCCGCTGCCGACCTTCGACCGGACGCGTTATGCGCCTGCCGCAAATGTTTCACGCGGCGCCTATGTGCTGGCGGACTCCGATGACCCGGCGGTGATTCTGATCGGGACCGGCAGCGAGGTCAGCCTTTGCGTGGACGCGCACGAACGGCTCAAGAAAGAAGGGCTGTCTTCTCGGGTGGTGAGCATGCCATCCTGGGAACTGTTTGAGGCGCAGGAGCAATCCTATCGGGATGCAGTTTTGCCGCCCGAAATGACCGCCCGGGTCTCGGTGGAGATGGGTTCGACAATCGGTTGGGATCGCTACATCGGCGCCAGAGGTAAGGCGATAGGCATGCACAGTTTTGGCGCATCGGCGCCGCTCAAGGATCTGCTGACCAAGTTCGGGTTCACCGTGGATGCGGTGGTCGCGGCGGCGCGTCAGCAGATCGAGAAATCCAAGGGGC
Organism: Rhodoplanes sp. Z2-YC6860; assembly: GCF_001579845.1. GTDB lineage: Bacteria > Pseudomonadota > Alphaproteobacteria > Rhizobiales > Xanthobacteraceae > Z2-YC6860. The sequence continues at coordinate 2,971,474 of NZ_CP007440.1, forward strand.
AACAACAATGAATCCGCAAACTCAAAGCTCGGCCAAGCCGCAGCAGGCAGCCGCCAATCCGCTCGCGGCGCTCCATCAGCACGGCCAGGCGCCATGGCTCGACTTCCTGGCGCGCAAGTTCGTCGCCGACGGCAGTCTCAAAACGCTGATCGAGCGCGACGGCGTGACCGGCGTCACGTCCAATCCGTCGATCTTCGAAAAGGCGATCGGCGGCAGCAGCGACTATGACGCGTCGCTCAGGAAATCGGAGGAGCAGGGCGACCGCGATGTGATGTCGCTCTACGAGGCGCTGGCCATCGAGGACATCCGGAACGCTGCGGACGTGTTGCTGCCGGTCTATAAAGCCACAAACGGCAATGACGGCTATGTCAGCCTCGAGGTGTCGCCCTATCTGGCGATGGATACCGACGCCACGATCGCGGAGGCGCAACGGCTTTGGCGCGCGGTGGGACGCGTCAATCTGATGATCAAGGTCCCTGCCACCGATGCGGGGCTGCCGGCGATCCGCCGTCTGATCGGCGAGGGCATCAACGTGAACATCACGCTGCTGTTCTCGCAGGATGTCTATCAAAAGGTCGTCGAAGCCTATCTGGCTGGATTGGAGGATTTGGTTGCCCATGGCGGCGATCCGAAGAAGATCGCGAGCGTGGCGAGCTTCTTCGTCAGCCGCATCGACGTCGCGGTCGACAAGCTGCTCGACGAGAAGATCAAAGCGGGCGCCAAGGACCTCGCGGCGCTGAAGGGCAAGGTGGCGATTGCCAACGCCAAGCTCGCTTATCAGCACTACAAGCGCCTGTTCGCCGGGCCGCGCTGGGACAAGCTCAAGAGCAAGGGCGCGCGGACGCAGCGCCTGTTGTGGGCGAGCACGGGCACCAAGAGCAAGGAGTACAGCGACGTCCTTTATGTGGACGAGTTGATCGCCGACGATACCGTCAACACGCTGCCGCCGGCGACGATGGATGCCTTCCGCGACCACGGCAAGGTCGCCGACAGCCTCGAAAAGAACATCGACGATGCCAAGAGCGTCATGTCGAAACTCGCGCAGGCGGGAGTCTCGATCGACGAGGTGACGCGGCAACTCGTCGACGAAGGCGTTCAGCTTTTTGCCGATGCATTCGACAAGCTGCTGGCCGCCGTCGCCCAGAAGCGCGCGGCCATCCTCGGCAAGAAGATCGACCCCCAGTCCTGGAAGCTCCCCGCCGATCTCGAAAAGTCCGTCAAGGCGACGCTGGAGCAATGGCGGGCGGACGGAAAGGTCCGTCAGCTTTGGACGGGCGACGCCAAGCTCTGGACCAACACGGACGAGGCCAAATGGCTCGGCTGGCTGGATATCGTCGCCGACGAATCCAAGCGGCTCGATCAGTTCAAGGCGCTTGCGAACGACGTTCGCCAGCAAGGCTTCACAGACGTGGTGCTGCTCGGCATGGGCGGCTCGAGCCTTGGTCCGGAGGTGCTTGCGGAGACCTTCGGCGTTCAGACCGGCGGTCCGCGTCTCTCGGTGTTGGATTCCACCGACCCGGCGCAAGTCCGCACGGTCGAGAGCAAGGTCAACCCGGCCCATACGCTCTTCATCGTGTCGAGCAAATCGGGCAGCACGCTCGAACCGAACGTGTTGAAAGACTACTTCTTCGATCGCGTCAAAACGGCTGTCGGCGCCGAGGCGGCCGGCTCGCACTTCGTTGCGATCACCGACCCCGGCTCAAGTCTCGAGAAAGAAGCGAAACGCGATCGTTTCCGGCACGTCTATTACGGCAAGCCCAACATCGGCGGACGCTATTCGGTGCTGTCTGCCTTCGGCGTCGCGCCGGCCGCGGCGATGGGTCTCGATCTCCCGCGTTTTCTCAATGCGGCAGAACTGATGGTGAGGTCTTGCGGAATCCACGTTCCGCCCGCCGAGAATCCGGGCGTCGCTCTTGGCGTGCTCCTGGGCGCCGCCGCCAAGGCAGGCCGCGACAAGGTGACGATTGTTGCCTCCAAAGCCATCGCAGACTTTGGCGCATGGCTCGAGCAGCTGATTGCGGAATCCACCGGCAAGCACGGAAAGGGCGTCATTCCCGTCGATGCCGAGCCGCTGGCCGATCCCAAAGCCTACGGCAACGATCGGCTGTTCGCCTACCTGCGTCTGGCCTCGAACCCGGACGCAGCACAGGACAAGATGATCGACGCCATCGAGGCCGCTGGGAATCCGGTGGTTCGGATCGAGCTCTCCGATCCCTATCAAATCGGGCAGGAGTTCTTCCGATGGGAAATCGCCACGGCCGTTGCCGGTGCGATCATCGGGATCAATCCGTTCGATCAGCCGGATGTCGAAGCCAGCAAGGTGCAGACGAAGGAGCTGACATCGGCTTATGAGAAATCGGGCTCGCTGCCGCCCGAGAAGCCGTTCTTTGAAGCCGGCGGCATCAGCCTGTTCGCCGACGCTCGCAACGTCGCAGCGCTCGGCAAGGCTTCGTCCCTGGTTGGTTATCTGTCGGCGCATCTCAAGCGGCTGCAGCCCGGCGACTATGCTGCGCTGCTGGCCTATGTCGAGCGCAACAAGCAGCACGGCGAAAGCCTGCAGGATATCCGCGTGATGATCCGCGATCGTCTGCGCATGGCAACCTGCGTCGGCTTTGGCCCTCGCTTTCTGCATTCCACGGGACAAGCCTACAAAGGGGGCCCCAACACCGGCGTCTTCCTCCAGATCACCTGCGACGACGCGGCGGACGTGCCGATCCCCGGCCGCTCCTACAGCTTCGGCGTGGTGAAGGCCGCGCAGGCGCGGGGCGATCTCCAGGTTTTGGAGCAGCGCCAGCGCCGCGCCTTGCGCGTGCATCTCGGCTCGCACGTCGCGGGCGGATTGGCCGCACTCAAGGACGCCATTCGCCAGGCGCTGGAATAAGCCCAATCGGTTGTAGGAGATCTTCGAATGCAGCTTGGCATGATTGGCCTCGGCCGCATGGGCGGCAACATCGTGCGCCGCCTCCAGCGGAAGGGCCACGAATGCGTCGTGTTCGATCAGAATGCCGGCGCGATCAGTGCTCTGACCAAGGAAGGTGCGACCGGCGGTTCTGATCTGTCCGATCTGGTTCGAAAGCTCAAAGCTCCGCGCGCGGTATGGGTCATGCTGCCGGCCGGCAAGATCACCGAAGATGCCGTCGAGCAGCTCGGCAAGCTGCTCAGCAAAGGCGACATCATCATCGACGGCGGCAATTCGCTCTACAAGGACGATGTCCGCCGCGCCCTCGCGCTAAAGGAAAAAGGCATCCACTACGTGGACTGCGGGACCAGCGGCGGCGTCTGGGGACTCGAGCGCGGTTACTGCCTGATGATCGGCGGCGACAAGGCGGTCGTCGATCATCTCGACCCGATCTTCGATGCGCTCGCGCCCGGGAAGGGCGATGTGCAGCCCACGCCGGGACGTGAAAAACGGGATGCGCGCGTGGAGCGCGGGTACGTCCACTGCGGTCCGAGCGGCGCCGGCCGCTTTGCGAAGATGGTCCACAACGGCATCGAGTACGGCTTGATGCAGGCCTATGCCGAGGGCTTCAACATCCTCCGGCGCGCCTCGTCGGATGCGCTGCCGCCCGAGCATCGCTTTTCATTCGATGTGGCCGATATCGCCGAAGTCTGGCGCCGTGGCAGCGTCATCGGTTCGTGGCTGCTCGATCTCACGTCGATTGCGTTGGCGCGCGATCCGGACCTCGCCGGCTATTCCGGCGTTGTCGACGATTCCGGCGAAGGCCGCTGGACCGTGATGGCGGCGATCGAGGAGGCCGTGGCGGCCGACGTGCTCTCGGCGGCGCTCTATGCCCGGTTCCGGTCGCGAGACCGTGAAAGCTTTGCCGACAAGCTGTTGTCGGCGATGCGTCATGAGTTCGGGGGACATGTCGAGATCAAGGCGGCTGAGTGAACATGGCAGATCGCGTTCAGCCAGCGCCGCCCTGCGTGCTCGTGATTTTCGGTGCGGCGGGTGATCTCACCAAGCGGCTGCTTGTGCCCGCGCTCTACAATCTTCGGCGCTCGAAGCTGCTGCCGGAAGAATTCTCGATCGTTGGAGTTGCACGCGCCGAAAAGGATGACGAAGCCTTTCGGCGGGACTTCGACGAAAGCATGCGCAAGTTCTCCAGCGCCTCGGAGAACGAAGCCGACTGGAAGTGGCTCCGGGAACGCATGTCCTATCTCAAAGGCGACCTCGAGGACGCCGAAACATATCAAGCGCTCGGCAAACGGCTGGTCCAAAGCGGCGGCAGGGCCGGGCCGAGCGGCAACGTTCTTTTCTATCTGGCGACGCCGCCGGCGGTTTTCGCACCGGTGATCGGCCAACTCGGTAGGGCGGAACTGCTTCGGGAGCAGGACGGGAACTGGCGTCGCGTCATCATCGAGAAGCCGTTCGGCACCGATCTGCGCTCCGCCCAGGAGCTCAATCGGCAGATTTTATCGGTGATGTCCGAGAACCAGATCTACCGGATCGATCATTATCTCGGCAAAGAAACCGTCCAGAACATCATGGTGTTCCGGTTCGGCAACGGCATCTTCGAGCCGCTGTGGAATCGCAACCACATCGACCATGTCCAGATCACGGTCGCCGAGACGGTCGGCGTGGAGACGCGCGGCAAGTTTTACGATGCCACCGGCGCCTTGCGCGACATGGTGCCCAATCATCTGTTTCAGCTTCTCGAGCTTGTGGCGATGGAGCCGCCGACCTGCTTCGCGGCCGATGCGGTGCGGACCGAGAAGGGCAAGGTGCTCGAAGCCGTGCACCCGTTCGGCAAGGCCGATGCGCTGCGCAACGTCGTGCGCGGCCAGTACGGCTCGGGCGCCGTCAACGGCAAGGCCGTGAAGGCATATCGGGAGTCGCCCGAGGTCGCGCCGGATTCAGCAATGGAGACCTACGTTGCGTTGAAGGTCATGATCGACAATTGGCGGTGGGCCGGGGTGCCGTTCTATCTGCGCACCGGCAAGGCGCTTGTGACCCGTCGCAGTGAGATCGTCATCCGATTCAAACAGGCGCCTTTCGCATTGTTCCGGGACACGCCGGTCGAGCGGCTCACACCGAACGATCTTGTCCTTCACATTCAACCGGAGGAGGGCGTGACGCTCAGCTTCGGCGCAAAGAAGCCCGGCCCGAAGGTGACCATGGGCGGCGTCCAAATGCGGTTCGACTACAAGGACTATTTCGAGGCCGCGCCCAGCACCGGCTACGAAACGCTGGTTTACGATTGCATGACCGGCGATACGACGCTGTTCAAACGCGCCGAGGAGATCGAGGCGGGCTGGCGCATCGTTCAGCCGCTGCTCGATGCCTGGTCGAAAGATCGGAACGAGCCCGCGGCATATCCCGCCGGTTCGGAAGGTCCGGCTGAGGCGAATGAGCTCATGGCGCGCGATGGGCGCCAGTGGCGCCCGCTCGATCAAAACGGGAAGAAGTCGTGACGGCTCAGCGCACACCGGCAGGCCATATCGTCGCGGTGGTGTCCGATGTCGACGGCACCTTGCTGCGGACCGACAAGTCGCTGGCTCCAAGAACCGTCGAAGTCGTCGAGGAGCTGCGCCGCGCCGGTGTCAAATTCGCGATCGTCAGCAGCCGGCCGCCCCGCGGCATGACGGCGGTGATCGATCGTCTGGGCATCACAACGCCGATCGCCGGCTTCAATGGCGGCATCGTCGCGTTGCCGGATCTGACGGTCATCGCGAGCCACCTCATCGAGCCGGACGTGGCCCGGCACGCCGTTGACGCCATCGGAGCCGCGGGCGCGAGTGCCTGGGTTTTCTCCGGTCGCGATTGGTACGTCCGCGACCGCAACGGCCCGCGTGTCCCCTTCGAGCAGCGAACCGTTGGCTTCGGCCCCGTGGCCGTTGACGATTTCGCGGCTGTCATTGGCACGGCCGCGAAGATCGTCGCGGTGAGCGACGATCCGGCGCTGCTGAACAAGCTGCAGGATGAAGTCCGGGTCTCGCTGTCGGGATGCGCTCATATCGCGCGTTCGCAGTCCTACTATCTCGATTTCACCCACCCGTTGGCCAACAAGGGCCACGCCGTGCAGGAGATCGCAGCCCGGTTGGGCGTATCGCCCGCCAATGTCGCGGTCATCGGCGATGGCGAAAACGATATCGACATGTTCTCGAAGGCCGGACTCAGCATCGCGATGGGCAATGGGGATGCCGACGTTCAGCAGGCGGCCGATTTCGTGACGGGACGAAACGACGAAGACGGGGCCGCGGCGGCCCTCGAATGGTTCGTCCTGCGCGGCCAGCGGACGCCGATGGTCGGCGGAGGGGCACCGCGGAAGGTCGCGCAATGACCGCCAAGCCGGCCGTGGATCATCGTGTGTTTGAAAACGCCGAAGCGTTGGCACATGACGCCGCCGAATGGCTTTGTGCCAAGGCGGTCACCGCCAGGGGCCGCTTTGCTGTCTGCTGTTCGGGCGGCTCGACGCCGCGGCGTTTGTACGAGGTCCTGGCGCAGCCGGCGATCGCCAAGCGTTTTCCTTGGGATCGGGTCCACTGGTTCTGGGGCGATGAGCGCTTCGTCCCGTATGACCATCCTGACAGCAACTATCGAATGACGCGGATGGCGCTCCTGTCTCAGGTGCCTGTGCCCGAAGCCAACGTCCATCCGATCCCGACCGAGCATCTCAGCCCTGAGCAGGCGGCCGGTGCTTACGAAAAAGAGCTGAAGGCCTTTTATGGCGCCGATGTTCTCGATCCGGCGAGGCCGCTGTTCGACGTGATGCTGCTGGGCATCGGCGATGACGGTCACACCGCTTCGCTTTTCCCAGGCCATCCGGCGTTGGATGAAGAGCAGCGCTGGGCGGTGGCGGTGGTCGGGGCCAAGTCGGAAGCGCGCATCACGCTGACCTACCCTGCGCTCGATAGCAGTCGCGATGCTGTATTTCTTGCGGTCGGTAGCGACAAGCGATCTGCGGTTCAAAGGGCCAAGGCCGGCGACCGCGCCTTGCCGTCAGCCCGGATCGAGCCCGCTGGTCGGCTCCATTGGTTTACCGATCGCGCCGCCGCGCCGCTTTAAGGCTGGGATTTTCGATATGGCAAGGAAGAGCAAAGGTTCGAGGCGGCGAATCCTTGTGATCGATGTCGGCGGAACTCACATCAAGTTCGAGGTCAGCGGTCAGCGAGAGCGTCGCGAGTTCAACTCCGGGCCGCAGATGACCGCAAAGAGAATGGTGAGCGAGGTCAAGCGCCTAACGAAGGACTGGGACTATGATGTCCTGTCTATTGGATATCCCGGTCTGGTGGTGCGGGATCGGGTGGTCGCCGAGCCGCACAACCTCGGTCCCGGTTGGGCCGGCTTCGATTTTCAGAAAGCATTCAAGCGCCCGGTCAAGCTCCTTAACGACGCCGCGATGCAGGCGCTCGGCAGTTACGACGGCGGCCGCATGCTGTTTCTTGGCATTGGGACCGGCCTCGGCTCGGCGATGATCGTCGACGGTGTGATTGAACCCATGGAGCTCGCGCATCTGCCGTACCGCAAGGGCAAGACCTTCGAAGACTATGCCGGTGTAAGAGGGATTCGGCGCCTGGGTAAGCGGAAATGGCGCAAGCACGTCCTCGATATCATCAATCGTCTGACTGCGGCTCTGCAACCCGAGTACGTTGTGTTGGGAGGCGGAAATGCCGACAAGATCGGAAAGCTGCCGCGAGGCGTACGGTTGGGGGGCAACGACAACGCTATCAAGGGCGGCTACAAGCTTTGGGACAAGGATAGAACGGGCGCGCGATCTTAGGATGTGGCAGCAGCCCGGTTGAACTCATCGATCTGCGTTGGTGAATCCGCCGGCGCGATGCCAATCAGCCCAAAATTCTCCGCGTGGATTACCACGAGCCGCGATGTTCCGGCACGCGGGCGATCAAGGGAAGAGCTGCAAGGAGCAGCACGCCGGCGATTGCGAACAGCCAGGCTTGGATACGGCCGGGGTCGTCAGAACCGGCGAGTATCGCAGTGGCTGTCGAGATTGTGAGAATGGTTCCGATCGACATGCACATCGTCCGCAACGCGGCAATCGTCGAAGAGGATTGGGGCGCCAGTTGCAGTCCGGCGTTGCGGCTGGCGGGGTTGTTCGTGCCACGGCCTGCTCCGATCAGGAACGCCGAGCCGGCAAGCCAGACATACGGCGAAATTGCGCCCAGCGGACTGACTGCCAACAGCAGCATTCCGGCTGCGGTCACGGCGCCGCCGACATACATCGGTCCTCGATAGCCCGAGCGCCGCAAGGCGAAGGTCGCCGAGATCGAAAAAATGATCGCTGCGGCTCCTTGGGCGACAAGCAAGGTGCCGGAGCCGAGTGCGTCGATGCCGTAACGGTTGCTGGCGTAGAGCGGGATGAGCGCCACCACGCCCGAGGTGACGCCGCCGTAAAGGGCGTTGATGAGATTGACTGTGCCGAAGCCAGGGCCGGTGATCAGGTGAGGGACGATGAAGGGATGCGCCGTTCGGTTGATGTGATGATAGAACAGCCACAGCGCCACCACAGCGATGGCCAGGGAGGCGGCAAACGTCGGCGACCACGCGTGTATGTTCCTTTCGGCCAAATGGCTGACCGCCAGCATGCCGAGCAGGAGGCCGCCACCGAGCAGCGCGATGCCGATGACATCCATTTTCGGATGATTTCCGCTTGCCCGCTGTTTGTCCCGCGGCACGTAACGCAGGGCCAGCGCGACGACAGCAATGCCGATCGGCACATTGACCAGGAAAATGCCCCGCCACGACCAATATGACACGAACAATCCGCCGAAGATGGGCCCGATCATCGTGCCGATCGAGAAGATGCTGCCGAATAAGCTGACAGCGCGGTCCCGTGCATCGCGGAAGTAACTGACGATGATCTGGGTCGCCGAGGGGGTTAAACCCGCACCGCCGGCAGCCTGCAGCCAGCGCAATGCAATGAGCACATAGATATTATCGGCCAGCCCGCAGCAAAACGACGCCACCGTAAAAGCGGCGACGGAGCCGAGGAACACCCGGCGGCAGCCATACTGCTCGCTGAGTTTGCCGGCGATCGGCAAGACGACCACGAATCCGAGCGAGTATGCCGTGATGGTCCATCCCGCCAGGTCGATCGACGTATGCAGCTCGTGCTGCATGGAATGCAGCGCCGTCGCGACGATGGTTCCGTCGATCGACATCATGAGCAGCGCGAGCGCGATGACAGTGAAGACCCACTTTCGGTGGATGGGTTTGCCCCGCCCGGGTGGATTCAAAGGGTCTCGGGCCGTTCCGGCTTCATTCTCGACATTCATGGCCCGTCTCATACCAGCCGGCCCCGCCCGGCAGTGGTGCGCAGCCCCGTGTTAACGCGAAATTAACCATAATTTTCACACATTGGGCCTTGGTTCGGCGCACCTGAAGAAATCAGCAATGAAGCAACCGAATGCGCGGCCTGCGGGCAAGCTCCCCGCAGCGACTCGCAGCTTGAACAGTCCGAGAGGCAGGCTTCTTGACCTCGACGACGATATATTCCTTCCTGCCGATCCTCGTCCGGTCGTGCGCCAGCCGGCGCCCGTGTTGGCCCCGCGCGTGGATGGCTTCTCCAGGACCGCAAGAAGCGAAATGGCCGGCGCGGCCCCGATCGAGCCGCCGCGAGCGAAGGCAGGTCCGTCCGCGGCCGAAGTCCGGGTCGTACGCCTTGAAAAGACAATCGAGGAGCAGTCGCAAAAGCTGTCCTCCTGTCACGATCTGATTCTCGAGCTGAACACCAAGCGGGATCAGCAGACGCACGATCTGCAGTCGGCGCGCCAAGCCATCAAGGCTCTTGAACAGTCCTTGATAGGCTTGCGCGGCGCAGCGTCAAAGCGCGATTCGGAGCTGGTTGCGGCGATCGAAAAACTCAACTTGTCCGAAAAAGAACAGCTTGCGTTGCAGGCGCAGTTCCACAGCACGCATCGCGATTACATGCAGGTGGCGGATCGGCTGCTCGTCGCCGAAACTACGCTGAACGATCAGAGCGCCACCGCGGCTGCGGCTCAGGATGCGATTGATCGCTCGAACGCGGAGCTTGAACTCCACAAATTTCAGATCGTTGCGCTTGAGACAGAGCTGAAGAGCACGCAGGAGCAACGAAGAGAGCTTCGCGAGCAGGCGGCGCAGCTTCAAAGCGAGCTCGGCGAACAGACGGCCCGGCTCGGCGAGCAAGAGAGCCTGTTTCGAGACAAGCTGGGTGAGCGGGAGGCTTGGTTTCAAAGCGAGCTGGCTGAGCAGACGACTCGGCTCGGCGAGCAAGAGAGACTGTTTCGAGGCAAGCTGGACGAGCAGGAGACGCTTTTTCGAGACAAGCTAGGTGAGCGGGAGGCTTGGTTTCAAGGCGAGCTGGCTGAGCAGACGACCCGGCACGGTGATCAAGAAGCTCGGTTTCAATGCAAGCTGGCAGCGCAAGAGGCTCTGTTTCGAAGCAAGCTGGGTGAGCGGGAGGCTTGGTTTCGAAGCGAACTTGCTGAGCAGACGACCCGACACGGTGAGCAAGAGGCTCTGTTCCGAAGCAAGCTGAGTGAGCAGGAGGCTCAGTTTCAAAGCGAGCTGGCTGAGCAGACGACTCGGCTTAGCGAGCAAGAGAGCTTGTTTCGAGGCAAGCTGGTTGAGCAGGAGACCCTGTTTCGACACGCGCTGGGGGAGGGGGAGGCTTGGTTTCGAAGCGAACTTGCTGAGCAAACGACACGACACGGTGAGCGAGAGGCTCTGTTCCTAAGCAAGCTGGCTGAGCAGGAGGCTCAGTTTCGGAGCGAACTGGCTGAGCAGAACACCCATCTCGGCGAGCAAGAGGCTCTGTTTCGAAAGGCGCTGGGTGACCAGGAAAGATTGTTCCGAAGCAAGCTGGGTGAGCAGGAGGCTCAGTTCCGAAACGAGCTTAGTGAGCGAACGACACGCTTCCAAAAGGAGATCGAGATCGCCAAGGCGATCAGCCAAGAGAGTATCCGCCAAGCAACGGCTGTCGCGCTGGATCGCGCTGCGCTTCAACAACGATGCGAGGAACTCTCCCGCGCCATCAATCTCCTGCAGGCGGCGCGTCGCAGGATGAACTCTGAGCTCCAGATTAACGCCGGCGATCTCGGGCAGCTTCACGCTGACATTTCCGAAATGAAAGAATCGCACAACGCGATTGCAAAAAAATTCGAGCAGGCCGAAACCAAGCTCAGCGCGATGCGTCTGCATGTCGAGAAGCTTGAGACCTCACACTCGATACTTGCCAGGTACGACACGGCCTTGGTTGATTCCGCTGCAGCGAATGGGAGCACTTCTGAGCAGGCCCGCGAACTTCAGAAGTCCAAGAATGAAATTTTCGAGTTGCTGGAAGCCTATTTTGAAGACCTCCCGGCTTCGGATCGTCGGGTCGCTTCAAGCCAAGGGATGATTGCAAGCCAAGAGGTCATTTCCGGTGCAGACTTGGTTTCGGGCCAAGGCCTCCTGGCGACTGACAACCCGCTCCCGGCTGAGAGGGCCAAAGAGATCCAGGAAGGGCAGCCCGCGGACGGCTCGCGCGACAAAATCCCCGTCGCCGAATTTCAGTTCGCAGAATTGTCGTTCCTCTCTCGCGACGAGCAAGGCGCCGATATCATCAAGCTGGAGACCGCGGCGCGCGGCAAGAAGGTCGCCTAGCCTGCGAACTCCTCATCGCTGGCGGTCTTGCCGTTTTTCAGCGACGTGCGATTTCGCTTTGCATTCTCGCAAATCACGAGTAGACGCGATTCTGCCTCGCTCGTTGAGGGCGTCGTCTAGAGACGTCTATTTGGCGGAGCGGGGTGTGGCGCCTGCAGGCGTGGCTCGTGACCACGTCCCAGGGTGTGAGGTCATTGTCCGTCCCCGATGAGGGGGCCGCCTTCAGTGGCAGGGCGCGGTCGGGTGAAAGCGGGCGCAAATGCCCCCTGGAGCATGGTGGGTGAGAGCCCAGCCTGTCCGATCGAATCTCGAACGGTGGCCTCGCAACAAATCGCCACAGTGGAGCGCCGGGAGGCGAGCGGGCCTGATCGCAAAGGTCCGCGGGCGCCCTCGCAAAGCGCCCAGCTATCTGCGCCGTCTCGGCGCTCCGCTCCCTCACTCATGTGAGGGGAAGGAAAAGAGAGAGGCGCTGGCCCCGCGCCTGATCTGAAGGGGCCGATGAATCACGCCTGGATGAATGCTGAGGTGACGCGTTTAGGAGCGCGGGCTGTTTGACAAGTGAATCTGCAGAACGAGCGCCGCTTCCTTCGGGAGCGGCGCTGAACGTACGGGACGTGCGCTGTCGTGCTCAGAAATATCGAAACAAGCAAAGCACATTCGCGAAATTAGCGACCAGCAGTGCGACGGCGACCACCCGGACCATGGCTCTCTCCTGCGCGGAGAGAAGTGGGGCGATTCCATCCCAAGAGTCTCGCGAAATGTTTTCGCCGGGCGCGGGCGGTTGGGCATGGACTCCGGCGAGCGCACCGCCACTGGCTTCCACCCAGCCGATTCGGCAAGACGCGCGGGCCGGCGTTGCCGGGTTACTTCGCGTCCGGCGTCGTCAGCGTGGTTTCGCTCGCATCGAGCACGAACACCGCGAGCAGCTTGGCTGGCTCCGTGGCGCTCGCGTTCTCGCTCACCCGATGGTGCGCACCGGGATTTTCCGACCAGCCTTCGCCGGCGCGATAGACCTTCACCGGCTGGTCGTCGACCTGGCTGCGCACGCTGCCCGAGATCACGTGGGCGTAAATGAAGGCCGACGCCGCGTGATGGTGGCTCGGAGACTTCGCGCCGGGCGGATAGTCGACGACGACGGCAACGAGGTGCTTGCCCGGGATGTTGGGGATCGCAGACTTGAACGCGGGTGCCGAGCTCGACCGCGGCGCGTCCTGCGCATGCGCCACGGACGGCGCAGACGCCAGCAAAGCCAGAGCGATGAGGGGCCTGAGAATCATATGAAATGTCCTCCCTTGAGACTCGCTTGAGTCGTCAGTCGATGGTGCGGCGATGCGATCGTGCCGCACCTCGCGAGCGCGTTTCTTATCGAGACAAATGAACGCCTTAAGAAACTATCACGGCCCCGTCGCTGCCGCGTCTTTGATGTCAGCCCGCGACAACGGTGGAAAACCTGACGGACTTGTCCCCATTAAATTTTGATTGACCGAGCCGAATCGGGCCAACTGTCGCTGTCCGGGGCGTACTCGCCCTCCTGTGCGCCCCATAACCTAAAGGGGAAACTGCATGGCAAAGAAAGCCAAGAAAGCGAAGAAGGCGAAGAAGGCCCGTAAGAAGAAGTAGAGAGTTTATCGGCCTCGTTGCGCGGGAACGCCAACGAGGCCGAATCTTCTTGGCCTCGCTGTTGCGACGATCGCGCAGCCGCCGGGTGACGTGATCGAATAGTCGTCTCGCTTGTGGAGGCCGACAAAGAGCGCGGGCAGGATTTGCCCGCGCTCTTGTATTCAACGTGTGGTCTCGGCGCCGAAAATGAAACGCCCCGCCTCGGGGGAGACGGGGCTGGTCGTGGAGCAAGCTTGGGGAAATCAGGGGGGCTTCATTCCCTGCTCCGCGACACGAAAGACAAGATGGCGAGGCGCTTGCGCGTTTGACAGGACGTGCGTCATTTTGCGCGAAGCGGCTGGTGAGCCGCGTCAACACGGTCGGGAATTTCTCTCAATCGCACCGGTCAAATCGTCACAGCGACCATCCGCGCGGCGTCGCACTCCTTGTGCAGTGCTTTATTTTCCGGGTCGGGAAGCCTGTTCGCTTTCTTGGCGCTCTTCGTCCTGGTGTTCGTCATTGCCTGGAAGCTCGCCGTGACGATCACCGAACAGTATTCGTCCGCGGGTGAGGCCGAAGCCGGTCCATCGACCCGAACAGCTTTCCATTCGATGACAGCAAACGAAGTCGCGCCGCGTCCTTAATGACGCGGCCTGCACTCTGCCTGACACTTCAGCGATTCGTTGCGGTCGCAGGCGGGACGCCCGCTTGGGCCCGCTCGGCGAATTCTAGCTTGGCCATCCTGAGCAGATGGGCTCCAACCTCGAGCCCGTCCCGCTCGGCGAGGGCGGCGAGCTGGTCGCACATGGTCGCCAAGTACTCTGCCGTTGTGTTCGGTGCCTTACCCGTCATGCGAAAGCCTCTTCCCCGTCGTGGCGACAGGATAACACCCGTCCGCGGGAGGAAATTCCCAAATGGCCGATGACAGCAAAATTGTTGCGATCGCGGATTTCGCGCATTTGCAGTCAAAAGCGGCAGCGGTGCCCGAGACTCTCCCCGAGGAGGGCTTGCGGCTGCTCCGGGCCTTTCTCCGCATCCGCGACCCCCGGCGCCGCACCTGGCTGGTCCAGCAGTCCGAGCAGATCGCCAATCTCCAGTCGACGATGCGATAGCGCGGCGCCGGTATCGTTCGCGTCAATCGACGCACCGCAATTTTAGTCTATCGAGGTGCCGCGTGGTGTGTGCCATTCGACACGGCTGCGCGGTGTCGGCATCACGACACTGTGCTTATCCACAAGATGCCCTGGATTTTGTCGGCCACGCGACTACGGTTGCGCGCATTGGGAATGCGGCGTTTAGGGCGTGACTGTGTATCGGCTTGAAGATCACGAATTGATTTCGTTGTTGGGTCGCCGCGTGCGGGTTCGCAAAGGCGCGCACACCTTCGAGGGCACGCTGATCGGACCGAGCGAAAAGAAATTTCCGCGCGGGCCCAATCGCACCGCCTACGGCTGCCTTATGGAAGGCGAGGACTTCCAGCTCGAATTCGCCTGGTGGGATTGGAAGGTCATGCCGATCTCAAGCCCGCAGCCCATCGCCGCGGAATAGCTTCAGGGGCACCGGTCGGGCTTTTTCGTCAGCGTCGCTTGCGCGGCACCTTTTTGCCCTTCTTGCGCGCTTTCGACAGGCCGATCGCGATGGCCTGCTTGCGGCTTTTGACCTTGCCGCCTTTGCCGCCGCGGCCGCTCTTGGCGGTTCCCCGCTTGTAACGCCGCATCTCGCTTTCGACGTCTTTTCCAGAGCTGCGTGAGTATTTCCGCTTTCGACGCTTTTTCGCCATTCAATCCTCCTCGGCTTTTGCCAGGAACTTCGTCACCGGCGTTCTGGTTGTCTGGGCATGCACAAGCACCATCCAAAACCGGTTCGCAGCCGTTTGATCATCCGCCGGCGTATTCGCCGCGACACCGAGGAAGACGACGGCGCTTTGGACGACGCGATCCTCATTCTCGGCGGCGACGACAAACCGACGGCTCCGGAATCCAGCAGCTAGCCCGGCGCTGGAACAAGACAGCACCGTTCAATTGGTTCCCGACACCTTGCGAAGATGCCCGGCAAGCGCATCCAATTCGACGACGAGACCCTGACGGCCCTCAACCAGTTGGCCGACGACAGGATGCAGACATTTCAGGAGCTGGCCGAGGAGGCGTTTTCCGACGTGCTGAAGAAACACGATCGGCCCGTTGGCTTGCGCGATGCGCTGCGCAAAAGCGCCGGCCAGTCGGCGACAGTGCACCGGTTGCCGGCCAGGAAAAGCCGATGAAGTTTCCGGAGCGACTGTTCAGGCGCGAGGCGAAATCTGCTCGACCAGTTGTACGATGCAGCGGCGGGTCTTTGTATCCCGGATGCTCATGTAGGCCTTGACCAGGGCAATGCCTTCGGATGACGCCAGGAATTCCGAAACGAACATTGAGCGGGACTCGGTGCTCTTGATCTCGCTGTCGGCGCCTTCAAAGAAAAACGACACCGGCACCTGAAGCACGTCGGCAATATGTTGCAGCCGCGACGCGCCGATCCGGTTGGTGCCTTTTTCGTATTTTTGCACCTGCTGGAAGGTCAGCCCGAGTTTGTCGCCGAGTTCGGTTTGCGTCATGTCGAGCATCAGCCGCCGCATGCGCACACGCGCGCCGACGTGACGGTCGATCGGATTCGGCTTCTTTTTTTTCGGTGCGGTCGACAGGGACTTGGGCATGGTTTTCTGATCAGTGCGCCGCGGTGTCTAGGCCGGCAAAATGTTCGACCAGTTCGAGCAGCCAGGCGCGTCTGCGGCTGTCGTCCACGCGACCGAATGCCTTGAGGAGACGTACGTTCTCTTCCGCGCTCGGGCTGTCCGTCCCATCGAGGCAAGCGGCCTGTGCTGCCGCGCGGCTTCGACGTTGAGCAACTGCCGAGCTGCCGTGAGCAACAATTCGCAGCTTGTTATGGGGCATTGGACTATCTCGCCTTTTGTACTGCTATTTGCTGTGACCGCAGTCGTTGCATTCGAGACTTTGGGCATCGTGCAGCAAATGAGACGCGGTATTCCAAACTCCAATAACCCCGAGACGTTCGGGGGCCTGCCTTATGGCGATGTGTTTGAATTTCCGAAGCCATCCGCCGGAAGTCGTTTGACCCGTATTCACGCCGGCTCGCATCCCCCCGGAAACGATTTGCTGGCTTGAAAACGTTATTTTCAATCAACCACAGGCGTTTGCGCAAGTCATTAAAGACATGTCATAATTTCGTTAGATGGCATCTAACGATGGCTGAGATCGAGACACGTCTGTTCCGTTACTTCGTAGCGCTCGCTGAGAACAAGCACTTCGGCCGCACCGCGCTCAGCCTCGGCATCAGCACGCCCACGCTGAGCAATCAGATCAAAAAGCTCGAGACGCAACTGCATGCGCGGCTCGTCGCGCGGAAGGGCAATACGGAAATCGAACTGACCGACGTCGGCGCTCGCTTCCTCGAACGTGCGCGCACCGTGCTGCGCGAAGCCGCGGCGGCGGAGGCGGTCGCGCGCCAGGCCGCGCGCGGCGAGGTCGGTCGTATCGCGATCGGATTCATGACGATCGTGCCGCTGTTCGGTCTGATCGACAAATTCGTCCGCGGCTTCCAGAAGCTGCATCCGGGCATCGAGGTGAGCCTCAAACAGGCGCCGACGATGAGCCAGATCACGTCCGTGTTGCAGCGAGATCTGGATTTCGGCTTCGTGCGTAAGCCGAACCGGTATCCGCACAGCCTGCGGGGATTTGTCGTCTGTCGCCGCGCGATGATGCTCGCGCTGCACAGCGACCACCCGCTGGCGCATCACGATCGCATCCACCCGTCGCAGCTCAGATCGGAGTCTTTCGTCAATTATTCGCCCGAGCTCGATGTCGGATTCTGGAAGCACATCGATGTGATCGGCGAAGCCGGCCAGTTTACGCCGCGGATCACAGCACGGGTGAAGGACGCGATTACCGTGCTGGCCTGCGTGTCGGCCGGTCACGGCGTGGCCGTGGTCTCCGAAGCATTCAAGAACGTCAACATGCCGAACGTCGTCTACCGCGATTTCTCCATGAAGCCCCCGATGGCGCCAACCTCATTGATCCATCGCAGCGATGAATCGGGGCCGGCCGCGCTCGCCTTTATCAAGTTCATGCGGCAGCATGCGATTTCCGAGAAGCAAGGTTCCGATTGAACATCGCGAAGATCGTCTCCCAGTCGCGATTGGCGGCTTGCTTCGCGTAGATGTCACGGTCGGGCAGCGCGTAGCCGTGGATCGCCGCCTGATGCAGCATCGGATGATACTTTGCGTTCGGGTTGGCGCTGAACGCTTCGAGCAACGCCTGCCGGACCGGCGGTGCGCCGAAATGATCGTGCTCGGCAAAGGCGCAGTAGACTTCGCCCCGGCACTTCGGTGCGAGCTTGTGCGGCGACAGCGGATCGTCACTGACAAGTCGCGTGCCGTGCATGCTTGCCACGGCGCGGAAGTGGTCGGGATATAGGGCTGCGACCTGGAAGACGTAGCGGCCGCCGAGGCAATAGCCGATCGCACCTTTCGGGCCGTCGATCACCGGCTCGCCGCGCAGGAAATTGAGCGCCGCCTGGACGTCGGCCATGGCCATCTCGTCGGTCAGCAGCGCCATCTGCCGGCGCATCGCGAGCTTGGTCTCGTCCGGAATCTGCTCGAACGACAGCATGCGGTCCTTCTCGTCACGGAGTTCGAACCGCACGCGGCCCTGCCGATACCAGAAGTTCGGCACGATGCAGTGATAGCCGGTGACCGCAATCTTGCGCGCGATGTCGAACAGCTCTTCGCGCAGGCCCCAGATGTCCATCAGGATGAAAACCGATGGAAACGGTCCGCCTTGCTCCGGATGGCAGACGAAGGTGTCCATCCGGCCGTCGGGCGTTTCAATATCGATCATGGACTCGATCATCGGTGTTCCGCCTCAGTTCGGTTCGAGTTGAATGTTTTCTTTGGCGATGATCGGCGTCCACAGCTCGCGATCCTTCTTGATTGTCTGTGCAAGCTCTTCGGGCATGCCGCCGATGGCCCGGACGTTGATCTTGGCGAAGGTCTGCCGGCCCTGGTCGGATTTGAGATAGTCGTTGATCGCCACGTTGATCTGGCCTCGGATTTTGTCAGGCAGTCCGGCTGGTGCGAGGATCGCGATCCAGGTGACCGCCACGACGTCCAGGCCGCTTTCGCGGATCGTCGGGATGTTCGGCTGAAATTCCAGCCGCCGGTCGCCCGTGACCGCAAGCGCCGTGACGGACTGCACCGCCGGGATGAAGGTCGGCACGCCAGCCTGGATCTGACCGCTCAGTACGTCGGTCACGACCGCATTGGGGCTGCGATAGGCCACATAGGTCGCTTTCAGTCCGGCTTTCGACGCGAACAATGCGGCTGTGAGATGGCCCATCGAACCGACGCCAGCGTGTCCGATGGTTAGGCCAGCCGGATTGCTTTTGCCATAGGCCACGAGGTCCGAAAGCGTCTTGAAGCCGAGTTGAGGGCTCGCAACGATCACGTTCGGCACTTCGCCCAGCATGATCACCGACGTGAAGTCGCGGTCGGTGTCGTAGGGCACAGACTTGAACAGCAACTGGTTGAGCACCGCGGGGCCGATCGCCGTGGTGATCAGCGTGTAGCCGTCCGGCTTGCTCTTGGCCACATAGGATGTGCCGACCACCCCGCCGCCGCCCGGCCGGTTTTCGACCACGAAAGACTGGCCGAACTTGTCGCCCAGCGCCTGGGCCACGGCGCGCGACGCGACGTCGCCGGCGCCACCGGCACCGAATAGATTGACGATCGTCACAGGCCGCGATGGCCAGTCACGCTCCTGCGCTGGGGATGCTTGAACTGTCGCGCTGAGAATCAGTAACGAAACCAGCCATCGCTCAACGCGCATTGTCTTTCGTCGCCTGCCGGAATGTTTCGAGTCCCCGAAGTTCCGAGTATAGGCGACGGATGTGTGGTGGCCACAAGTCCTTGGCGAGGCCGATGAGGTGCAAGCGCGATGTTCAGGAGCTCGCTTGGGCTTACAGCGGTTCTGACGATCGAGTGGTGCTGTCGGATTTCAGCAACCGCTCGAGCGAAGCCTCGATGCGCCGCTGCAAGACGGCGAGCTCCGGCTCGACCGCAGCCGGACGATCGAGCAAGGCCGGCCATGGCTTCTTCCAGGAGGCGTCAATGCGATCGTGCCGGCCGATGACGAGAACCGGCGCGATCGCGGTCACCACGGCGCTTACCGCTAATGCACTCCACGCGCGATTGGAGAAAAGCCGGCTCACTGGTGGTCCGCCCCCATGTTCGTATTTTTGACATGCTTACATCACGAACGTGGAAATCAGCTTGAGCCTTTGAGAAGAATTGTATTGCCCGCTTTAATCGAAAATTCGTTATGCGCCGCCGCTTCAGGCCTGGAAGGCCGCGAATTCTGCGTCGCTTTGTCTATCCGGCAGGAGATTTGACGTGTTTTCAGCGCTGTTAGAACCCTGCTAACCTTGCCCTGTTTAAGGCCGGAATGAATCACATATGCACCTCAATCGACGCCGCGCGCTGGCACTGTCCGGCGCGTTCGCTGCAGGCTCGGTGTTGCCTGCCTTCGCACAGCAGAACTGGCCCCAGCGGGCGCTGCGTATCCTGATCGGAACGTCGCCGGGCGGCAGCCCGGATATCGTCGGACGGCTGCTCGCCGACAAGCTCGCCGAGCGCCTCGGCCAATCCGTCACGGTCGAAAACAACACCGGCGGTGGCGGCGGGATCGCCGCAAGCATCGTGTCGCACGCGCCGCCGGACGGCACCACGATGACGCTCCTGACGGCGGGCTATGCGAGCGGCGCTGCGATCGGCAAGTTTCCGTTCGAGGGCGACGACACCTTCGGTTTTCTCAGCATGGTGTGTGCCTATCCGTTCGTTTATCAGGTGCCGAAGGACTCGCCGATCAAGTCGTTTGGCGATTTGCTCGCGCGAGCCAAGGCGAACCCCGGCAAGATCACCTATGTGATCACCTCGCTCGGTTCGATCTATCACCTGATCGGCAGTTGGGTGAACGCCAAGGCCGGCGTCGAACTCGTGCCGGTGCCGTATCGCGGTTCGGCGGCAGCGGTGACCGACGTGCTGTCCGGCCGCGTCGACGTGATGCTCGACACCGCGACCTCGGGCTTCCCGCGTATTGCCAATGGTCAATTCCGCGCGCTCGCCGTCACCTCGCCGACGCGCTTTTCGCTGATGCCGGAGGCGCCCACCGTCGCCGAGACCTTGCCCGGCGTGCACTACATGTCCTGGCTCGGCATGGCGGCCGCGCCGCGCACGCCGCGTCCGATCGTCGACCGGTTGAACGCCGAACTGCGCGCGGCGTTGGCGCTCCAGGACGTGGAGGCCAAGCTCAAGGAGGGCGGCAACATTGCGACGCCGACCACCCCCGAAGAGATGCGCGACCAGATCGCAGGCGAGATCGCCAATTGGAAGCAATTGATCGAAGCCAATAACATTAAAGTTCAATAGGCGAGGGCGGGTTTGGGCTTGGCGCTTGGTCCAGGCCCGCGTAATTTCTCCATAATAGAAACGAACAAAATTGGCCCGGCACGGAAATTTCCGGCCGGGTACAGGGAGCGAACGAGATGATGAAACGCCGTGACTTTCTCCGTGTGTCCGCCAGCGGCTTGATCGCCGCGCCGTTTATCAGCACGCGAGCCTGGGCGGCGTATCCGGACAAGCAGATTCACTGGATCGTGCCCTATCCGCCGGGCGGCACAACCGACATCCTGGCGCGGCTCGTCGCGCAGTTTCTGTCGGACCGGCTCGGCCAGCAGTTCGTCATCGAGAACCGCGCCGGTGGTGGCAACAACATCGGCACCGATGCCGTGGTGCGCGCCGCGCCCGACGGCTACACGGTGCTGCTCGTCAATCCGGCTAACGGCATCAATACGTCGCTCTACAAGAAGCTGCCTTTCAACTTCGTCACCGACATCGCGCCGATGGCCGGCATCACGCGCGTGCCGAACGTGATGGAGATCAATCCGAACGTGCCGGCCAAGACCGTGGCCGAGTTCATCGCATACGCCAAGGCCAATCCGGGCAAGATCAACATGGCGTCGTCCGGCAACGGCACCTCGGTGCATCTGTCCGGCGAGTTGTTCATGGCCATGACCGGCGTGAAGATGACGCACGTGCCGTATAAGGGCGCAGGCCCGGCGCTGATCGACATGCTGTCCAACCAGTGCCAGGTGTTCTTCGACAACCTGCCATCCTCGATCGAGCACATCCGCGCCGGAAAGCTTCGCGCGCTGGCCGTGACCACCGATGTGCGTTCGCCTGCGTTGCCTGATGTGCCCACCGTCGCCGACACCGTGAAGGGCTACGAGGCCAGCGCCTGGTTCGGCATGGGCGCGCCCAAGGGCACCCCGCCAGAAGTCATCGCCGTCATGAACAAGGCGATGAACGACGCACTTGCCGATCCGAAGCTGATTGCAAGACTCGCCGATCTCGGCGGCGTGCCGATGAAGGGCACCCCGGAAGACTTCGGCAAGGTCATTGTCTCCGAGACCGAGAAGTGGCGGAAGGTGGTCGAGTTCTCCGGCGCCAGCGTGGAATAGGGCAGGGCCTCACTCCGCCTTGATGCCCATCTCGTCAATCAGCTTGCCGTAGGTCGAGGCGAAGTCGTCGATGTACCGCTTGAGGTTCGCGGGCGTGTTCTCGCGGGCCTCGGCCACATCGAGTCCGAAGCCGGTCAGGCGCTCGCGCACCTCCTTGTTGTCGAGCGCCGCGGTGAATTCCTTGTTGAGCGCCGCCTGGATCGGCTCCGCAATGCCCTTGGGGCCGAGCACGAAGATCCGGATGTCGGAGGTGTAGTCGATGCCCGATTCCTTGACGGTCGGGACGTCGGGCAGCTTCGTCATGCGACGTTCGCCGGTCACGGCCAGTGGGACGAACCGGCCTTCGACGATATGCGGCAACGACAAGGTCGGCGTGTCGAAGGTAAGCTGCACGTCGTTCTGCAGCAGCGCCTGAACCATCGGGTTGTTGCCGCGGTACGGCACGTGGACCATGTCGACCTTCGCGATCTTGGCGAATTGCGCGCCGGCGAGATGCTGCGGACCGGCAATGCCCGACGAGCCCCAGTTGATCTTGCCCGGATTGGCCCGCACGTAGGCCATGAACTCCGCGAATGTCTTGAATCGCGATGTGCTCGCTACGTTGGTCGGCATCACCAGCATGGTGGAATAGATGCCGGCGATCGGCGTGAAATCGTTGCTCGGATGCCAGGGCAGCCTGGACAGCACCGGGAGCGTGGCGTGCGAGTTGGTTGTGGCAAGAAGTGTCGTGCCGTCCGGCTCGGACCGCATCAGCTCGTTGACCGCGAGCGCGCCGCCCGCGCCGGGCTTGGATTCGATCAGGACCGGCTGGCCGGTCTGTTCGGTGATCTTCTGCCCAACGATGCGGGCGACCACATCGACGCCGCCGCCGGGTGCGAATGGCACCAGCAGCCGGATCGGGCGGTTGGGCAGCTTCACTTGGGCGGAGGCGTCGTCGCAAGTGGCGAACGAGGCGCAGAGCAGCAAGGCTGCGAACAACAGGCTTCGCACGGGCCTTCTTCGCGGCATCGTCCCCTCCCGATTTCTTTTGCCGAGCTTTTACTCGGGCTGGAGTCTATCGGCGCCTTCCATGGATTGGAATGAGACCAGGATGGTGCGACACTTGCGCCACGCTGAAAGAGCCCGAGCCGAAAAGAGTTCAAGAGGAAACGATGACACGCAAGAAGCCCGAAGACCTCCGCAGCCACCGTTGGCTCGGCGTGTCCGATATGCGCTCGTTCGGCCATCGCTCGCGGCTGCGGCAGATCGGCTACGACGCCGAGGATTGGACCGGAAAGCCGGTGATCGGCATCATCAACACCTGGAGCGAGATCAATCCCTGTCATGCGCATCTGCGGGTGCGCGCCGAGAATGTGAAGCGCGGCGTGCTGCAGGCTGGCGGCTTTCCGATCGAATTGCCGGCGATCTCGCTGTCCGAGACCTTCGTGAAGCCCTCGACAATGCTCTATCGCAATCTGCTGGCGATGGAGACCGAGGAACTGCTGCGCAGTCATCCGCTCGACGGCGCCGTGCTGATGGGCGGCTGCGACAAGACCACGCCGGGCCTGATCATGGGCGCGATCAGCATGGGAATTCCGGCAATCTACATTCCGGCGGGCCCGATGCTGCGAGGCAACTGGGAGGGCAAGTATCTCGGCTCGGGATCGGATGTCTGGAAATACTGGACCGAGAAACGCGCCGGCAACATCACCGACGACGACTGGAACGAGATCGAAGGTGGCATTGCCCGCTCGTTCGGCACTTGCATGGTAATGGGTACCGCCGCGACCATGATGGCGATCACCGAGGCGCTGGGGCTCGCCTTGCCGGGATCGTCGTCCATTCCCGCGGCGGACTCCAACCATCCGCGGATGTGCGGCGCGGCCGGCCGCCGCATCGTCGAGATGGTGTGGGAGGATCTCACGCCGGACAAAATCCTGACGGCTGCGGCGTTCGACAATGCCATCAAGGTGCACATGGCAATGGGCGGCTCGACCAACGCCATCATCCATGTGGTCGCGATGGCGCGGCGCGCGGGCATTCCGGTCGACATGGAGACATTCGACCGGCTGTCGCGTCAGATTCCCGTGCTCGCCAATGTTCGGCCGTCGGGCAAATATTTGATGGAGGATTTCTTCTACGCCGGCGGCTTGCGCGCCATGATGCGGAACCTGGGCGAGAAGCTCGACCTCTCGTGCCTGACCGTCACCGGCAAGACCGTGGGCGAGAACATCGAGGGCGCCAAGGTCCACCTGCCGGACGTGATCCACTCGCTCAACGATCCGATCTACGCCGAAGGCGCGACCGCGGTGCTGAAGGGCAACCTTGCGCCGAACGGCTGCGTCATCAAGCCGGCGGCCGCCGATCCGCGCTTCCTCAAGCATCGCGGCAAGGCGATCGCGTTCGAGAACTACGACCACATGATGCACGAGATCGAGCGCGACGACCTCGACGTCACGCCGGACCATATTCTCGTCCTCAAGAACGCCGGGCCGAAGGGCGGCCCCGGCATGCCCGAATGGGGCATGCTGCCGATCCCCAAGCGGCTGCTGGGACAGGGGGTGCGTGACATGATCCGCATTTCCGACGGCCGCATGAGCGGCACCAGTTACGGCGCCTGCATTCTCCACGTGGCGCCGGAGAGCTTCGTCGGCGGCCCGCTCGCCTTCGTGCAGACCGGCGACGAGATCGAGATCGACGTCGACAGGCGGATGATCCATCTGCACGTCAGCGACGCCGAGCTTGCCCGGCGGAAAGCGGCCTGGACGCAGCCGGCACCCAAGTACCCGCGGGGGTACGGGGCGATGTTCTCCGAGCACATCGGCCAGGCCGACCAGGGCTGCGACCTCGATTTCCTGCAGGGCAAGGCGGCCATGCCGGAGCCGGAAATTCACTGAGCCACGGCTGTCCCTGAGGTTGCGGATTGGGTTGCTAACCACCTGCGCGGGCTCAATTTTCCAGGTTCCCGCCACAACTCTTGATGCAAATCGTCGGACCTGCGTTACCGGATCGGTAAGGCGGCGGCGCCTATAATTGCCTGACCCGGTAAAGCCCCGTCAGGCATGGCAGCCACAAAGCGAACGATGTTTGGAAAGATTGCTGGTATCGCCGCACGCAGATCCGTGCAGCGGGCTGCTATCTCTACAGGGATCTTCCTCACCGTGTTCTGCGGCGGCGCTTATTTTATGCGCGACCAGATTCCGCTGTTCAAATGGTTTGCATCGCTGCAGACCGGCGGCAGCGGCGCCTTCGCCAATGTGGGCCGGCCTGAGCTGCCGACCGGCGGCTCCAGCCTGAGCGAAGACGATCCGGTGCGGAACTTT
The DNA here is from genome assembly GCF_001579845.1 of Rhodoplanes sp. Z2-YC6860. Taxonomy (GTDB): domain Bacteria; phylum Pseudomonadota; class Alphaproteobacteria; order Rhizobiales; family Xanthobacteraceae; genus Z2-YC6860. Next base: position 2,996,527 of record NZ_CP007440.1, read on the forward strand.
GCCAAGACCGGCGTGGGGCAGGTGCTGTTCACCGCGACGAGCAGCGACAACTGCCGGCGCAACCTGTTCGACAACAGAACCGGCGCGACCTACGAGGTCGGCGAGATCTTCTGCGGCCAGAACCCGGAGAACATGCCGGAGTCGCAAAGCTCGGACCGTCTGCAGTCGATGCGCAAGCCTTTCAAGAAGTAGCGGCGGCCGGCAACTCTCCTCAGTCCAAGAATGTCGTCAGTGGTGCGCCTTTGTCATGCACCATGATGGCGAGGACATCCGCGCTTTCGGTCGCACTCGGATTCTCGATGAACACGTGCGTCGTGCCGTACGGCTCGTGGAACATTTCGCCGGTCTGGTAATTGGCGGCGGGCAGTCCGGCATGCTCCGAGCGGACCGTGCCGTTCAGAACGTAAGCCGTGACGTCCCCGCCATGCACATGCCGCGGCGTAAAGGCCAGAGGCGGCAGATGCACCAGCTGGGTTGTCACGTATTTGCCCGGTGCGGCGACCAGCGGTTCGGATCGCAAGGTCTTGACGACGGTGCGCGGTCGAGGCGCCGTAGTCCCGCTATTCGACGTGCTGCACAGAATCCAAGGCAGCGTATTGAGCGTCTCGGTTGACGACTTCGCGGCCAGCGGAAGAGCGGCGGATGCGGCAAGGGCCGCAAGCAGCCAGAGCTGTGCCGTCCGGTCGGGGATGAGTGCTGCAATCATGACGCACCGACTGAGTTGGCCATTGCGGGCGGGGTGAAGCGGTAGGCCACGCCCAACCTGTTCCAGGCATTGATCGCAAGGACTGCGGACGTGAGCAGGGCGAGCTCGCTGTCTGAAAATACCGAGCGGGCCTGTGCGTAGCGCTCGTTCGACACACCGCCGGCAATGAGCGTCAAGGCCTCGGCCCAGTCGAGCGCTGCGCGCTCCCGCTCGTCGAACGCCTGGGCGTCGCGCCAGGCCGCAAGCATGTGCAGTTTGTCGGCGGCGATTCCCAAACGAGACGCCGCGTTCACGTGCCAGCCGACACAGAACGAGCAGCCGTTGATCTGAGAAATCCGCAGCTTGACGAGCTCGAGCATGCGCTTGTCCAGACCTTGATTTGCCGCGGCTTGCGACAGGCTCAACAATGCGGCGTCGGCGGCAGGAGCGAGCTCCTTGAAGCCCTGCCATTCAAGTCGTGCGGAATGCGATGCGTCCACCGGTCGATCCATTGCTTATGGGCATCATTCGATGTATCAGTATGCTGATAACATATCAGGGTGCTAATGAATAGGTCGAAAACGCAGGACAGCATTGTCGCTGCCGTGAGGGTGCCGGAACCCGGGGAGGGCAAGCGCGGCGAGGCCGGCTATCTCTCGTATCTGCTGCGCCAGGCGGCGGGCGCAGTCCGGTTGCGGCTCGAGCGCAAGCTCGCCGACCTAGGCGTCACGCCGCCGCAATTCCTGGTGCTGACGATGCTGGACAGCTATCCCGGCGCATCAGGCGCCGATGTCGCGCGTCTTGCGATGCTGACGCCGCAGACGGTGCACGGCATCATCAGCAATCTCGAACGCGCCGAGCTCATCTCGCGCTCGCCGCATCCGGTTCACGGACGCGTGCAGGTGATCGTACTGACCAAAGCCGGACGAACGCTGCTGGCGCGATGCAAGGAGCGCGCTCTCAAGGCTGACGCCGAACTCAAGGCTGGATTGTCGCCGGGCGATGAAGCCGTGATCCGCCGCTGGCTGATCGGTCTGGCCAAACAGGCCGACTGATCGCTACTCGCCCTGGATGTTGGCTTCCTTGATGACCTTGCCCCACTTGTCGGATTCCGCCGTCATGAAGGCCAAGGCCTCCGCAGGCGTGCCGCCAACCGGCCGCGCGCCTTGATCGGCGAGCTTCTTCTGCATCTCCGGCGACTTCACGATTCGCACGATGTCGCGGTTGATGCGTTCCGTGAGCTCCGGGGAAAGGCCCTTCGGCGCAATCACGACGTACCAGAGCTCGGCCTCGTAGTCCTTCAAGCCGGCATCGGCGAGCGTCGGCACGTTCGGCAGGATGTCGGTCGCCTTGGCCGACGTCACCGCGAGCGGCTTGATGGTCTTGGCCTGCAGATGCGGCAGCGCTTGCAGCACGCTCAGCACCGAGAGCGGCACGTGGCCGGCAAGCGTATCGTTCAGCGCGAGCGCGCCGCTGCGATAGGGCACGTGCACGAGTTTGACTCCGGCCAGATAGGCCAGAAGCTCCATCGACAGATGCTGGATCGAGCCGGTGCCGGGCGACGTATACGAGATCGTCGCGGGCTTCTCTTTAGCGAGCGCCAGCATCGACTTGATGTCGTTCGCCGGGAAGCTCGGATGCGCGAAGATCAAAAGCGGCGATGAGGCGATCTGCACGATCGGCGTGAAGTCTTTCAACGCATCGAACGGCTGCTTCGGGTTGAGATAGCCGTTGGTGACGTGACCCGACACGATCATCATCAGGGTCTGGCCGTCGGCCGGCAGTTTCGCGAGCTGGCCCGCGGCGATTGCGCCGTTGGCGCCGGCCCGGTTCTCGATCACAACCGGCTGGCCCCAGACCTTCTCCAACTCGTGGCCGATGTCGCGGGCGATGATGTCGGTCGATCCGCCCGCCGCAAAGCCCACGAACATCTTCACGGGGCCGTTGGGCCAGTTCTGCTGGGGCTGCGCCGAAGCGTCGCGTCCGGCAACGATCAGCAGCAGCGTAGCGGCTATCGCCGCGATCCAGCGCGTGTCCCAACGTCTCATCGGGCATTCCTCCTGATATTTTCCCTGCGTTTTAGTTGGTTGCCTGCCGCGCGCCAAGCGGGCACATTGCCACCACAACAAAGGCGAGGAAGCGCGATGAAGCTTGTGACGTTCGTGAAATCCGGCGAAGAGCGGCTTGGTTTGCTCGCCGGCGACAGCGTGGTCGATCCGCTGCTGGCGTCGGGCAGCCGTGACGTCTTCGCGAGCGCGCTGGCTTTCATCAAGTCCGGCGATGCCGGCATGAACGCCGCAAAGGCGATCCTCGCCAATCCGCCGAAGGCTGCGACCACGCCGCTCAAAGACGTGACGCTGGCGGCGCCCATTCGCCCGGCCACCATCCTGTGCAGCGGCAGCAACTATCGCGACCACAACGCCGAAAAGGCCAACACGCCGATCAGCGGCAAGGAACCGGAGTTCTTCGTCAAGACCGCCGATTGCGTGGTCGGTCCGAACGAGTCGATCGCGTTTGACGATCGCTTCTCCAAGAAGATCGACTGCGAGACCGAGTTGGCCATCGTGATCGGCAAGCCCGGCCGCTTCATCGAAGCGGCGCGCGCACTCGATCACGTGTTCGGCTACACCATCGTCAACGACGTCACGGCCCGCGACCGGCAGGTGCGCCGCACGCCCGAGGGCATGACCTGGTACGAGCTTGGCAGCGGTAAGGCTTTCGACACGGGCGCTCCGCTCGGCCCCTGCATCGTCACGGCCGACGAGATCGGCGATCCGCAAAAGCTCAAGGTGATGTCGCGCATCAACGGCGAGCTGCGTCAGTCGAGCAGCACCTCGAACATGATCTGGACCTGCGCCGAGCTCATTCACTTCTTCTCGCGCAACTTCACGCTGCGTCCCGGCATGGTGATCATCACCGGCACGCCCGCCGGCACCGCCTGGTCTGTGGACAAGGAATTGGGCGGCAAGGGCGTGACCCCGCCGGGCCTGGTGCCCGCGACGCGCTATTGCCTGCCGGGCGACATCGTCGAATGCGAGGTGGAAAAGATCGGCGTGCTGCGCAATCCCGTTGCGCGGGCCGGCGAGGCTGCATCCAGCGTCGCCGCCGAATAGCACGCCAGAACAATCGCCAGAGCGGATCAACCGCCCGGCGGATAATGTCATCAGGGAGAGCGATCATGGATCGGCGGAAGTTTGTGACGGGCGCGCTGGCCGCGCCAATGATGGGCGCGTTGGGTTCGCAGGCGCTGGCGCAGGGACAGGCCTGGCCGGCGCGCAACATCACGATGGTCGTTGCGTTTCCGCCCGGCGGTCAGGCCGATCTCGCGGCGCGGCCGATCGCGTTGTCGCTTGAAAAGACGCTGGGCAAGTCGGTGATTGTCGACAACCGCGCCGGCGCCGGCGGCCTCGTTGGCAACGCCTTCGTGGCGCGCTCCGATCCGGACGGCTACACGCTCTTGATGGCGCTGTCGTCGATGACGTTCCTTCCGGATGCCGAACGGCTTTACGACAGGAAGCCGTCCTATGAGCTCGACAGCTTCGTTCCGATTGCCCGGGCGCTCGCCGATCCCAATGTGCTGTGCGTGCGCCATGATGCGCCGTGGAAATCGGTCGCCGACCTCCTCGAGGACGCCAAGAAGCGCCCCGGCGCGATCTCCTACAGCTCTTCGGGCAACTACGGCGCCACCCACATCCCGTTCGAGATGTTTCAACGCGCGACAGGCGTGAAGTTCCTGCACGTGCCGTATCGCGGCGGCGGGCCCGCAATGCAAGCCTTCCTCGGCGCGCAGGTCGACATCACAGCGCAGGCGCCCGGCGTGGCCAATCCCCATGTGCAAGACGGCAAGGTCCGGCTGCTCGCGCATTGGGGCGGCAAGCCCACGCCGGAGCTCAAAGGCATCCCGAGCATGATCGAGCTCGGCTACAAGGATGTCGAGTACTACATCTGGGCCGGTCTGTTCGCGCCGAAGGGAACGCCGCCTGCCATCATTTCGCGCTTGCGCGAGGGCATGAAGCAGGCCATGAGCGATCCGCAAGTCACTTCGATTTTCGCGAAAGCCGGCAGCCCTGCCGCCTACCTCGATCAACCCGAATTCGCGGCCTTTGTGGAAGCCGACGCCAAGCGCCTCGTTCCTATCGTGAAAGCCATCGGCAGGCTGGATGAGAAAGAGAAATGAAAGTTGGACTGTTCGATCATATTGAGCACGGCGAGCGCCCCACATCGCAGCTTTTCGACGAAAGACTGACCTTCATCCAGGCGGCCGACGAGGCGGGCTTCTACTGCCTGCATCTCGCCGAGCACCATCAGACTCCGCTCAACATGGTGCCGGTGCCGGGCGTGTTTCTCGGCGCCGTGGCGCGGCTGACCAAGAAGATCAAGATGGGGCCGCTGGTTTATCTGCTGCCGCTCTACTCGCCGCTGCGGATGATCGACGAGATCTGCATGATCGATCATCTCAGCCATGGCCGCGCTGAGATCGGCGTCGGCCGGGGCGTGTCGCCATTCGAGCTGAAGTATCACAAGATCGAGCACGACCAGTCGCGCGAGATTTTCATCGATGCCTATCGCTGCATCGTGAAGGGGCTTTCGACCGAGCAGCTCAGCTACAAGGGCCCGCATTACGAATACGAGAACGTGCCGATCGCGCTGCGCCCGTATCAGAAGCCGTTCCCGGCGTTCTGGTACGGCTCGTCCGGCGCGGAAGGCTCCACGTGGGCCGGCGAGGAGGGGCTGCATTTCGTCACGCTCGGCGCCAACGCCTTCGCCAAGGCCAACATCGACACCTTCAAGACGGCGTTTGCCAAGCGCGGCGGCAAGGCATTCCAGCCGAAGCCGGAATTCTCCGGTGGCATAGCCCTCGGTGTGCAGCGCCATATCTTTGTCGACGAGACCGACGAGAAGGCGAAAGCCTGGGCCAAGCCCGCGATGGAGAATCATCTCTCCAACATCAACTGGATCCGCAACCGTCACGGCGTCACCATGACGGCCGAGCGCATGAAGAACGTGCGCGGCCGGAATTTCGAGGAATGCATCGAAGAGGGTACGGTGATCGCGGGTTCGCCCAAGACCGTGCTGGCCGAAATCGAGAAGCAGGTGAAGGAGATCGGCTTCAACTATCTGCTCGTCTATCTCTTCCTCGGCACCATGTCGTTCGAGAACGCCATGCGTTCGATGAAGCTGTTCGTCAAAGACGTAATGCCGGCCGTCGAGAAGATGTAGTTTAGTCCGCCGAGCGTCTTTTCTCTCTCCGCCTCATCCTGAGGAGCATCGCGAAGCGATGCGTCTCGAAGGATGGGGCGGCCCCATGGTTCGAGACGCGTTGCTTCGCAACGCTCCTCACCATGAGGCCGGGAGAGACTGATGTGCGGTAAGAGAGAGTTGGAGTCGATCAATGGCCGCCAAGCGCGAACGCATTCAGCCGGACAAGCTGCATGTCCGCAAAGATGGCGAAAAAGTCCTCTATTCGCAGGTGATGGTGGTCGAGGTCGGCGGCACGAAGCAGGTCTTCGTCGCCGGCCAGACGCCGCGGGACAAGCACGGCAACTGCATCGGCAAGGGCGACATGCGGGCGCAGATCGAGCAGGTCGGCCAGAACATCAAGGACGCGCTGGAAGCGGCCGGCGCGACGCTTGCCGACGTGGTGAAGACCACGACCTACGTCACCGATATGGAAGAGTACTTCAAGCACCAGGACGTGCGTATGAAGTTCTTTGCGCAAGCGCTGCCGACCAGCACCACGGTGCAGGTGAGCCGCCTGTCGCGTCCTGAGTTTATGGTCGAGATCGAGGCGTTCGCGATTGTTTGAGTGAGACGCTGGCGCTGCGTCTCTTTAACCTCTCCCATGGGGAGAGGTCGCCGCACGAAGTGCGGCGGGTGAGGGGTTACGGTCTATCGAGAGAGTTAACGCCCCTCACCCCAGCCCTCTCCCCAACGGGGAGAGGGAGCGCACCGTGCTTGCGGCGATAGTAGAGAGTCAACGCAGCGGCGATCAGCCGTTCATCGCCTCGTGCTTCCACACGTCCCACGAGTCGCCGAGGCGCTGCGGATCGAGCATCTCGTCCTCCGAGATGTATTTGATCGGCTTGCCGAACGACAGTGCGGTGGCGAGCTGCTTGGCGTTGATCTCGGTGTAAAGCGCGCGATGCACGACACGCGGGATGTCGGGCGCGACCACCAGATTGCCGTGGCCGCGCATCAGCGCCACCGGCTTGTCGCCCAGGATCTTCGCAAGTTCTGCGCCCTGCTCATTGTTGGTGATCAGAAGGCCCTTGGTCCGGCTGACCTTGTGGAAATCGAACACGGGACAGCCGCAGGCCAGGAACGAAGCCACGCTCGACACCGCGCGCAGCGGCTGGTCGGTCACCGAGAACGGCACGATCGTCGGCGAGTGGCTGTGCACCACGGCGTTGACGTCCGGCCGTGCCTTGAACGCGTTGCCGTGGATGAAGCGTTCGAGAAAGCAGCGCCGGTCGCGCTGGTCGACCGGATTGGAGTCGAGGTCGAACTCCATGATGTCTTCGATCGACACCATCGCGGGAGCCCGCGCACGCGACATCAGATAGCGCTGCGGATTGCTCGGATGCCGCATCGACACATGGCCCCAGGCATCGAGCACGCCGTGATGCGCGAGAATGCGGCTCGCGGCGACGAGATCTTCGATCAGCTTGGCGTCGACCGGGCCGGCGGAGGAAAGCTTCGCGTCAGACATGAGGTCCCCTTCAGTTCATTTGGAAGCCGGTCGCCTGCACGACCGGAATCCATACCTTCATTTCGCTCGCGAGGAGTTTTGTAAAGTCCTCTGGTGTTCCGCCATGCGGATCGAAGCCGATCCGCCGGATCGCGGCGATGACGTCAGACGATTTCAGGCTGTCATTGACCGCAGCGTTGATGCGCTGCACGGCGTCAGCCGGCACGCCGCGCGGGCCGAGGATGCCGTAATAGGTGAGCGACGCGACTTGCGGCAAGCCGCTTTCCGCCATGGTCGGCACGTCCGGCAGTTCGTGATTGCGCTCCGCGCTCGTCATCGCGAGCGCGCGGAGCTTGCCCTCGCGGACCAGCGGCGCGAGCGTCGAGATGGTGCCGATGTTCATCTGCACGCGGCCGCCCAGCATATCGGTCACGGCCTGTGCGCCTCCCTTATAGGGGATGTCGGCGATGTCCGTTCCGGTCGCGCGCTTGAACATCTCACCGACGAGTTGCGGCAGCGTGCCCTGGCCGAAGCCGAAATTGAGCTTGCCCGGGTTGGCCTTGGCATAGGCGACGAACTCGGCGAGCGTTTTGGCGGGCACATCGGGGGCGATCACCAGCATCAATCCGCCGCTCGCGATCGTCGCGATGGGCACGAAGTCCTTCAACGGATCGTAGGTCAGTGACTTGTTGACCAGCGGCGAGATGAAATGCGTCGGGCTGTTGGAGATCAGCAGCGTATAGCCGTCGGGCTCGGCGCTCATCACCGCCTTGACGCCGATGGTGGTGCCGCCGCCCGGCCGGTTGTCGACCACGACCGACTGACCAAGGTTCACCGCCATCGGCGCAGCAATCAGGCGCGCCACCACGTCGTTGGGCGAGCCGGGCGTAAAAGGCGCGATCATCTTGATCGGACGGTCCGGAAAGCTGTCCGCGGCGGCAGGCGCAGCAAGACCCGTCACCCAAAGCATTGTTGCGCCCAGTATTCGCGCCGCGAACCTCATCGGCGTCACGCTCACTTCGATTGCTCAGCCGCCTGCTTGGCGATCCGCCCGGCCACCGGCCGCCAGGTGCGCTGCTGCTCCTCGGCAAAGGCCACGACCTCCGCAGGGGTCATCGGATGCAGATAGGCGCCGAGCGCCCCAAGCTTGGTCTTCACTTCGGCTTCGTCGAGCGCCTTGCGCAGATCAATGCTGGCTTTCTGGATGACGGCGTCCGGCGTGCCGACCGGCGCGAGCAGAACGTTCCAGCCGCCGGCGAAAAAGCCCGGCAATGTCTCCGCGACCGTCGGCAGGTCTTTGAAGTCGTCGAGCCGCTGATGCGAGGCGACGGCAATGCCCTTGATGACGCCGCTGGTGAGCCCGCCCGCCAATCCCGAATAGCCTTCGAGCACCACGGCAACGCGCCCGGTGGCGAGGTCGGCCATCGCTGCGGTCGGCCCGCCCGTATAAGGGATCATCTGCATCTTGATGCCGGCGCGGTCCTGCAGCAACTCCATGGTCAGGTGTGTGATGCGGCCGCGCCCCGTCGTTGCATAAGAGAGTTCGCCGGGCTTCTGCTTGGCGAGCGCAATCAGGTCCGGCAGCGATTTGATGCCTGAGGCTGGCGATGCCGCGATGAACATGGGCTGTTCAGTCATGAAACCAATCGGCGAAAAGTCGCGAGGCAACTCGATTGGCAGATTGGGCGCGACGCCCGGTGCGCCCTTCAACGCCGTGAACGTCGATGCAGCGCCGACATAAAGCGTATAGCCGTCCGGCGCGGCTTGCGACGCCGCACGCACCGCGATCGAGCCGCCGGCGCCGGGTTGGTTGATGACGATGGCCTGCTGGCCCCAGACTTGGGTGAGGCGATCGGCCATCAGGCGGGCCGAAACGTCAGTGGCGCTGCCTGCCGCCGAGTCGACGATGATGCGGACCGGCTTGTTCGGATAAGTCTCGCTCTGCGCCCACGTACCCGATGGAAGCGCAGCCACCATGGCCGCAAGTGCAATTGCCCGGGACCATCTCGTCATTGCGTCCTCCCTCAGTCGGTGATGTGCGTATCCGTGTCACTCGCTCTTGATGCCGGCGGCCTTGATCACCGGCCACCAGCGTTCGATCTCGGCCTTCTGCTGCGCCGCCAGTGCTGCCGGATTTTGTTGATCGGCCGGCCACACCTCCTGGCCGATATCGGCCATGCGCTTCTTCACCGTCTCGTCGGCGAGCGTCTCGACCATCGCGGCATTGAGCCTGGCGATAACGTCCTTCGGCGTGCCCCTAGGTGCCCACAGCCCGTGCCAGAACGACGCGTCCAATCCTTTGACGCCAGCCTCGTCCATGGTCGGCACGTCGGGCGCAGCCCACCAGCGTTTCTTCGCCAGCACCGCGAAGGGCTTCAGCGTGCCGCTGCGCACATGGCCGAGATAGTTGGCCGCCTGGCCGAAGGTGAAGTCGATCTGCCCGGCCAGCATGTCCTGCACCAGCGGTCCACCGCCGCGGTAGGGCACGAGTTGGAATTTCGTGCCGGTGGCCTTTTGGAAAAAGGCCGCAGCGAGGTCGGTCGGCCCGCCGACACCGACCGCGCCGCCGGTCGCCTTGCCGTCCTGCTGCTTCAGCCAGGCGATGAAGCTCTTGATGTCGTCGGGCGGAATCGCCTTGCGCGCCACCAGCCATTGCGGCGTGTCGGCGACCAGCGTGACCGGCTCGAAGTCCTTCACGACGTCGTACTGCAGGTTTTGCGTCACCGCATTGATGACGTGCGTCTGATTGTGCCCCAGCACCAGCGTGTAGCCGTCAGGCGCAGAGCGCGCGACGCGCCCGGTGCCGATCGAGCCGCCCGCGCCGGTGACATTCTCGATGATGACTGATTGGCCAAGCGCGGTCTTCATCCGCTCGGTGATGACACGGGCCAGCGTGTCGGATGGTCCGCCAGCCGGATACGGGACGATCAAGGTGATGGCGCGCGACGGATATGTCTCTGCCTTCGCACCGCAAACTAAAAGCGCAGTTTGGAATAAAACCAAACCCACGATGTGGACCATCGTCCGGCGCGCGACCCGCATGGCATCCTCCCGTGGATTGTGTGCCCGGCTCTGAACGGCCGGTGGCGTCTTCCGAACGATCCTATTTGGTATAAGATCAATTCGACAACGGGGGCGAAACCCGGAAGTTTTGGAAGTCAGGGAGGCATTTTGATGAGCCTGAAACAGGTTCTGTTTTCTACAGTTGCGGCGTTCGGCATTGCGGTCATCGCGGCAAACGCGCCGGCGACAGCACAGCCCAAGCCGACGGCACCGGCAGCGCCAGTCGCGATCGATGCGGATGATATCGGCGGTGTCGTTACGGGCGCCAAAGGCCCGGAAGCCGGCGTCTGGGTGATTGCCGAGACCACCGACCTGCCAACGCGCTTCACGCGCAGTGTCGTCACCGACGACAAGGGCCGCTACGTCATTCCCGACCTGCCGACCGCCAACTACGAGGTCTGGGTGCGCGGCTACGGCTTGGTCGATTCACCGAGGATGCGAGCCAAGCCGGGGCAGACGCTAAACCTCACCGCGGTTCAGGCGCCCAGTGAAGCGGCGGCTGCGCATTATTATCCGGCGATCTACTGGTACGTCATGATGAAGTTGCCGCCGCAAAAGGATTTCGGCGGCTCCTCTGACATTCCGAAGAACATGACGTTCGATGGCTGGCGCAAACAGCTGAACAACGTGGATTGCGTCGGCTGCCATCAGCTGGGCCAGGAGGCGACCCGCACGATCCCGGCACAATTCGGTAAGTTTGCCTCCGGTGAGGAGGCCTGGCAGCGGCGCATCCAGTCCGGCCAAGCTGGCGAGATGATGACCAACCGCTTTGCAGGTCAGTGGGGTGGAGTGCCCTACAAATATTTCGGCGACTGGACCGATCGGGTTGCCAAGGGCGAACTGCCGAAGAACAAGCCGCCGCGGCCGACCGGTGTCGAGCGCAATCTCGTCGTCACGACCTGGGATTGGTCCACGCCCGACAAGTATATGCACGATCTGATCTCGTCGGACCGACGCAATCCGACCGTCAACGCCAACGGTCTGCTGTTCGGCTCGCCGGAGTACTCGACCGACAATGCTCCGGTGCTCGATCCGAAGACCAACACCGTTTCATTCTTCAAGATGCCGGTGGCCGATCCTGGCATGCCTGTGTCATTGGGGCCGGGTCATGCCGGCGCAGTGAAGCCGGCGGCGCCATCGGCGTATTGGGGCGATCAAGTCCTGTGGGATACCCGCGCCAACAATCACAACTCCATGATTGGTGCCGATGGCCGTATCTGGCTCTCGGCGACAGTGCGCGGGCAGGACAATCCGGCCTGGTGCAAGAAAGGATCGGACAACGAGTACGCCAAAGTATTTCCGATCGAGAAAAGCCAGCGGCAAGTCGCCGTGCTCGATCCGAAAACGAAAGACTATCAGTTCATCGACACCTGCTTCTCCTCCCACCACGATCAGTTCGGTTATGACCCCGACAACACGCTGTGGCTGAGCGGCACAGGACCGGTGGCAGGCTGGGTCAACACGCGGATTTGGGACGAGACCCATGATGCGCAGAAGGCGATCGGCTGGAGGCCGTTCGTCGCCGACACCAATGGCAACGGCAAGCTCGACGAATTCACCGAGCCCGGCAAGCCTGAGGACGGCAAGGACATGCGCATCAATGTCGGGTCCGGCCCGTATGCGGTGATGCCGCATCCGAAGGACGGCTCGATCTGGTACGCCAGCGGCACGTTCGGCGGCGCTGCCGGCTTCCTGCGTTACGATCCGAAAACCAAGCTCAGTGAGCTTTATGTGTTGCCAAAGGAGGCGATCGGTATCCGTGGTGGCGACATCGACGCCAACGGCGTGCTTTGGGGTTCGGGTTCGGCCGGTGTGCTGATCGAGTTCAATCGCAACAAGTGCAAGGCGCCGAAGACCGGCCCGAGCGCTGCGGCCGGCATCCAGTGTCCTGAGGCGTTCACGCTGCACAAATATCCGGGGCCGGGCTTTGCCGAAGTGCCGAACTCGAGCGCAGAGGCGAGCTACTACACCTGGGTCGATCACCACAACGCGGTCGGCCTTGGCGACAATGTCCCGATCTCGACCGCGAACCTGCAGGATGGTTTCGTCGCCTACAAGGACGGCAAGATGATCCTGATGAAGGTGCCGTACCCGATGGGCTACTACGCCAAGGGTCTCGACGCCCGCATCGACGATCCGAAGGTCGGCTGGAAGGGCAGGGGCCTGTGGAGCGCGAGCGGCGACCGCACGCCTTGGCTCAACGAGCGCGGCAAGGGCGCTTATCCGATGGCGGTGCACATCCAGGTGCGTCCGGATCCATTGGCGCACTGAGGCGAACGAACGACGTGGGAAGAAAAACGAGGTTGTAACCGACGAACGACGTCGGGGCCGAATGAACGGCCCCGACGCATATTCCGACTGGGATTGGCGACGGCAGGAGGAAATGATGACATTGCGGTCTGTTCTTTTCGCGAGCGCGGCAGCGCTCGGCATTGCGGGTGTTACACTCGGCGCACCCACGGCGACAAACGCACAGCAGGCGGCGGCAGTCGCGATCGACAACGACGACATCGGCGGTGTGGTCACCGGGCCAAACGGGCCAGAGGCCGGCGTCTGGGTGATCGCGGAGACGCGCGATCTGCCGGTGCGCTTCATCCGGAGCGTCGTGACCGACGATCAGGGCCGCTATGTCATCCCCGATCTGCCGAAAGCGAACTACGACATCTGGGTTCGCGGCTATGGCCTTGTCGACTCGCCGAAGGTCAAGAGCGAGCCGGGCAAGCAGCTCAATCTCACGGCGGTCGCGGCGAAGAACGACGCGGAGGCTGCGAAATACTATCCGGCGATCTACTGGTACTCGATGATGAAAATCCCCGAGGCGGAGTTCTTTGGCAGCAAGGACGCACCTCCCGGCATGAAGATCACCGACTACCTCAACGGCATGAAGAACAACGGCTGCGTCGGCTGCCATCAGCTCGGCCAGCTCGCGACCCGGACCATTCCGGAATTCCACATGAAGGCCGGCAAGACCCATGAGGAAGCCTGGGTCCATCGCACGCAGTCGGGCCAGGCGGGCGAGAACATGATCACCATCGCGGCCGGTCAGCTCGGTGGTGTGCCGTACAAATATCTCGCCGACTGGACCGAGCGCGTCGAGAAGGGCGAATTGCCGTTCGCCAAGCCGCAACGCCCGCAGGGCGTCGAGCGCAACATCGTGGTCACGCTGCGCGACTGGCACAATCCGAAGCAATACCTGCACGATCTGATCACCACCGACCGGCGCTACCCGACGGTCAATGGCTATGGTCCGGTGTATGGGTCTTGCGAGCATGCCTGCAACGACATGCCGATCCTCGACGTTGTGAAGAACGTCGCCTCGAACTTCGTGCTGCCGACCACGGCCGACATGCCGCTCGCGCTCGGCCCAGGCAATGCGGGCTCGGTGCATATACTCGGGCCGTCGGCCTATTGGGGCACCGAAGACATCTGGGACAGTAAGGCCAACAACCACAATTCGATGATCGACCGGAAGGGCCGCGTCTGGCTCGCCGCGACCGGGCACGTTCCCGACAATCCGGCGTTCTGCAAGAAGGGCTCGACGCATCCTTCGGCGGTCGAGTTCCCGCTGAACAGCACCAACCGCCGGGTGACGATGTACGACCCGAAGATTGGCAAATACACCGCCTACCAGACCTGCTTCGGCTCGCACCATCTGCAGTTCGGCTATGACGCGAACGAGACGTTGTGGATGTCGACCGGCGGCGGTGGCGGCAATGTCGGCTGGATCAACACCAAGATGCTGGACGAGACCGGCGACATCGAGAAGTCGCAGGGCTGGACCGCGCTGGTGCTCGACACCAACGGCAACGGCGTGCGCGACGAATACACCGAGCCGGGCAAGCCGCAGGAGCCGGGCAAGGATATGCGTATCGGCCCGACATTCTACGCCGTGATGCCGAGCCCGACCGACGGCTCGATCTGGGGCACGCTGCGAGGCAGTCCGGGCGCGATCGTTCGTGTCGACCCGGGCAAGAATCCGCACAAGGCATTGTCAGAGATGTACAACGTCCCGCTGCCGGGCTTCGGGCCGCGCGGCGGCGATATCGACAAGCAGGGCCGTGTCTGGGTGTCGCTCGCGAGCGGCCACATGGGCGTGTTCGACCGCCGTCTGTGCAAGGGGCCGCTCAACGGCCCGAACGCGACGGGCAACCACTGTCCGGAGGGCTGGAAATTCTACCAGTATCCCGGCCCGGGCTTTAAGGGCATCGGCGAGAACTCAGCGGAGTCGAGCTACTACTCGTGGGTCGACCAGCACAACACCTTCGGGCTTGGCGAGGACATCCCGATGTCCACGGCCAACCTTGAGGACGGCCTTGTCGCGCTGAAAGACGGCAAGATGATCTCGATCCGCGTGCCGTATCCGCTTGGCTTCTATGCCAAGGGCTTCGACGGCCGCATCGACGATCCGAATGCCGGCTGGAAGGGCCGCGGGCTGTGGGCCGCCAATGGCGATCGCACACCGTGGATGATCGAAGGCGGCAAGGGCACCAAGCCGCTCGCGGCGCACTTCCAGTTGCGGCCCGACCCGCTGGCGCACTAAGCGCGCCGGCGCAACACGCACTGTGACCCTCCCCTCAGGGGAGGGTGAGCGCGCCGCCGATACGGTATCGGCGGCGGCTCTGAGAGTGGAGGTCGCGAATGGGCCTGATGCCTGATTTCATCCTCGATTGGATCGACGTCGGCACCTTCTGGACGATCCTGATGATGACGCATGGCCTCTTGGCCGTGGCGCTGCTCGGCGCCATGACGCATCAGGCGATGTCGGTGCTGGCGCCGGTGCGCCAGCCGGCCGGCGGCGGTTTCGTCACGCGCTTCCGTGCCGTGCAGGGCGCAGGCTATGCCTCTGCGGTCTGCGTGCTGTGGATCGTGACCTTCCTCTTTGGCGCCTGGATCTACACCAAATACCGGATGTACGTTCGCATCCCGATCGAGGCGCAGGGCTATTACAAGACGCTCGGCGTGTTCGACCTCAAGGAGCACGTTGCCGTCATCGGTCTGTTCCTGCTGCCGATCTATTGGTACCTCTGGAAGAACGTCCGCAACGCCGAGTACGACAGCCCGCGCCGCTGGCTGACCGTTCTGATGGCCGCGATGGTCTGGTACCTGTTCCTGGTCGGGCACTTCCTCAACAACGTGAGGGGCTTTGGCTCATGACGACCACGACCGACATCCGCCCTACAAGCCAAGCCGGGTCGCTGGCATCATCGGCCGCGTTCCGGACCTTCGCGGTGGTGTTCGCGATTACTGCGCCGGTGATCTATGTGATCTGCGAGATGCAGAACTGGCCGCTGTTCACCTATCAGCCGGCGTCCAATCAATTCGATTGGTTCTTTGTGCCGCCGGTGCGCGATCATGGCCCGACGATGTACTGGTACGGCTGGATCGCGAACGCGGCGATCGGGTCGGGCATTCTCGGCATTCTTGCGCTCCTGCTGCCCGAACGGGTCGTCAGCCGGATTCCGCTGTCGCTGGTCTGGATCGTGCCGCTCGCGGCGATGCCGGTCCTGGTCTACGCGCTGCGCTTTTTCTGGCGGTGGTAGGGCGCGAGACCCGGATTGGTCGGCCCGAGCGATTGCGCTAAAATGGCGCCAAAGAAGTTTAGCCCGTTCGGGAGGCTCGCATGACTGTGCTGATGCGGATGATGGCGCTCGTGGCGGCTGGTGTGCTCGCGCTCGGCGCGCCGGCCTTCGCCGGCGGCGACGACTACGATGCCGCCAACGACACCGAGGGCGCAGGCCCTGCGTATTTCGGCTTCGTGCGTGACCAGCGCGGCGCGCCGGTGTCGGATGCGCAGGTGTTCCTCACGCCCAAGAGCGGCCAGCAGGTGGCGCTGAAGACCAACGTGCTCGGGCTCTATCGCAGTCACGTCAACAAGGACACGTTGCCGGACGATGTGGCCATCTCCTGCGAGAAGGATGGCTACAGGCAGGACAAGGTGTTCCGCAGGACGCCGCCTGGCGCCAAGGACATGTTCATCGAGACCGATTGCACGCTGCGGCGGCTTTAAACGTCGATGCGGCTCGCGTTCCGGGCGACGCTTTTCGCAATCGTCGGCTGCCTGACGCTGTTCCGCATATCGGCGGCTGGCGCCCAATCGTCCGACACGATCCTCATCAATGGCAAGATCGTGGTCTACGATGCGGCGCCCGCGCAGGCGCTTGCGGTGCGCGACGGCAAGATCGCAGCGATTGGCACCACCACCGAGATCCGCGCTACAGCCGGCCCCTCCACCCGCGTCATCGATCTCGGTGGCCGCACCGTCATCCCGGGCCTGATCGATTCCCACATTCACGCGATCCGCGCGGGGCTGACCTGGCAGACCGAGGTGCACTGGATCGGCATCCGCACGCTGGCCGAGGCACTCGACCGGCTGCGCGCTGCTGCCAAGACCGCGCCGAAAGGCTCGTGGCTGATTGTGGCTGGCGGCTGGACCGCGCGGCAGTTCAAGGAGGACCGCCGCCCGACGGAGACCGAGATTGCCGCCGCGGCGCCCGACCACCATGTCTATGTGCAGGAACTCTACAGCCGCGTGCTGCTCGATCCGAAAGGCTTCGCGGCACTCGGCATTCCGTCCGATCTTGCGTCGCGCATCACCATCGAGCGCGACAAGGATGGCGCGCCGACGGGCTGGCTCACCGGCGACAACCGCGCCATCAGCGAATTGTTCGATCTCCTGCCGCGGCCCGATTTCGCCCAGAAGGTCGCGGGCACCAAGGCCTTCTTCCGGGCGCTCAACGCCATGGGACTGACCGGCGTGATCGATCCTGGAGGATACAACCTCCCGATTGCCGACTATCAGCCGTTGTTTCAGATCTGGCGCGAGCGCGCACTCACGCTTCGCGTCCGCTACAGCTTGAGCGCGCCGCGCCGCGATCACGAGCTTGAAGACTTCCAGGATCTCACGCAGGTGCTGCCGATGGGCTTCGGCGACGACTGGCTGCGTTTCAACGGCATCGGCGAGAACGTCACCTGGGGCTTTTACAACAATGACAAGCCGACTGACGCTCAGAAGGAGCAGCTCGCCGACGTGCTGCGCTGGGCAGTCAGCCGCGGCATGACGGCGATCTTCCACTGGCACAACGACAAGGCGGTGCATCATCTCCTCGACGTGCTGGAGCGCATCAACGCCGAAACGCCGATCAGGAAACTGCGCTGGTCGATTGCGCATCTGAACGATGCCAGCGTGGAAAGCCTCGCGCGCATGAAGGCTATGGGCGTCGGCTGGCTGATGCAGAACGCGTTTTACTTCCGCGGCGAAGCGTTTCTCGGCCAGCGCGGCAGCGAGCCGTTGCGCTTCGTGCCGCCGATCGTCACGGCAGCAAAGATGGGCGTGCCGATTGGCGGCGGTACCGACGCGCATCGCGTGATGGGGCCCAATCCGTTTGTCTCGCTGCAATGGATGCTCGACAGCAAGACGGTCGGCGGCACGGTGATGCGCGGACCTGAGGAGATCCCGTCTCGTATCGAGGCGCTGCGCATCTACACCGAAGGCAGCGCCTGGTTCGTGTTCGACGAAGACAAGCGTGCTGCTCTCGCGGCTGGCAAGCTCGCCGATCTGGCGGTGCTCGATAGGGACTATCTGACGGTGCCGGTGGATGAGATCGGCGGCATCGTCTCGCTGCTCACCATGGTCGGCGGTCGCGTGGTCTACGCTGCTGGTCCTTTTGAATCCGACGAAGACAGCGTACCGTTTCGCTGACGCTGCCGCTTCTTGGGATGTCCTCAAAAATGGGACTTCTGCGTTGATATGCCGCAGGCTGGAAGGGCGTTTCCGAGGACAAAAACTGTCATCGTCAAGTCACAAAACTGCGAACAAAATCGAAAATACGCATGCCTGATCAGATGGTTATGAATATCGTCGGGAAAAGCCTTACATTAAATTTTGGTAATTGGATGCGACATAGTTTCCAGGGGCTAGACATTCGTGCACAAGTCCCGAAGGGGCGACTGCTGAACGAATGGGAACTGGGGAAATGAAAACCTTCACAGCACTCGCCGCTCTGGTGCTCGCCACTTCGGTGGCCGGCACGGCGAACGCCGCCAAGCACATCCATCATCATCACCATCATGCGATGCACGCCGTTGACGCCGGCAAGGCGTCGACGACCGACTGGCCGGGCAACCCGTACATGGATCTGAGGCAGGACCAGGTGCAGCGGTTCTGGCGCGACGCGTTCGATCCGTTCGACGCCAAGTAGTCGCGGCCAATCGCCGGCCAAGGCATCACACGCCAAGCATAAGCGTGCTCCGAGCGATCCCCTCGGCGCTGGGGTCTCAGTGTGGTCCACACTTCGTGGAGGATGCGCGGCTCGTCCGCGCATCGGGCCCAACAAACGCATGTCTACCCAGGCAAAACTGCCCCGCTCCGGCGGGGCTTTCTTTTTTTTGGGTTCTCAAACGCCAAGCCAGCGCAGGCCGCCCGGAAGTTCATCCGCCGAAAAGTCCACTTGCAGAACGCGGCGACGGTCAGGCTCGGCGGCCGCCTCGGAGGCGTGCAGGATCGGCGTCGCATAGAGCCAGATATCGCCGGCGTCGGCGACGCAGGCTGTGCTGCGGCAGCGCCGGACCACGTCGCCGACTTCGTTGACCGGAATGCGGCCCAGCCGGTGCGAGCCCGGTGCGACGAGGAGCGGAGCATTCCGTACCGGCACCGGGTCAAGGTGAACCCGCAACGTGACCATGCCGGTCAGCACTGCGAAAGGCGGTGCCACATGGAGGAGGCCGCTCTTGACGGTCCATGGCTCGAAGCCTTCGACGTCGATGCGCTCTCTGACCACGATGGTGCGGTCCTGGTGCCAGCCGAGCGACCAGTTCTGATCCGGCGTCTTGTCGAACAGGATTGCCCGCACCGGCCGGCACGCCGGTCCGAGCACTGATGCCGCAATCGTGCCGATCGGTCCGGTGCAGGCGAGAAGCGGTCGCAGCGCCGCAACCCCATAAATTCTCACGCCGGCTTGGGCCGAAGGTTGGTCGGCCACGGCCTGAAGAATGTCTTGGAGCGTGGCCAACGGGACGGCCGCCTGGAACCGTTGTGCGCCGTCGCGGGCGAACGTTACAGTCGCGGCTTCATGAGGCGTGGTGTCGATCATGACGTTTTGTGACGTTCGTGTTCTCTATCCGACGTTCTCATAACGAACTACGGTCGCATGTCGGACAATTTTACGAACCAGGTACGGCACTTGTGTGCCGAACTTCGGCCGAACCGAGGACAGGGCAGGTTGGCTGCTTTGCCCGAAATAACGGTCGTATCGGTTGGCCTTTGGGGTTAAAGAGGCCTCATGGCTGAAGACATCCCCTTCGATAAGGAATTCACGCTCGTCCCCGGCAAAGTGGACGAGCCGATGCCCGGCGTGCGGCGCATCCTTTGCAACAACCCGAGCGCGTTCACGTTCAAGGGCACGATGAGCTACATCATCGGCCGCGGGAAGGTCGCGATCGTCGATCCGGGGCCGGACAATCCTGAGCATGGCGCGGCGCTGCTGGACGCAGTCCGCGGCGAGACCGTGACGCATATCTTCGTCACCCACACTCATCGCGACCATTCGCCGGGCGTGCCCGCGATCAAGCACGCGACGGGAGCGCTCGTGCTGGCCGAAGGTCCGCATCGCGCCGCGCGGCCGCTCCATATCGGCGACGGGCCGCGGCTTGATGCCTCGAACGACACCGACTTCAGGCCGGACCGTGCGCTCGCCGACGGCGAGGTGGTGCGCGGCGACGGCTGGACCATCGAGGCGATCACGACGCCGGGCCACACCGCCAATCACATGGCCTATGCGTTTCGCGAGGCCAATGTGGTGCTGTCCGGCGACCATGTGATGGCGTGGTCGACGCCGGTGGTATCGCCGCCCGACGGCTCGATGGGCGACTACATGAGCTCGCTGCAGAAGCTCGCCAAGCGCGAAGAGCCGATCTACTTCCCGGGTCACGGTCCCGCGGTGCGCAGCGCTCCACGCTTCGTCGCCGCCTACATCCTGCACAGGAAGGCGCGCGAGGCTTCAATCCTCAACCAGCTTGCCAAAGGCGAGACTGACATCCCATCCGTGGTCGGCGCGATCTACGCCAATCTCGATCCGCGCCTTGTGAAGGCCGCCGGCATGTCCGTGCTGGCGCATCTGGAGGATCTGGTGGCGCGCGGCCAAGCCGCGACCAACGGCCCGCCGTCGATCGAGGGGCGTTATCGCTTGCCGGCCTGAACCGGTGACGGCTTCTGCGGCTTCTGTTGCTGGCGCTGCTCGCGCTTCTCCTCGGTATCGGCGCGCGCCTCGACGTCTTCCAGCAGCGAACGGATGCGCGAGGCATTGCCGCCGAAGTCGTGGCGGCCGTAGCGCGAGGCCGAGCGCACGTCGATGCGTGAGCCGTCGTCGTCCGGCCTGATCCTGATCGAGACGTCGTCACGGAAACCCATGATCGGCGTGCGCGCCACCGCCTCGATCTGGCCGTCGCGGCGGCCGGGCTGCGGCGGGCGGTCGACCACCACGCGCCATTTGCGCCGCGTGATCACCGCCATGGTGACGTCATAGGCCGCTTTCGGCGCCGCGCTGACACTGAGCGGCTCGATGTCAGGGTAAGCCTTGCGTTGGAGTTCGGCGGCATAGAGGCCGGCGTATTCCACTGTGCCGCGCGGACGCAGCCTCGCCAGCACATCGAAACGCGGCGGGTCGATCGGGTCGGTGGTGATATCGTTGATCATCGGCAGCTTGTAGGCCATGTAGCCGAGATAGGCCGGGTAGCCGAGCAGGGCGACACCGATACCGATCGCCGCGAAGGCGTGGCCGACGCCGTCGGTGCCGTCCTTCCACACCACGATGAAGGCGCCGAAGGCGAGCACGATGCCGAACACCGCGACCACCAGCGCGCCGCCGAAGGTGGCGAGCGCAGGAATCGGTTCAAGGATGCCGGAGCGCACGATCAGGATGGACAGGATGGTCGCGGTCAACGCGAAGAACGCGCAGCGACGCGCCCAGATGGCCAGTCGCGAGGTCGGCTGATCGGCGATGCGTCGGCGCGCCATGGTCTATCCGCAAATCCGTTTCAGCGCGGCCCAGTCCGCGGCCGGCAGCAGGGGTTCGATCGTTCCCGGCGACGAATCCGCCAAGGCATTGATCGCAACGACGCGATCCTTGGTCTGCGGGTGATCGAGCAGGATCTTCGAGCCCGGAGCCGCGCCGCCGGCCACGCGGTCAAGGATCGTTGCGAGCGCCCGCGGGTCGCCATGAGTCCGCGTCATCAGGCCGACGCTGTAACGGTCGGCCGCGGTTTCGACGTCGCGCGAATAGGCCGATTGCACCACTGTCCTCGCCGCAATCACCACCAAGCCGCCTCCGGTGAAATCGCCCAGCAGCATACCGAACAGGAACGATAAGCCGGCGGCCTGCAACAGCGAGCGAGTGCCGTCGCGATGGGCGACATGTCCGATCTCGTGCGCGACAACGCCTGCGAGCTCGTCGGGTGTGCGCGCCTGCCGGATGAGCCCTTCGAAGACGTAGATGTGTCCGCCCGGCAATGCAATGGCGTTGGCGTCCGCCTTTCGGACTGCTGCCGCCTTCAGGGGGATCGGCAGACCGGCCGCGATTTCGAGCCGGCCGATCAGGCGGTCGAGCGCGGCGCGGCCGGGCTTTTCAGCGTCCGCCGTGCCGCATTCGAACGGCCGGTCGGTGCGGCCGGGATCGATCATGGAGCGAACCTGCTTGTCCATGGCGGCGCCGAGCCGCTGCTCGGCCGACAACGGAATCAGCAGCGCAATGCGGTCCGAAAGCGCGGGCAGACCCCAGACCCCAACCAGAACCAGCGACACCGCCGCCATGATGGTCCAGCCGATGACCTTCGAGCGCAACCGCCGTTCGGTGGCTCCGGTGCGGTCGAGGCTGTCCGCATAGGCGTCGATCCTGGCAATCAGCACGGGATCGCGGAGTTCGAGCCGGGCAAGCTCCGGCCCGCTGGCGCGGCGCAGTCGCATGACCTTGTCGGGTGCGGACTGCGCCCGCAGATCGGCATAGGGCCATTCGGCGAGCATCGCGCCGTTCGCGTCGGTGATGCGGACAGCTTGCGGCGCGGCCTCAACCGTGACGTCGTGGCGGGCACTCGAGGTGCCGTCGAAATAGAGACCAGGTCCTTTCACCAGATCATCGGTCGCCATCAGATACCGCCCACGTTGAGCGCGTCGGCAAGGCCCTCGCCAACCGCGGAACTTGCGGCGCCGGACGCATGAACGCTGTCGAGTGCGTCAAGACCGGAAAACGACATCGTCTCGATGCTGCTACGCCAGAAGCCGAGCTTCACGGTTGCCTGATAGATCGCAGAAAAACCCAGCATGGCGATGACGTAGAAGCCAATGCCGGCCGCTGCGTTGGCGAGGTCGGCGAGGTCCTTCTTGCCTTGATCGACGAGGACGGCGGTCAGCAGGAAGGCCACGATGCTGCCGAGCACAATGACCGCGATGGCGAACAGAAGGCCAAAGCCGAGGAAGCGCAAATAAGCGCCGTAGATCGAGCCGGTGCGCAAGCCTGAGTGGATCGAAAGCCCGCCGAGCCGCAGCCCGTCGAGCCACCAGCGCAGCAGCACGGCCTGAAACACCGGATAGAGCACAGCCACTATGATGATGCTGAAGCTTCCGGCAAACACGGCGACACCGACCGCGAGATAGAAATCCGATGCGGCGCTGTCGAGTTGGCTGTTGAACTCCTCGAGGCTGTTGCTTTTGACGGCCACGGCGCCGACGGTCTCCCAGTCCACGGTGACGAGGGCAAAAGCGATGGTGCCAGCGAGCGGCCCGACCACCAGGAGCCACATGAAGAAGCCCCGCAGCAGCAGCCGGAAGCCCGATCCTTCGAAGCGGCCCTGCAGGTCGCCGAAATAGGTGTGGCGCATCTTGAAGCGCTCGAGCTGCGACTGCATGAACGGATAGGCAAGCCCCACCGTCAGCACCACCATGATCCACCAGAAGGTCGCGCAGATCGCGTAGCGCAACGCGGAGCCGTCCTGATGGCAGCGCACGCCACGATAGATCGTGCGGGTGAGCCGGTAGCGGCGGGCGCGGAACACCGCGAATTGACCCAGGAAGAACAGCAACGGGAAGGAGAGGGCGCCGGCCGCGGCGCCGATGGGGCCCGCGCTCAGTGCTGCAAGCGAGAGTGCCACATAGAGCGGCACGAGAAGGGCAAGCGCGATCAGGAAGCCGATCAGAAGTTCATAGGGCGTACCAGTGTATTCCAGGCTTTCGCCGGCGATCTCGGTGTTCGACCACAGGAACCGCCGCACGTCTGTGGCGAGCCAGAAGCGGTATATGCCGAGCGTGACCGCAAGCAGCGCCGCGCCACGCAGCAAAATGCGCCAATAGGCCCGGCCGTCGCCGGTGAAGCGGGCGGCGGGCAGAGGTGGAGACGCGGCCACCGGAATGCTGGGCGTCGGAACGGCGCTCGCTTCGGCGGCGGTCATGGAGGGTCCTGTGGCAGCAGCACGGCGCCTTGTCGTCGCGCATCCACTAGATGCCGCAGGAACTGCCCGGATTCAATCCCGCGCCCCGCGATCGCGACCCCGACAGGCCTGGGTATTCAAATGGCTTGCCTGTTGCTTATGCGATCAGGTTGCCGTTGACAGCGGGGAGGGGAAAACAATCTCATTTGCCCGCGACAAAGGGAACGATGATCCCGATGGCCTGCTGGGTTTGCTCTTCCATGATCCAGTGGCCGGAATTGGTGATGACGGCGCCTTGGACGTTACTCGCGACGGTCGTGAGTTCGGACTTCATGGACACGCCATATGAATGATCGCCGCCAATCGCCAACACGGGCATGCGCAATTTGCCCTTCTTGGCAAACAGCGCCTTGTTGTCCTCCGCATCCTGGGTGAACGCCGCGAATTGCCCGCTGAAGGCATCATGGATTGCGCCCGGCCGTGCATAGAGTTCCGCATAGTGGTCGCGGGTCTGATCGTCGATCGCAGCGGGGGTGGCCGATAGCTCGTTGTAAAAGCGATCGAGCAGGATGCGCTCCCGGCCGGCGACCAGACGTTCAACGTCAGGCCCTCGGAAGTTGAAATGCCAGACCTTGGGGTTGGTCAGTTGCTTCGTGTACCAGGTGCCGAGCCCTGGAAGCGGCGCGTCCATGACGGCCCATTTGGTGACCCTGTCGGGAAACTGGGCGGCGAGTGCGTAGCCGACCATATTGCCGATATCATGGGTGACCAGCACGACCTGTTGAATCTTCAACTGGTCGAGAATGGCGGCGATGTCTCGCGCCTGGGCAACTTTCTCGTATCCGGCTTCCGGGTGCGACGACAGACCCATGCCGCGCAGATCGGGAACGATCACCGTGTGGTCCTTGACCAGGGTTTCGGCCAGCGGCGCCCACATGTCGCCTGTATCTCCGAAGCCGTGCAGCAGCAGCACAGCCGGCCCTTGGCCGCCGACGCGAACGTATTGCGTGCCGCCGGTCACCGGCATCTGCTGCGCTTTAAAGCTGGCAGGGAAGGGCCTGATCTCCGCGGCGGCCGGCGTTGTCGTGGTGAACGACAGGATAGGCGCCGTCGCAGCAAGAGCGAGACCTAGGATGATCTGACGGAGAGGACTGAGCATGGTTCGGCCTTTTGCCAATTGCGTGACGGTACATGCGTCGTGAGGTCAATGCACACCTAGGAATACGAACGGCTTCGCCTCTTTGAATTCCTTTGTCGCATTGCCGGAATAGGTGTGATCCTGGCTGGGGCCGAGGTCCAGCATGCGCACCTTTCCATTCGCCGCAGAAAAGTCGATCGCCTTGAGGTCGACCCAGAATGTGTTCGGCGTCAATGCGGACTCGAAGAAGTAGAGACGCCGCTTATGATCGACGACGGTCCGCCAGCGCGTAGAGGAGATGTTGGGCTGGTCGGGCGTGTTCAGCCCATAGGGCACCGACACGTTGCGGATGACGCTGAACACGCTGGCAACGGCGCGATTCGGATCCTCGTTCTTTGGAATGGCGTTGATGTAGAAGGACGCCCGCGCGAAGCGGTCGGAGGCACGATTGGTGCCCGGCAGCATGACCGTGCCGCCGATCTGTTGCCAGTATGAATTCAGCGCCAGCTGCTGGTCGAAAGTCGGCGAATTGGTCATGACCTGATATTTGCGATCGTGATGGATGACCTGCTTGCCCTTGACGTATTCGATGATGGCGCTGTCGCCGGTGGCATCCGATAGGGACAGGTGCAGGGTTGCGAGCCGCGTATCGCCCGGGACGTTGTCGGTGACGATGGTGAAGGGTTCGCGCGACAACGCACTCACGGCTTCTTCCACTGTGGCGAAATTGTCCAATACGTATTGCGCCCATGCGGCAATGGTCAGCCCGGGTTTGGATTGATCGAACTTCGGGTAATCGGACTCCACCAGCCAGAGCAGGTTGGCCGCCAACCCCGCTTCGTTGACGCCGTCCGTCGTCGAAACATCGTATGCGCTTGCAATGACGCTGCCGTATTTCGAGGTCCATTTGATGGAGTTAGGGCCTGTCTCTCCGGTGCGCGCCATGCCGCGGGGAAAAATCCAGAGGTTGGTTGGAATATCCGTTTTCCAGTCCATCGAGCGGGCCGTGATGATGTTGTCGTTCGGCCCGAGATAGACCACCCGTGTGCAGGCCCACGCCCATGAATTCATGAGAAAGACAAGCGCGAGGCTGAGTGCAGAGCAAGAGCGGATCGCTGATATCATTCGTCGGCTCATGACAGCGCTCTCCTTGAATACGTCGAGTGCGGGATGCGCATCCGGCATCAGACACGATGCAACGTGTCATGGCTAGACGCTGCCGACAGGTCAAAAATTCATAGCCGCGTCGATGCCGCCGGCGATCGTCACGCGGGATGGCGATCGAGAGAGGCGGCGGTGCCTATGCCGCCGCGGTCGGCAGCCGATAGTCTTTGAACTGCTCGCGCAGCACGGTCTTCTGGATTTTGCCCGTCGCGGTGTGCGGGATTTCCTGCACGAAGGCGACGTCGTCGGGCATCCACCATTTGGCGATCTTGTCTTTCATGAACCCGAGAATGTCGTCCTTGCTGGCCTGCTGGTCCTTCTTCAGAACGATCACCAGGAGTGGCCTCTCGTCCCATTTCGGATGGCGGATGCCGATCACGGCGGCTTCGGCCACCTTGGGATGGCCGACCGCGAGGTTCTCAAGATCGATCGACGAGATCCATTCGCCGCCGGACTTGATCACGTCCTTGGATCGGTCCGTGATCTGCATATAGCCGCATGCATCCATGGTGGCGACGTCGCCGGTGTCGAAGAAACCCTCCTCGTCGAGAATGTCCGTGTCATCCTTGAAGTAGCGGCGCGCGACCGCTGGGCCGCGCACCTTGAGCCGGCCGAAGGTCTTGCCGTCCCACGGCAGCTTCTTGCCGGCGTCGTCGGTGATTTTCATTTCAACGCCGAACGGCGGGTGGCCCTGCTTGGCCTGGATGTCGAGCTTCGCGTCGCCGGAGAGTTCCTGATATTCGGGCTTCAGCGTGCACAGGGAGCCGAGCGGGCTCATCTCGGTCATGCCCCAGGCGTGGATGACCTCGACGCCGTACTTGTCCTGGAAGGTCTGCGTCATGGCGCGCGGCGAAGCCGATCCGCCGATCACGATGCGCTTGAGGTAGGGCAGCTTGCCGCCGGTCTTCTCGAGCTCCTGCAGCAGCATCAGCCACACGGTGGGCACGCCGGCCGTGAACGTGACCTTGTACTTTTCCAGAAGCTCCAGCACCGACGGGCCGTCGAGCTTCGGCCCCGGCATCACCATGGAGGCGCCGGTCATCGGCGTCGAGAAGGCGAGCGACCAGCAGTTGGCGTGAAACAGCGGCACGACGGGCATCACGACGTCGCAGGCGCGGATGCCCTTGGCGTCGGGCAGCGACGCCATGAAGGCGTGCAGCACGTTGGAGCGATGCGAATAGAGCACGCCCTTGGGATTGCCGGTGGTGCCCGACGTGTAGCACATGCCGCAGGCGGTGTTTTCGTCGAAGCTCTTCCATTGGAAGTCGCCATCGGCCTCGGCGATATACTCCTCGTAGGGCACCGCATTTTTGAGCGTGGTCTGCGGCATATGCTTGGCGTCGGTCAGCACGATGTAACGCTGCACGGTCGGCAGTTTGTCGGCGAGCTTTTCGAGAAGCGGCAGAAACGTCAGGTCGGTCATCATCACCCGGTCTTCGGCGTGATTGACGATCCAGGAGATCTGTTCGGGAAACAGCCGTGGATTGACGGTGTGATAGATCGCGCCGATGCCGATGATGCCGTACCAGGCTTCGAGATGCCGCCAGGTGTTCCATGCCAGCGTTGCGACGCGATCGCCGGGCTGGACGCCATCGCGCTCGAGTCGTTGCGCGAGCTTCAGAGCTCTCTGACGGACCTCGGCATAGTTCGTGGTGTGGATCGGCCCTTCGACCGAGCGGCTTATGACCGGGCGGCAGCCATGCTGGATCGCAGCATGGTCGATGATGCGATGGCAAAGAAGCGGCCAATTCTGCATCAGGCCAAGCATGGGCATCTCTCTCCGCGACGTCTTTTGTTGTTACCGGTTCCAAGACCGGATGGATGCAGCCTAGCAGCCGAACCGGCTGAGCCGGAAGCGTCCGATGTCGTGTGCGGTGCGGCGTGAGATCGCGAGGTCGGCGAGGATTTCGCCCATCACGGGAGCGAATTTGAAACCATGGCCGGAGCACGCGGAGGCGACCGTCACGCTCGGTGCGCCCGGCAGGAGGTCGATGATGAAATCGTGGTCGGGCGTCACCGTGTAGAGGCAGGTTTTAGCACGGGCGATTGGGCCGTCCGCGGCCGGGATATGGGCGGCCACCGCGGCGCGGACGGCGGCTTCGTCCTGCAGGGAGACAGCGCGGTCGACGGTTTCGGCATCAACGGTCTCGTCGAGATGATGGTGTTTGGCGATCTTGACGAGACTGCCATCGACGGAAGGAAAGCCGTAGTGATTGCCGTGCGGGGTCCGCATCAAGAACACCGGGAAGCGGCCCAGTTCGAGCAGTGCAGGCTCGCGTGGCTCAAACCAGGTCATCACCTGCCGTGTCACGCGAAGCGGCAGGTCCGGCGCGAGCCGGCTGATCCAGGGGCCGGCTGCGATAATCGCGCTCGCGGCTTCAACGTCACCGCGGCTGGTGGCAACACGCACGCCGCGGCCGGTCGGAGTCAACGCCTGCACCATCGTCTCGGACCAAATCTCCGCACCTGCAGCCTTCGCCTGATCGACCATCGCCGTCATCGCGGCTTCGACCGCAACGAAGCCACCGTCGGGCTGCACCACGCAGACGAAATCGTCGGGCAACCGGAATGCCGGAAAGCGCGCCATCGCATGCTTCGCGCTCAACACCTCATGCGGCAGATCGTGCAGCTGCGAGGCCGCGAGCGTGCCGGCCACCACATCGCTGTCGGGCAAGCCCATCTCGGCGATGCCGGTGATGTGCAGAAGCTTGTGGCCTGCCTCAGCCTCGAGCTCGCGCCACAGCGCGTAAGTCCGGCGGAGCAGCGGCACGTAGGACGGATGTTCGAAATAGCCGAGCCGGATCATCCGCGTTTCGCCATGCGACGAGCCTCGGTCGTGGCCCAGCGCAAAGCGTTCGATTCCCAGCACCTTCACGCCGCGCCTGGCGAGAACGCGCAGCGTGGCGCTGCCGATTGCGCCAAGCCCCACCACGATGACGTCGTATTGCGGCATGCTGCTGTCCCTGGTTAGCTTGATGCCATGCCGTTCCCGCGTTTGTCTCTCGCCATCGTGGTCCTGCTGTCGATCGGTCAGGCCTTTGCGCAGGACTCGGACTTCGCCAGCCTGGCGCGCAGCGCTGGCATGCCAGCAATCCCGGGTCTCAAGGTCGTCTACCTCAGCCCGCTCGGCGATCCGAAGGCGGCGCCGTGGCAGAACATCATCCTGCATCAGACGGAAGGGCCGGCGGGCTCGGCCGCGGCGCTGGCGAAGCAGCAGGCCGCAAATCCAACCAAGCGAGGTGTCATGCTGTGGGTCGAGACCGACGGCACCGTCTACTGGGCCACGCCTGAAACCACGGTCACGACGCACGGCGACGGCGCCAATCGCAACGACAACAAGTACATCGACAACACCAAGACCTATCATCAGGTGGTGCGAACGAATTCGATCGGTATCGAATTCGCCGGCAATTATCCGGATGTGGCCAAGCCGCTGACGCCGGAACAGTTCGCGACGGGCCTTGCGCTCGTGCGCTTCGTGCAGGAGCGCTACGGCATTCCCGTCGATCGCGTCTATGCCCACAACTGGATCGACTACAAGGATGCCCGCTACTGCGAAGGCTGCGCGCTGGCCGCGCGGGTTCGCGCCCAGGCCTATGTGCCCTCCGGCGCGTCGTCCACAACCGTTCCGCCGGCCGTTATTCCGGCCCATCGCTGACAAATTTCTTGCGAACTTCTGGCCGGTTCCAGCGTTATGCTTCCCGATATGTCTCATTCCGCACGCTGCCGTGCGGGCCGGTCAACCAGCGGGGACGGCATCGTGTCGATAAAAAGCGGCCGAAAATGGCTGTTGTCGGTGTTTGCTGTTCCGGTAGCATTTGCCGGCGTTGCGACCGCGGACCCGTGGCTTGAAAAGAGCCCCACGGCCGGACGAGGCTGGGACGACATTCCCTTTTTGGGACCGCCCCAGCGCCAGACCAAGCAGCGGCCGCCTCGCGGCCCGTCAGCCGCCCGCGCGCTCGAGGCCAAGCGAGAGATGCAGCGCGAATTGCGCCGCATGCCCGAGACGGATCGCGCAGCCAATGCCAAGGCCTCCGCCAACGTGTTTCCCCCGCCGCGTGTGCCGCAGCAGGCCAAGACCGCGGAGCCGCCACCGGAGACCTCGAGCACTGCGACGCCGGTCGCCGCACGCGATGCCAAGCCCTCTGAGATTCCGCACAAGCCATCACGCACTGCAGCTGCGCCAACCCGCGATGCCGAGCGGGAATTGCAGCGCCAGCTCGATCGCACCCTCCCGCCTGCTGCGGTCACTCCGGTGCCTGAGCAGCTCGCCTGCGCCGAGCGGCTTGCCAAGATCGCGCGCTACTCGCCGCTGCCGAACCGCAGCGGCCCAGGCGCCTGTGGCGCAACGGACTTGGTGCGGCTCGACAGTATCCTGATGCCGGACCGCTCCGTTGTCGCGCTCAATCCAGCGCCGCAGATCCAGTGCAGCATGGCTGAGCAGGTTGCCGAGTGGGTGCGTGAGGATGTCGGTCCCGCGGCGAGCACGGCGCTCGGCTCGCCGCTGATGTCCATCAATGACTACGACGCCTATGACTGCCGGCCGCGCAACAACGTCAAAGGCGCCAAGCTCTCCGAGCACGGCAAGGGAAACGCACTCGACGTCGGGAGCTTCCGGTTGCGCAACGGCGGGGTGTTCACGCTCGCCGACCAACTCGTCACAAAGCAGTTCCGCGACAAGGTCCGGCTCGCCGCCTGCAGCCGCTTCATGACGGTGCTTGGCCCGGGAGCCGATCCCTATCACGGGGATCACGTCCATCTCGACATGGCCGAGCGCTCGCACAACACCAAGATCTGTCAGTGGAACGTGCGCGAGACGTTGATCGCCGCGCAGTCGGAGCCTGAGCCGTCGCAGCGCACGACCGCTTCTGCGCCACCGGCGGCCGCAGCGCCAGTTATGCCGCCGTCCAAGGTGGAGGCTAAAGTCGAGCCCAAGATCGATCCAAAGATCGAATCCAAGTCGGAGCCGAAGAACGAACCGCAGGCTCCAGCCGTTGCCGCGGCTCCCAAAGTCGAGCCGCCGGTGATTGCTGAGCCACCCATGCCGAGGCCCAAGCCGCCTGAGGTCGCTGAGGCGCCCGTCAAATCGGCGGCCGAAGCGCCACCGCCGCAAGTTAAAGATGAGCGGCCCACAGAAGAATTGAGCCGCGATCAGGCGAGCCAAGACAAGCCGAAAGACGAGCGGCCGCCAAAGTTCGATGTGGCCGCAGCGACGCCGAAAGAGCCTGAGGCTCGACCGGAACGGAAAGACGAAGCGTCGCCGTCGCTAGCCTCGGAGGCCCTGCAACTTTCAACCGTGTCGCCGCCACTGCCACGGCGAAAGCCAGAGGCTCTGCAGCGGCTTGCGGAGATCCAGCAGCCGGAAACGCCGAACCGAAGCGAACGTGGGACGCGTGGCGAGCGCTCGCGCCACTACGACCCGCGGCGTCGCTTTGAACGTGACGTTCGCCGCTTCATGCGGAATTTCTTCTGAGGTTCACAAAGAAGAACGGCGCCGATCCGGAAGGATGGCGCCGTTCGCAATCTGAATTGAGGCTTCGCGTCAGTTCATGTTGGTGGTGCCGCCGAGCGCCACGCGCGGGCTCATCGGTGAGTCGCCTTCAGTCGGCTTGAGCACCACCACCGGCGAACCCATCTTCACCCGGCCGTAGAGGTCGATGACATCCTCATTGGTCATACGGATGCAGCCCGAAGAAATGGCCGAGCCGATATATTCCGGCTGATTGGTGCCGTGGATGCGGAACAGCGTGTCCTTGCCGTTGGCGTAGAGGTAGAGGCCGCGCGCACCGAGCGGATTGTGCGGGCCCGGGCCGACGAAATCAGGAATGCCGGTGAGGCGCTTCTTGATGTCGGCGGTCGGCGTCCACGACGGCCACTCTTCCTTGCGTCCGACCTTGGCAACGCCGGAGAACACAAGGGCCTCTTCGCCGACGGTTACGCCGTAGCGGATCGCCTTGCCGCCATCGAGCACGTAGTAGAGAAAGCGCGCATCCGGATCGACCACGATGGTGCCCGGGCCTTCCTTGCGATGGAATTCGACGATGTGGCGCTGAAATGGTTCGGGGATCTGCGCCTTTGCGTATGGAGGATTGGCCAGCAGCTTCTTGTCGCGTGCCGTGAAGCTCGCGTTCGTTGATGGTTCGAGGGTTTCGCTTGTCACGCAGCCCGAGAGCAGCGCGCCCATGGCAAACGCCAGAAAGACAACGGCCGTTCTGCCGGCACGTTCCCAAGTTTTCATGCGGTCCACCTGTTTATTTGACCCTTAGATAATCGATTTACCGACCCCGATTCCAGGCGGCGCGCAGCAGTGTGATCAAGCCGTTGTGGACCTGTTGCAGGAAAGCCGCAACTCGAAGTTGGCGGTTCCCGGTGCTGGATCGTGGCGATCGCGTTGTCAGGTATTCTCCGGCGAGGGCCTTAAACGAAGGTTAACCATGCCGGGTGCTTAATGGATTGATCGCAATTGGCCGGAATATTCCGCCAACCCCCGGGAAAGACGGGAGAATTGGGGATTTTTTCCCCGAAATGCCTCGTCAGGGCACGATTTGTTGCCCATTTTCGCCGCGAACGCTGCTTACGTTTTCGGCATGGGGAAAGGAAACGACTGGAGACCAACAATGACCGACAAGAAGACGGCCCAAGGCCAGAAATCACCGCCATCGCCACAGCAGCAGCAGTCTCGGTCGGGTCAGACCGGATTGCAGCACCGCTACGCCGCCATCGGCATCGAGGCGGTCGCCGCCGCATGCCGTTATTCGAATCCCGGCAAGCGGGTTGAAGAGCCGATGAAAGCACCGCGCATCGACCAGCGCTTCGAGCAGGCCAACTGACGCCGCGCGCGAGGTCTTAGAGCCCTAAAGGGATTCGCCGCCATGGGCGGCCGCGGGTGACTGCGGCCGCCCTTCTTTGTTTGATTGATCGCGGATCGCCACGCCATCGCATCGTCGGCGGTGTCCACCTGTCTCCTTCAGGGAAGGCACGGCCACGTTGCGCGCCCACGCGCTTTCGACAATGTCATGACAACGTGACGCGCCATTTATGACACCGTTTCTTGCTGCCTTTTTTCTTGCGAGCCGGTGAGCTTTTGGCCATGAGTGGCCGGGGGCAGTTCATCAGATGCATGGACCGGGCGCTGCACGGCGTCGGCGTCCTTCAAAAGCCGCGCAGCGCAATCCGGGTTTCTCATGCTTGACGTCTACGTGCCGAACGGCTCTTCGCTGGAACGCCACACGGTGGTCTCGGGTGATGACGTGCCCGAAAACGCGGTGTGGTTCGACCTCATCAATCCGGCCCCCGGCGAGGACAAGCTGATCGAAGGCCGGCTCGGGATCGCGGTGCCGACCCGCGAGGAGATGCAGGAAATCGAGGTGTCGAGCCGGCTCTACACCGAGCACCATGCCCGCTTCATGACCGCGACGCTGATGTGCAACTCCGACACCGTGGTGCCGAAGACCACGGCGGTGACCTTCATCCTGGCCAAGCACAGCCTTGTCACGGTGCGCTACGACGACCCCAAGCCGTTCATGCTGATCTCAAACAAGCTGACGCGCAATTGCCCGCAGAGCATCAACGGCGAGTCGGTGCTGATGGAGCTGCTCGACGCGGTGATCGACCGCGAAGCCGATCTGCTCGAACGTATCGGCATAGACATCGACCAGGTCTCGCACGATATCTTCGACCCGCATGGGAGAGGCCCGGAGCAGGGCCAGTCCTACATCACCACGCTGAAGGTGATCGGCATCAAGGGCGATCTCACCTCCAAGGTGCGCGAGAGCCTGGTGTCGCTCGGCCGTTTGCTGCTGTTCCTCGCCAACGAGGCCGAAGGCATGCGCTGGGCCAAGGACGTGCGGTTGCAGCTTCAGGCGATGCAGCGCGACGTGCTGTCGCTCAGCGACCATGCCAGCTATCTCGGCAACAAGATCCAGTTTCTGCTCGATGCGCTGCTCGGCGTCGTCACGCTCGAGCAGAACAACACCATCAAGATATTCTCGATCGCGGCCGTGGTCTTCCTGCCGCCGACGCTCGTCGGCACCATCTACGGCATGAACTTCAAGCTCATCCCCGAGCTCGAATGGACGCTTGGCTATCCCATGGCGCTGATCATGATGATCGCTGCGGCCGTGCTGCCGTATTACTTCTTCAAATGGAAGAAGTGGCTTTAGACTCGTTCCCATCGAGCAGCCACCGAAACGCTCTGATCAATTTAGCTTTCCCATCACGGTCGTACCAACGCCCGTGAGCGATGATGATGCGCTCCGGATCCCACTCGATCATCTGACGTATGGCAGTGATGAACTCCGGTCTCCGTTTCGCGAACGTCACCCGAAGGTCGCGCGGAGTGCTGCCGTTCGGATCCTGCACGCCGCCGGCCCAGGTCAAAAAACGAATGAATGGCGACTTGATCTTTTTGGCCTCGAAATTTTCGATGAGATCGGTGAGCACCAGCGTCCGGGTGGCCCGGTGCAGGAATGCGATCTCGGTCATGTAGCTGCCTGCGATCGGCAGTGTCGCGATCTCGCCGTCCCAAGGATATCCGCTTTCGTGGTCGATGGTTTGGCAGTCGAAGCGAATGTGGTCGCCGGCCTGCTTGCGAACTTTCGGGGCAACGAAGGTTTGCGCTTTGCCGAACGCATCCCGCCATTCGGGTAGCCACCAGTAGTGCAGGCGATTGGGGGCGACGATGAAGCGCGGTGGGCCGAGTTCCTCGATCTCGGTCTTGAGGCTTGCGACAAGATGAGTCGGGGAGTGAACAAACAGCTCGCCGCTTGGCAAGCGGATCACGGTCATCCTCGTCGAAAAGGGAATCTTCGGCCACGGCGCGCCAAACCGGATGACCGGCCGGCCCATCCACGATCCAGACATTGTCGGCAATGGGTTTGAGAGTGTCGAGCGGCGGATAAGTGAGATTCGGCTCGATCATCCGACCGCCACAAATTGAAGTCGCCCTTACGTCCAAGTGACGCGCGGACGGATTGTTCCGTCCGATTTGCGGACAAACGTTCAGAGCGCGCGACTCAACGTGTTCGCAGAGCGCATCGGTATAAGACTGGTTAACACGCGCACGCCCTCGCCGGTAAAGAATTCATGCTGTCGCCGGCAAAGAAATTGTCACGCGAATCGCGTATGATGATTCTTGCATGACGGCTCGTTCGGTTGTGATCCGATGACAGGCCACCGGTATCCAAACCTCGGATACCGCTGCTCGCTCGCCTGCCGCCGCGCCGTCCGCATCACCACGCCTCACACCTTCAACCAAGAACCAACCTCGCGCATTCGCGCGGGGCGCTCAGGCTTTTCCCTTCCTCCGGGTCCGGCAAAAGGAGTCTATCTTGGGTAAGCACTACAGCAAGAAGCACTTCGGCAAGAAGCAGCGTCGCGCGCTTCGCGGCCTTGATCTCGACACCGCCGAGATCATCAGCTTCCGCGGAGGCAAATTCGAGGAGGAGCGGGCTCTTCCCCCGATCCGGCCGCTGAATGCAACGCAGGCTGCGTACCTCGATGCGTTGCGGTGCTGCCCGCAGGTGATCGTGCTGGGACCCGCCGGCACCGGAAAGACTTGGATGGCTGCGACCTACGCGGCCGACCTGTTCCGGGCCGGACAGATCGACAAGATCATCCTCACCAGGCCGAACATTCCGTGCGGCCGTTCGCTCGGCTATTTTCCCGGCACGCTCGAGGCCAAGTTCGGGCCCTGGGCTGCGCCGGTGATCGAGGCCATCAAGGAGCGGATCGGCGCGGCCGCCTACGAGATCGCGCTGAAGAAGGGCGATATTGAACTGGTGCCCTTCGAGGTGATGCGCGGTCGTTCGTGGAAGAACGCCTTTGTGCTGCTCGACGAGGCGCAGAACACCACGCTCGCGGAGATCAAGACCTTCCTCACGCGCATCGGCGACGATTGCACCGTGGTGATCAACGGTGACATCAGTCAGTGTGATATTGACCACGCTAGCGGGCTTCGCACGGTGATCGATATGGTGAAGTCTCAGGCGCTGCAGGTGCCGGTGATCGAGTTCAGCCGCGACGACATCGTTCGTTCGGGCATCTGCGCTATGTGGGTGCGCGCGTTCGACGAGGCAAAGCTGTAGCGGTCGGTTCATTGCACGCACGCGGCGATTATCTCCGCCTCACCCCAGGTAAGGGTGAGGCGGTTTCATTTTTGTCTGGCCTATGCTCGGCAACACCGCCTCAGTTGAGCTTGATTTTTCCGCCTTCGATCGCGCTTTGCCAGCGGCGTCGCTCTTGAGACAAGAATGCATCCAACTCTGCGGGGGTCGACGTGGCTGCGCCAATTCCCGCGTTGCCGAGCTTTTCAAGGACAACGGGATCGCTGTATGCCCGGCGCACGTCGTTGTGCAGCTTGTCGATAACCGACCGTGGCGTGGCGCGCGGGGCCACCAAAGCGGCCCAGCTTGTGATGTCCTCAAGCGACTGCATGTCCGCCGCAGCCGACAACGATGGCAAATCCGGCAATGATGGAAGCGACACGCTGTTGCTGATCTTGGCAAGCGCGCGAAGGTTTCCCGCCTGAATGGCCGGCAGGCTGGCTGCCGCGCTGTCGACGGCAAAATCGAGGCTGCGGTTCAAAAGCCCCGCGACAAGATCGGACCCGCCTTTGAAAGGGATGTACTGAACATCGATACCCGCTCGTTCGATAAACAGCGAAGCTGCCAGCCGATTGGCCGGTATGCCGGCCCCGTAGTTCAGCTTGCCCGGATTGGCGCGCGCTTTCGCAATCAATTCCTTCGCTGTGGCTGGTCCGTCGGACTTCACCGTCAGCAGGGTCGTGTTCTTGAAGAGGAGCGCGACCGACGCGAAATCCTCACTGGGGTTGTAAGGCAGGTCGGTGCGGATGAGTGGGTTGACCGTCAGCGTCGAATCCACTGCCACGAGGAGTGTGTGTCCGTTCGGCTCCGCACGCGCCACCGCTTGTGCGCCGATGGCGGTGTCCGCACCTGGCCGGTTTTCGATCACGACAGGTTGTCCCCAGAGCTCGCTGAGCTTCTGTCCGACGATGCGTGCGGAAACATCGGTCGGGCCGCCAGGCGGGAAGGGTACGACAAGCCGAACCGCGCGATTCGGAAATTCGGTGTTCTGTTGCGCCAGCGCGGTGTTGGCCAGGACAAGCCAGGCCATCACCAGCAAAGCGCACAAAAATCTCATTTCCGCCCCCGCTGCGTGACGCCCTGCCGGTAGTGCGTCATGTATTCGATAAACGACCTGGTGCTTTTCGACGGATCATCGGTTCGATGCACGAACACGATTGGAAACTGTTTCGTGCTGGAGCCCAGAAAATTTCGGAACACCAGGTTCGGAATTTTCATGATGGGTATCGAGCCGGGCACGACCGCGATACCATATCCCGCGGCGACGTAGGTGAGGATGGAGACCATGTCGCCGGCCCGTCTCGAAACCCTGGGAAGAAAACCGCCGAGCTCGATCACGGCCTGCGTCAGGCTGCGAAACGCCATATCGCTTTCCACGGCTGCAACCACAAATGGTTCGTTCTTGAGCGCTGCTGGCGGGATCGGCGTTCTGCTTTTGGCGAGCCGGTGCTGCTCGTGCATGACCAGCACCAAGGGTTCGGTGAAGACCTCGAAACCGCTGAGGCCGGAAGGGAACTTCGTGGGCGGAGCGCAAAAGCCGGCATCGAGATCGTGACGTGCCACGGCCTCGAACTGTGCAGGCGACACGAGAAGCCGGAGATTGATTTCGATGCCGGGACGCTCTTTCTGAAAGCCGGCAAGAACGTCTGCCATCAATCCACAAGCGGAGACTGAAGGCATATAGCCCAGGTTCAACCGACCGACCTCGCCACGGGCAGCCTGCAGTGCACTTAGTTCGGCTTCGGCCGCATGATGCACGACCGCCCGCGCGTTTTCCCGAAACCGGGCGCCGGCTTGCGTGAGCTCGAATTTCTTTCTGCTCGTGCGGTCGAGCAATTGAACGCCGAGCTCGCGCTCCAGCATTTGAATTTGGTGCGTGAGCGTCGGAGTCGTGATGTTCAGATGCTCTGCGGCGCGCGTAAAGCTTTTCTCGTCGCAAAGTTTCAGGAAATAGCGGTGGTGGCGCAGCTCGATCTTGCTGCTCATGGAGACCCGTCCAGCAGTGCTTGGAACCGCATTCTACGGTAGACCGCGCCTGGATAGGCAACAGCAAATTGAAAGAAGTGGCCATGCAATGGGCTTGTAACGGACTGCGATGTGCGCAGCGGTTGCGAAACCGTGAGCGGCGTTCCAGCGTTAAACTGCATCATAAACGCGTCCGTCAGGTCCGGTTCAGCTTGCAGGACCTACTTTGATGTCCAAGGGCGATGGACCCTCGATAGGAGAGCAAAAATGCGCAGGCTTCGTTTTGCACTCGGAACGGCGGTGGCATCGTTGATCGCGGTTGCCGCACTGTCCGCTCCGGCTTCAGCGTTCGGCACGCCGGCTCCGGCAGGTCTCCGTGCTGACGCGAACAACATCGGCCTCACCCAGGACGTGGCCTATGTCTGCCGCTACGGCTTCTACGGCCGCCGCTGCTTCTGGCGTCCTGGCTACTACGCCTATGGCTACTACCCGGCCTATCGACCTTACCGATGGGGCTATTACCGGCCTTATCGCCGCTATTGGTGGTGAGCGTCTGATTGTGGGGCGTCGGGTGTAAGCCAAAGAGGCTCTGGCAGAACCGGAGCCTCTCCAAGGCCGCAAAGGTCTGCTTCGGACGACAGCAGTGCTAAACGTGCTGGCCGCCGTTGATGTGAATCTCGGCGCCGTTCACATAGGACGACATCTCGGTGCATAGGACGTAGATGATCTTGGCCACCTCGTCGGTGGTGCCGAGCCGGTGCAGCGGAATGTGCGGGATGATCTGCTCGGTGCCCGGCGAGAGAATCGCGGTGTCGATCTCGCCCGGTGCAATAGCATTGACGCGGATGCCGAGCGGGCCGAAGTCGCCGGCCATCTCGCGGGTGAGCGCCGCAAGTGCAGCCTTGGACGTGCCATAGGCCGAGCCCGCGAACGGATGCACGCGCGAGCCCGCAATCGACGTGACGTTCACCACCGAGCCCTTGGTTGCGGCGAGTTCCTTGACGAGCCCGCGCGCCAGCATGATCGGCGCAAAGAAGTTCACTTGGAACACCTGCTGCCAGACGTCGAGTGTGGTGTCGATCGACGAGAGCCGCTTGCCGCCTTCGGCTTTCGGCGAGATCGCTGCATTGTTGACCAGCGCGTGCAACTCGCCGTCGGGGAGGCGGCGTTTGATCTCCGCGATGGCGTGGCCGGTATTCTCAGGGTCTGCGAGATCGACCTGAATGTGATCTTCGGGGCCCATCTCCCACGGGCAATTCTCGGGAAAAGGATGCCGCGAGCAGGTGATGACGCGCCATCCCGCTGCCGAAAAGCGCTTCACCGTGGCGTGCCCAATGCCGCGGCTTGCCCCGGTGAGGAGCAGCGTGCGGCGTGGGTGATTGGGTTGTGGCGTGGTCGGCATGACGCGGTTCTAGCGCACAAATAGTGAGAGGACGGCAAGAAACTAGCGGAGCAAGAAGCCTAGCTCACGGATAGAGCCGCGTCTTGCTCCAAGGCGCGCCAATCGCATCGCGGTGGAACTCAACCCGCTCGTGCAGGCGGAATGGCCGGTCCTCCCAGAACTCGATCCTCATTGGAACGACTCGAAAGCCCGACCAGCGTGGTGGTCGCGGCACTGTGCCGATGGCGTATTTGGCCGTGTAGAGCGCCACCGCCTTCTCGAAGGCAAGCCTGCTCTCCAGCGGCTCGGACTGCTTGCTGGCCCAGGCGCCGAGCTGGGACAGACGGGAGCGGGTGGCAAAGTAGGCGTCGGCCTCGGTCTCGCTGACGCGCTCCACGGGTCCGCGCAAGCGAACCTGCCGACGCAACGACTTCCAATGGAAGAGCAGCGCGGCCTTCGGATTGGCGGCAAGCTCGCGGCCCTTCTGACTGTCCATGTTGGTGTAGAAGACCGCGCCCTGGTCGTCGAAGCCTTTGAGCAGGACCATGCGGACGTCCGGCATGCCGCTGCTGTCGACGGTTGCGACCGACATGGCATTGGGATCATTCGGCTCGCTACGCGTCGCCTCCTCAAGCCACTGGCCGAACAGCCGCAGCGGCTCGTCGGCCGCGGTGAAATCACCAACCGTTAACCCAGTTGTGTGAAGACTAGGGGCTGCATCGGACATGTTTCGGAGTACCTGTATGGCCGGCCCGGTGGCAGAACGCTCATACCGGCTGCCTTCTTATAGTGGAATGGTTGGGGCAAGCCTACGGTTCGGCGCCTTCGTGGCGCTGGGACTGATGGTGTCCGGCTGCGCCATGACCGGAGGCCTTTCCGGCATCTTTGCCAAGTCCAAGAGCGACGAGGCGCAAACCCAATTCCAGGCCCAGGCGCTGGCCAGCGAGGAGGCGACCGGTTCGACGTCGGAGCCGACGCTCAAAGCCTCGGCAGCGGTCCCGACCGACGGGCTGCCTTCGGAAACCGACCTGGTGTTCGCCCGGATGGCGATCGTCGATGTGCTCAAGCGCGGCAGCAAGGAAGTCAGCGCGCCTTGGGAGAACCCGAGCAGCGGGGCGCGCGGGACCGTGACGCCGATCGCCCGCGCCTATGCCCGGGACAGCGACGTCTGCCACGACTTCCTGGCGAGCTACGTTCGCCGCGGGGCGCCCGAGCGCTGGCTCCAGGGGCAGGCTTGCCGCGGCAAGGCACGAGGGAAACTGGGGGCTTGGGAGGTCCGGACCATGCGCCCCTGGACCCGGTCCTAAGGACTAAGTCCTGAGCCCGTTGCGCGAATCATTGCGGCGGGGCCGAATAGTCACCACATAGATGACCTGTTTCGGCTGCACTCCCGGTGCAGTCCGTTAGGTCTTTTGGGGCAATTTTCTGGAGTGGTGGGATGCGCGACCCCTATGACGTCCTGGGGGTGCAGAAGAATGCGAGCGCCGGAACGGTCAAAAGCGCCTTTCGCAAGCTCGCCAAGAAGCTGCATCCGGACGCCAACAAGAACGATAA
The DNA here is from genome assembly GCF_001579845.1 of Rhodoplanes sp. Z2-YC6860. GTDB lineage: Bacteria > Pseudomonadota > Alphaproteobacteria > Rhizobiales > Xanthobacteraceae > Z2-YC6860. Next base: position 3,037,681 of record NZ_CP007440.1, read on the forward strand.
GAAAGCGGCGTCGAAGTTCGCCGAGCTGAACGCCGCCTACGAGATCCTCGGCGACGAGGACAAGCGCAAGGCGTTCGACCGCGGCGAGATTGACGCCGAGGGCAAGCCACGCTTTCAGGGCTTTCCGGGCGGCGGCGCCGGACGCGGGGCTGGTCAAGGTCCTTGGGGCAATATGGGCGGCGGCGCGCAGGGTGGCGCTCAGGATAGCCATTTCGAAAGCTTCACCTGGGGCCCGGGCGGCTTCCAGCGTCACGGCGGTGGTCCGGGAGCGGGCGCGGCAGGCGGCGGTGGCGGCTTCGATGACATTCTGAAGGAGATGTTCGGCGCGGCGGGAGCGGCCGGCGCAGCACGCGGCCGCGGCCGGCGGCGCACGCAGTTCGAGCCGGACGACTTTGGAGCGGGCGTTGGCGGCGCCGGGAGTGATGTGTCGGGTGAGGTGACGATCACGCTCAACGAGGTCGCAACCGGCGCGTCTCGCCGCGTGCATCTGCCGACCGGCAAGGAGATCGACGTCAAGGTGCCGGCGGGCTTGGCTGACGGCCAGACCATCCGGCTGAAAGGGCAGGGCATGCCCGGTGCGGGCGCTCCTGGCGACGCTCTGATCACCGTGCATGTCGCCAAGCACCCGACCTTCGAGCGCGATGGCGCGAACTTGCGGCTGGAACTGCCGGTGACGCTCTATGAGGCGGTGCTGGGCGGGCGGGTGCGGGTGCCGACGCTCGACGGCGCGGTCGAACTTGCGATTCCGCCGAATACGAATTCAGGCCGCACCATGAGGGTGAAGGGCAAGGGCCTGCCGTCAAAAGATGGCCAGGGCGATCTCTATGCCACCGTGCGCATTGTGCTTCCCGAGCAGCCCGATTCCGAGCTCGAAGCGCTCATGAAGAAGTGGCGCGACAGCAAACCCTACGATCCGCGGCGCGACAGAAGCTGATCGGCCGAACTCCGTGAGGTCGGCGGCGGCCGGTTCTCGATCTGGTCGTAGGCAGCGCTGGCGATCGACTTGAGCAGGTCGCGGTCTTTCGGCCCGCTCAGCGCCCAGCCGTAATTGCCTTCGATCCACCGCACCGAGCCGAAGTTGGTGTTGTCCTCGTAACGGAACGAGGTGCGCGCCGCGTCGACCTTCGAGCAGTAGATCGTGTAGCGTTCGCCGCTGCCGCCTTCATACATGAACAGCGCGGCAGGACTCGCCACGCCCGGCAGCAGCCGGCCGCCGAGCAGCTTCAGACCGAACGCGCTGAGGTCGGGCGCGCGCAGCGTCGTGCCGACGCGCCGCGACAGCCATGGCAACAGGTGGTCCTCCTCGGCCTTGACCTCGATCGGGTGCCGCACCTCGCTGATGTACAGCCGGTGCGCAACCATTGCGTCGCTGGTGAACACTTCGGTTTCGCTTGGGGCTGCGGCTGAGGCGCCGCGGCCGACCCAGCCGGCGATGCCGCCCACGAAGAACGCCGCGATCGCGGCAGTCGCCGCAATTGCTCCCCACGACCGGCGGGTGCGCGTGATCGCCGCAAGCTTGAGCTTGTCCGGCACCCGCTCCTCGGCGATGTGAGCGAAGCGCTGGCGAATGAGCGTGGCCTGCTCGCGCCAGGACGCGACGCGCGCGGCATCTTCCGCATGATTGGCGAGCCAGGCCTCGACCGCTTCCCTGCGTCCGACCGGCAATTCGCCGTCGACGTAGAGATGAAGCTCGTATTCGGTCACAGGAGTTTGGTCGACCATTGTTGCACCTTCTTGTTATTTAATCCGGCGAAGCGTGGGGCGTTCGCCGTCGAGGTAAGACTTGATCTGGGTTCGGGCCCGCGCCAGGCGGGACATCACGGTGCCGATCGGCACGCCTTGGATTTCTGCGACCTCGCGATAGGTGAGGCCTTCCAGCACCACGAGAAGGAGCGCGGTGCGCTGCTCGTCAACCAGCATCTCGAGCGCGCGCTCGATGTCGCGTCCGCCGGCTTCTGGGCCGGTGGCGGCGGCCACGTCATGATCCTCGATCGGTGTCAGCGTTGGCCGCCGCGAGAGCGAGCGCAGGCGGTTGCGGTTAAGGTTGGTCAGGATGGTGTAGAGCCAGCTCCGCACCTCGCCGCCATGAAACAGATGCTCGGAGCGCAATGCCCGAACCAGCGTGTCCTGCACGAGGTCGTCGGCGATCTCCGCATCGCGCGTCAGCGCCCGCGCATAGCGCCGCAATGCCGGAATGGCCGCCTCGACGTCACGGTGAAACGAATTCACCCCGCGCTCCACAAATGGACTTGAACGTCTTGAACCAAAAACCTGGACTTAAGACACTTCGGACTGTGAAAGGAAAACACCGCCCTTTGCCCGCATATTCCGAAAAGCCGGCAACATTCCCTGGCGTGCAATTGCGCATATTAACGTTTGCAGGCCGCTCCGGGCAGCCGCGCTTGATGGGCTTTGGGCCCTGTGCCATAGGACCGTGGTTGAGCACGGCCGTTTCCGAAAGTTCCGTTTTCCTGCCGCGCGTTAGGCATTGCGCCGGCTCTTTTGGGATCGTGCCCCGAAGCCGGTGGGTGGGCAGATCATGGCGGAACACGCAGGTCTGATGCGCGGCAAGCGCGGCCTGATTTTAGGCGTCGCCAACAACCGCTCGTTGGCCTGGGGCATCGCCAGGGCCTGCCGCGAGCAGGGCGCCGAGCTTGGTTTCACGTATCAGGGCGACGCACTGAAAAAACGTGTGGAGCCGCTCGCCAAGGAAATCGGCGCCTGCTTGCTCGGCCATTGCGACGTGCAGGATCTGGCGAGCGTCGACGCGGTGTTCGAGGCGGCGAAGGCGAACTGGGGCACGCTCGACTTCGTCGTGCATGCGATCGCGTTTTCGGACAAGAACGAGCTCGACGGCCGCTACGTCGACACCACACCGGACAACTTCAGCAAGACGCTGTCGATCTCCTGCTATTCGTTCGTGGCGGTCGCGCAACGTGCCGAGAAGCTGATGCCGAATGGCGGCTCGCTTTTGACGCTGACCTACTACGGCGCCGAGAAATGGATTCCGCACTATAACGTCATGGGCGTGGCCAAGGCCGCGCTCGAAACCTCGGTGCGCTATCTTGCGGCTGATCTCGGGGCTAAGAAGATCCGCGTCAACGCCATCTCGTCAGGACCGATCAAGACGCTCGCGGCCTCGGGCATCGGTGACTTCCGCTATATCCTCGGTTGGACCGAGCACAACGCGCCGCTGCGGCGTACGGTGACGACCGAGGAGGTCGGCGATGCAGCGGTGTATCTTTTGTCCGACATGTCGCGCGGCGTCACCGCTGAAATCCTTCATGTCGATGCCGGCTACAACATCGTCGGTATGAAGCATCCGGAAGCGCCGGATATCGACATCACCATGGGCAAAAGATAAAGCGGCGCAACACGAACGATCATGCCGCGACCCATTCTTTATTTCGTCCGACACGGCGAGACCGACTGGAACCGGGATCGCAGGCTTCAGGGCCAGCACGACATCCCGCTCAATGCACTTGGCCGCACGCAGGCTGAGCACTGCGGCGTTCTGCTGCGCGACCTGCTCGCGCGCAACGGCCGCGCGATTGCGGACTACAATTATGTGTCGAGCCCACTCGGACGCGCGCGTGAAACCATGGAACTGATGCGCGGCGGGATGGGGCTTGAGCCTGGAGCCTATCGCACCGATGCGCGGCTGATGGAGATGTCGTTCGGCCGTTGGGAGGGGTTCACCTACGCGGAACTGCAATCGCGCGAGGCCGCGGCGCTTGCCGAACAACAGCGCGACAAATGGGGCTTCGTGCTGCCTAGCGGCGAGAGTTACGCACAGCTCGAGAAACGTGTGCAGGTCTGGTACGAGGGCCTCGAGCGCGAAACCGTGGCGGCTGCGCATGGCGGCGTTTGCCGCGTGTTAATGGCGTATATCGGCGTGGCCGAGCCCGCGGCAGCCTCGATGGGGAACATCGGCCAGGGCGTGGTCTACGTGTTCGACGGTAAATCCATGATACGGCACGAGTGATCGGGAAAAGCGGGATCTGCGGCAGCGATCCCAAAAAGCAAAACGGCCGAACTTTCGCTCGGCCGTTTTGGCGAAACACCCTTGGGTATCCCGCTTAAGACAAATGGCCATGCCGTCTCGGAAGAGACCGGCATGAAGTCCCATTAGGACTTCTTCGCGGCCTTCTTCGCCTTCTTCTTCTTCTTCATCGCCATGGTCGTATTCCTTCGGATGAGTGTTAAACCGCCGGCAGGTGGGCTCAGCCCCTTACCGTGAATAAAGATGGCACACAGGCTTCGCTCACGCAATGGGGAAAATGAAAAAAGTGCTTATATTTCCGTAACTTAACGGACATTCAGGTTGCCATTAACCGCCGTTCAGGCATCTGAATGGACGTTCATTTGAGTGCGCAGCGCCGACTATGCTTTGACCACGCAACGGGCGCGGGCTACCACACCGCCACAAGCAGAACTCTCATGTCGTTCAATACCTTCGGCCATCTCTTTCGCGTCACGACGTTCGGCGAGAGCCACGGACCTGCCATCGGCTGCGTGGTCGATGGCTGCCCGCCGCGCATTCCGCTGACCGAGGCCGACATCCAGCCGTACCTCGACAAGCGCCGTCCCGGGCAATCGCGCTTCACCACCCAGCGCCAGGAGCCGGACACGGTCAAAATCCTCTCCGGCGTGTTCGGCGATGAGGCGACCGGCGGCCAGGTCACGACCGGCACGCCGATCGCGCTGCTGATTGAGAACGTCGACCAACGCTCCAAGGATTACTCGGCGATCAAGGATACGTATCGCCCCGGCCACGCTGGCTACACCTATGATATCAAATACGGCCTGCAGGACTATCGCGGTGGCGGCCGCGCCTCGGCGCGCGAGACCGCGATGCGGGTCGCGGCCGGAGCGATTGCGCGCAAGATCGTGCCGGGACTTACGGTGCGCGGCGCGCTGATCCAGATGGGCAGTGAGACCATCGACCGCAATTCCTGGGATTGGGATGAGGTCGAACGCAATCCGTTCTTCTGCCCCGACGCCAAGGCCGCGGTGCGTTTCGCGGATTATCTCGATGGCGTGCGCAAGAAGGGCTCGTCGGTCGGCGCAGTGATCGAGGTCGTCGCCGAGGGCGTGCCGCCTGGTCTCGGCGCGCCGATTTACGGCAAGCTCGACGGCGATCTTGCAGGAGCCATCATGGGCATCAACGCCGTGAAAGGTGTCGAGATCGGCGCGGGCTTTGGCGCAGCGACCCTCAGCGGCGAAGATAACGCCGACGAGATGCGGATGGGCAACGACGGCAAGCCGCGATTTCTATCCAACAACGCGGGCGGCATCCTCGGCGGCATCTCGACCGGGCAGTCGGTGGTGGTGCGCTTTGCCGTGAAGCCCACTTCGTCGATCCTGACGCCGCGCAAGACCGTCGACCGCTACGGAAATGAGACTGAGGTGGTCACCAAGGGCCGTCACGACCCATGCGTCGGGCTCCGGGCGGTCCCCATCGGCGAGGCCATGGTCGCCTGCGTCATCGCCGATCATTATCTACGTCATCGAGGTCAGGTCGGCGAGCCGTTGGCTTGGCCGTTCACGAAATAAGCGGGTGAGGTCGTCTTGGTAATCGAAAGTCACGAACAGATAGAAGCGGCCATAGCCGCCTTTGCCCGGGGCGAGATAGTCGTCGTCACCGACGACGACGACCGCGAGAACGAAGGCGATCTGTTCGTTGCAGGCTCTCTCTGCACCCCTGAGAAGATGGCCTTCATCATCCGTCACACCTCGGGCATCGTCTGCGCGCCGCTCTCGGCCGGCGAGGCGCGGCGGCTGCATCTCGATCCGATGGTGGCAGCGAACGATGCGCCGCTCGGCACGGCCTTCACCGTCACGATCGACGTCCGCCACGGGCTCACCACGGGCATCTCCGCGGAAGAGCGCACCAACACCGTGCGCGCGCTGGCCAACAGCAACAGCGGTGCGAATGATTTCGTCCGGCCGGGCCACGTCTTTCCGCTGGTCGCGAAAGAGGGCGGCGTGCTGATGCGCTCGGGCCATACCGAGGCCTGCATCGATCTCTGCCGTCTGGCGGAGCTTCCGCCGGTGGGTGTGCTGTCCGAGCTGATGAACGACGATGGCACCGTGATGCGCGGTCCGCAGGTTGCGGCCTTCGCGCAGAAGCACAAGCTCGCGCAGATCTCGATCGCCGATCTGATCTCCTATCGCCAAGCGCGCGAGAAACTGGTCCGGCGCGTCGCCGAATTCCCGGTGAAGAGCGAGATCGGCACGCTGAACGGTTACGCCTACCTGACGCCGTTTGACTCCGTGAACCACATGGCCGTCGTTTACGGCAAGATCGGCGATGGCAAGAACGTTCTGACCCGTCTGCACCGCGCCGACATCATCCGCGACGTGTTTGGCGGCGCCAACCCGGTGCACTCGGCGATGCAACGCCTCAAGCAGGAGGGCCGCGGCGTCATCGTGGTGCTGCGCGACGGCACCGCAGGCGTTCCAATGAACACCATTCCGTCGCTCGATACGAGCTCGGAGGCCGCGCGCACGCGGCAGTGGCGCGAGGTCGGTCTCGGTGCGCAAATTCTCAAGGACCTCGGCATCTCCTCGATCCGCTTGCTCACTTCGGCGCGCTTCACCTATGTGGGCCTCGCGGGCTTCGGCATCGAGATCACCGAGACCGAAACCACGGACAGTTGAACCGCGGTCCGATCGCTCCGGCTTCCCCTGGTGGCCGACGCGTGTCACCATGATCCAGGCTGGTGATTGCGGAGGCTCGCATGCGATGGCGTCTGTTGGCGTTTTCCATCATCGCGGTGCTTTCGGCCGCGGCTGCTGCAAGCTTCGGCATCGCCGCGCCTTCAGGCCCGCAAATCATCGCACAGGGCACGCCCTCGGCCGCGACACCGGTCGACGTCGAGGTCGTTCTCGCAGTCGACGTGTCCTACTCAATGGACCCCGACGAGCAGCAGCTGCAGCGCGAAGGCTATATGGCTGCGATCACGTCGCGGGATTTCCTGCAGGCGGTCAAGCAGGGCATGAACGGCCGCATCGCGTTGACTTATGTCGAGTGGGCCGGCTCGCATCACCAGCAGATCATCGTGCCGTGGCGGCTGATTGACGGGCCGGAAACTGCCGATGCCTTCGCCGCCGACATCGGCCGCGCCCGCTACACGCGCGCCTCGCGCACCTCGATCTCCTCGGCGCTGCTGTTCGCTGCGCCGTTGTTCGAGGGCAGCGGCTATCGTGGCGTCCGGCGCGTGATCGACGTGTCGGGCGACGGCGTCAACAACAACGGGCCGGTGGTCACCGTGGCACGCGACGAGGTGCTGGCCAAGGGCATCACCATCAACGGGTTGCCGGTCATGCTCAAGCGCCCGAACATCAGCACGCTCGATATCGATCAGCTCGACGTCTACTACGAAGACTGCGTGATCGGCGGGCCCGGCTCGTTCGTGATTCCAATCAAGGAGCGCGACCAGTTCAAGGAGGCGATCCGCACCAAGCTCGTTCTGGAGATTGCGGGACGCCGGCCCGAGCGTCCGGTCGTGCCGGCCGCGGCCGCCGCGCCGCGTGTCTCCTGCACCATCGGCGAGCGGCTGTGGCAGGAGCGCTGGGGCAACTAGCCCCGCAATCTTGCCGGATGGGAATTCGCCGGACGATGGGACAAATTCAACGCGTGTTGATCGCAGGTGGCGGCATCGCCGGCATGTCGCTCGCCATTGCGCTTCAGCGCGTTGGGATTTCAGCGACGATCGTCGAGATCGATCCGGGCTGGCGTGTCTATGGCGCAGGCATCACCATCACAGGGCCGAGCCTGCGCGCCTTCGATAAACTGGGTCTGCTCGATCGGATCGTGGCCGAGGGGTACTGCTACAACGCCACGCGCATCTGCGGCGCGGACGGCAGCGTGATCGTTCCGTCGCGTGTCGTCGGGCGGCCGCTTGGCGAGCATATCCCGAACAGTGGTGGCATCCTCCGGCCAGTTCTTCACCGAATTCTCTCCGAGGCGACACGGGCATCGGGCGCGGCAGTTCGGCTTGGTGTTTCGGTGGCACGGTTTGAGCAGCGCGATGAAGGCGTATCAGCCGTTTTGAGCGACGGCGCTGAGTTCAGCGCCGATCTTGTGATCGGTGCGGACGGCATTCATTCGGGAATGCGCGAGATGCTGTTTCCCGATGCGCCGGCACCCGCGTTGACCGGGCAGGGCTGCTGGCGTGCGGTGGTGCCGCGGCCGGACGAGATCGACTGCGCTCATGTCTATGTCGGCGGCCCGGTGAAGGCCGGCATCACGCCGGTGTCTCGGACCGAGATGTATCTCTTTCTGCTGCAGCACGTGCCGGATAATCCACGCATGCCGGAGGAGCGCTTTCCGGCGCTGCTGGCCGAGCAGCTTCGCGGCTTTGGCGGCGCGCTCGGCGATATCCGAGACGCGCTCGGCCCGGCATCGCGCATCAATTACCGGCCGCTGGAAAAGCTCCTGCTGCCGCCGCCTTGGCATCGCGGTCGCGCCGTGCTGATTGGCGACGCCGCGCATGCCACCACGCCGCATCTGGCGTCCGGCGCGGGCCTTGCCGTCGAGGATGGGCTGGTGCTGGCCGATCTTCTATCGTCCGACTTGGCGCTCGATGACGCGCTCGCACAGTTCACCGCCCGGCGTTATGACCGTTGCCGCATGGTGGTGGAGAATTCGGTGCGGCTCGGGGAGCTGGAAATGGGCCGGGCCGCCGGCGAAGAACAGGCCGCCCTGCAGAGAAGTTCGATGCTGGCACTCAACGCGCCGATTTAAGCGCGTTCCAGCAGCGCCACGATCTCGATATGAGCGGAGTGCTTGAACTGATCGACGGGCGTTACCGTGCCGAGACGGTAGCCGCCGTCGACGAGCAGGCGCATGTCGCGGGCGAAGGTCGCGACATTGCACGACACCGCGACGATCCGCGGCACCTCGCTTTTCGCGAGCTCGCGGGCCTGCGCCTCCGCGCCCTGACGCGGTGGATCGAACACGACCGTGTCAAAGCGTTTGAGCTCTTGGCCGACGAGCGGCCGGCGGAACAGGTCGCGCGCTTCGGTGTCGACCGGCTTGAGCCCTGAGGTGGCAGCGGCTGCGGCCTTCAGCGCGGTGGTTGCCGCGGCATCGGAATCGAAGGCGGCGACTCGCATGCGCTCGGCGAGCCGCAGTGCAAACGGCCCGAGGCCGCAGAACAGGTCGGCCGCGAGCTTCCCGCGCGCGATATGACCATCGACCAGCCGGGCGAGGACCTCTTCGCCGGCCACGGTCGCCTGAAGGAACGCACCCGGCGGCAATGTCACGCGCGCCCGGCCCATCATCACGGTCGGCGCCGCGCGCTGCGCCACCAGTTCGCCGTGACGGGTCAGCCGGGCTAGCCGATGCTTGCCGGTGGCCTGTGCCAGCGCGGTCATCCGCGCGGGGTTGAGCGCGCCCGAGCCGCGCACATCCATGTCGATGCCCGCCTCGGTCGCAGTCACCTGGATGTCGAGCGGCTTCTTTTCAGGCTTGAGGATTTCGGACACTGCCCAGGCCGCGGCGAGAGCGCCGTCGAGGGCAGGGGTCAGGATCGGACAACGATCGATCGCCACGATGTGGTGCGCACGCGGCGCGGCGAAACCGACCTCGATGATGTCATGGGTGCCGCGCCGCGCATGGAACGTGGCGCGGCGGCGGCCTTCGCCGTGGGCATCGATCAGGTCGGCGACCGGCGCCTTGAGGCCGGCCTGCTGGAGCGCGGTCACGACCAGATCGCGTTTCCATTCGCGATAGCGCGCCTCGCTCCAATGCTGGATCGCGCAGCCGCCACAGACGCCGAAATGCTGGCAGAACGGCTCGATGCGCTCGGGGCTCGGCGTATCGACGCGCAGGAGATGGCGGCGGTCCGGATGGCCCGGCACGCGCTCGACCTCGACGGTCTCGCCAGGCAGCGCATAGGCCACGAACACCGGGCCATCCGGCGTGTCGGCCGCGCCGTCGCCGCGGTGGGCGATGTGATCGATAACGAGGCGTTCGGTCATTGACCTGAATTTCTGCGGACGAGCGCCTCACTTAGCGGAGGCCACGTCCGGAAGATAGCCGCGCCGGGTCAGCAAGTGGAAGCGCCGGATCAAGAGGATCGCGTAGACCATCAGCCCGATCGACAGGCCGATCCAGATTCCGGCCGGGCCATAATCCAGAGCGAAGCCAAGCCCCCAGCACGCGGAGAATCCGATCACCCAGAAGCAGATCGCGGCGAACAGGAGCGGCATGCGCGTGTCGTTGAGCCCGCGCAGTGCGCCGACTGCGACGGTTTGCACGCCATCGGCGATGAAGAAGCTCGCTCCGACGGCCAGCAGCAGCGCGGCAAGTTGAAGCGTCGTGTCCGATGCGGGCGTGTCGAGCCCGAGGAACAGCAGCGGAATGAATTGGCGCACGAGCGCAACCAGCAGAGTCATCGCCGCCATGAACGCCATGCCCAGCGCGATGGCGGTCATGCCTGCGCGCCGTGTCGCCTCCTTGTCGCGCCGGCCGACCGCATGGCCGACCCGTGTGGTCGCCGCCATCGACACGCCGAACGGCACCATGAACAGGATCGACGCCGTCGTGAGCGCGATCTGATGCGCGGCGAGCGCTTCGGTGCCGATCAGGCCCATCAGCAGGGCAGCCGCGGCAAATAAGCCGAATTCCAACAGCATGGTGCCCGAGATCGGCGCGCCGATCGCGAGCAGACGGCCGAACAGCGACCAATCCGGCCGCCAGAAACGGCCGAGCACGTGGAATTTCTTGAACGGCCGGCAGGTGGTGCAGACCCACACCGCGGCGATGCACATGCAGAGGTTGATGATGGCGGTGCCAAGCCCGGCGCCGAACATCTCCAGTCGCGGCAGGCCGAACTCGCCGTAGATGAGCGCATAGGCCAGCGCGGTGTTGGCCGGGATCGCAACGAGCGTGATCCAAAGCCCGGGCTCCGGGCGGTTGACCGACTGCATGAAGCCGCGCAGCGCGATGAACCACCAAGCCGGCACGATGCACCAGGCGAGTCCGTGCAGATAGCTCGCGGCGAGCTTTGCCGCCTCGGGCGTCTGGCCGAGCGCGAGCAGCATCTGCTCGCCGTAGAGCTGCGACATTGTCACGGGCACGCCGAGCAACGTCGCGGCCCAGAGGCCTGCGCGCAGGGCACGGCGAACCATGCGCGGATCGCGCGCTCCGAAGGCCTGTGAGGCAAGCGGCGACACCGCTGAAACCAGACCCATGCCGACAATGAAAAACGCAAACAAAATGGTGTGAGCGAGCGCGGACGCCGCCACCACCTGATTGCCGAGCCGGCCGAGCAGGGCGAGGTCGCCCGTCATCATCGCGACCTGGCCGAGTTGCGTGAGCGCAATCGGCAGCGCGAGCTTGACCGTCTCGATCAACTCGTCGCGCCAGATCGTTCGGCTCGCGGAGGCAGGCGCCGCGCCCGCGAGGGCTTGTTCGGGCATCGTCATGATTTGGGCCGTCAGTCCTCGAAAGCCAAATCTGCTCAAGGCAGTTGGCTCGAGGCGCGCCTGAGTAAGTATCGATCGTGGAGAAATTGGGAAGGCGCACGCGGCAATCGGGCGCGCCAAATCAATGTCGCGTGACGAAGAGGTCACAAAACGGCGGTCAAATCGATCGTGCTGATGCTTCGATCAACGATGAGAATGTCTGGCGCGCGGGAATGCGCGCCAACTGTCAAGCAAGGCGGCCAGTCTCGACCTTGGCGGCGTCCTTGCCGAGAGCCTCGAACACCTTCTTCACGATGCCCTTCGTGTCGAGACCGGCCTTGGCATACATCGCGTTCGGCGAGTCTTGATCGATGAAGGTATCAGGCAGCACCATGGCGCGGATCTTCAGGCCGCGGTCGAGCGCACCATGGTCGGACAGCGTCTGGAACACCTGCGCGGCGAAACCGCCGATCGAGCCTTCCTCGATGGTGATCAGCACCTCGTGCTCGGCGGCGAGCCGCAGCACCAGATCAGTGTCGAGGGGCTTGGCAAAACGCGCATCGGCCACTGTGGTGGAGAGGCCGTAGGCCGCGAGCTCTTCGGCCGCCTTCAGCGATTCCGACAGCCGCGTGCCGAGCGACAGGATCGCGATCTTGCTGCCCTCGCGGATGATGCGGCCCTTGCCGATCTCGAGCGGCTTGCCCTCGGTCGGCATCTCGACGCCGACGCCCTCGCCACGCGGATAGCGCAGCGCCGACGGACGGTCGTCGATCGCGACTTGCGTCGCGACCATGTGCACGAGGTCGGCTTCGTCGCCCGCCGCCATGATCACCATGCCGGGCAGGCAGCCGAGATAGGCGATGTCGAACGAACCCGCATGCGTCGGGCCGTCGGCCCCGACCAGGCCGGCGCGGTCCATGGCGAAGCGCACCGGCAGCCGCTGGATCGCGACGTCGTGCACCACCTGGTCATAGGCGCGCTGCAGGAAGGTCGAATAGATCGCGCAGAACGGCTTGTAGCCCTCGGTTGCGAGTCCTGCCGCGAACGTCACGGCGTGCTGCTCGGCGATGCCGACGTCGAAGGTCCGCTCCGGAAACACCTTCTCGAAAAGGTCGATGCCGGTGCCGGACGGCATTGCGGCGGTGATGCCGACGATCTTGTTGTCCTTCTTGGCCTCCTTGATGAGGCTCTCGCCGAACACCTTCTGATAGGCCGGCGCATTCGATTTGGCCTTGGCCTGGATGCCGGTCGCGACGTCGAACTTGACCACGCCGTGATACTTGTCGGCGGACTTCTCGGCCGGCTCGTAGCCTTTGCCTTTCTGGGTACGGCAGTGGACGATGATCGGGCCGGTCTGGCTGTCGCGCACGTTCTTCAGCACGGGCAGCAACTGGTCCATGTTGTGGCCGTCGATCGGGCCGACATAGTAGAATCCGAGCTCTTCAAACAAAGTTCCGCCGGTGACCATGCCGCGGCTAAACTCCTCGGCGCGCAGCGCGCCGATCTCGAGCGCCTTGGGCAGGCGCTTGGCGAGCTGCTTGCCAATCTCGCGCAGCGAACGATAGGTGTGGCCGGAGAACAGCCGGGCCAGATAGCCCGCCATGGCGCCGACCGGCGGCGCAATCGACATGTCGTTGTCGTTGAGGATGACGATCAGGCGCGAGTTCATGGCGCCGGCGTTGTTCATCGCCTCATAGGCCATGCCGGCGGTCATCGCGCCGTCTCCGATGACCGCAATGGTGTTGTTCTTGCCGCCTGAGAGATCCCGCGCCACGGCCATGCCGAGAGCTGCCGAGATCGAGGTCGATGAATGCGCGGCGCCGAACGGGTCGTATTCGCTCTCGGCGCGCTTGGTGAAACCGGAGAGCCCGTTACCTTGGCGCAGCGTGCGGATGCGGTCGCGGCGGCCGGTCAGAATCTTATGCGGATAGGCCTGATGGCCGACGTCCCAGACGATACGGTCGGCAGGCGTGTTGAACACGTAATGCAGCGCAACCGTAAGCTCGACGACGCCGAGACCGGCGCCCAAATGACCACCCGTGACTGCCACTGCATCGACCGTCTCGGTGCGCAATTCGTCGGCAACCTGGCGCAGCTGGCTCTCGGGTAGCCGGCGCAGATCATCTGGCGTGCGGATCTGATCAAGGAGGGGCGTCTTGGACGATTGAGCCACCAAATTCTCCACCACAAACTATTGATACGTCGCATCTTCCGGGCGAGGCTTCTGAATATACCGAAACAGCGCCACAAGCCTGTTACAGTAGATTGGAACTGCCTTGTATTTCAACCAATCCTTTGGAAAAACACTAGGTTCCGCCGGGTCTTATAATACCAAAATATCATCACTCCGTGGCCACATGGACACAGCTTGGGCGGCTTGATGCCACAAAATAAGGCTTAGTTCACGTCGAGCGGTTCGGTTCCCGCGGGCTTCCCCGACGAATCCAGCGTGATCTTCTCCACCCGGGCCTCGGCCTGCCGGAGCAGTTCCTCGCAGCGCCGCTTCAATGCCTCGCCACGCTCATAGATCGCGACCGATTCCTCAAGGGGGACCTTGCCCTCCTCAAGTCGTTTGACGATGGTTTCGAGTTCCTCGATGGCCCGCTCGAACGTCAGCTTCTTGATGTCGGCGGCATTGGTGTCGGCCATGGTCGGTCTTTCGGAGGCAAGGTCAGGGCGAGTCAGTCCGGAGGTATTATAGTCCTATCCGCGCATCAGCGCGATGACGTGGGCCGCCGCGGACAGCGACAGGCCCTGCAGGTCATAGCCGCCTTCCAGCACTGAGACCACACTGCCGTCCGCAGTCTTGTCGGCGACCTCCATGATTTTGCGGGTGGCCCAGGCGAAGTCGTCCTCGACAAACTGGAGATTGGCGAGCGGATCGCGCTGATGGGCGTCGAAGCCTGCCGACATGATGATCAGTTCCGGACCGAAGGCCTGAAGTCTCGGCAGGATGCGGCTCGTGAGCGCTTCCTTGAACTGTGCGCCGCCATCGCCCGGCCGCAGCGGCGCGTTGACGATGTTGTCGTGATCGCCGCACTCGGACAGCGCGCCGGTACCGGGGTAGAGCGGCATTTGGTGTGTCGAGCAGTACATCAGCGTCGGATCGGACCAGAAGATTTCCTGCGTGCCGTTGCCGTGATGCACGTCGAAGTCGACCACGGCGACGCGATTGAGGCCGTGCTTTCGTTGCGCGTGACGCGCCGCAATCGCAGCCTGATTGAAGATGCAGAAGCCCATCGGCCGTACGGTCTCGGCATGATGGCCCGGCGGCCGGTGTGCCACGAAAGCGTTGGCGGCCTTCTTGGTAACGACCTCGTCCACCGCGAGCATCGCGCCACCGACCGCGCGCAGCGCCGCTTCCCAGCTTCCCGGCGACATCGAAGTGTCGGCGTCGAGCTGCACCATGCCTTCCTTCGGCGCAGCCTCCTTGATGGCCTCCACGTAATCGCGCGGGTGGCATAGCGTGACGGCCTCGATGTCGGCAGGCTCGGGCTGCACGCGAATGAGCGGCTGGAACTTCTCCTGCTCAAGCACGCTCTCGATGGCGCGCAGCCGGTCCGGCCGCTCCGGATGGCCGGGGCCATTGCTGTGGTTGAGCGACGCCGGATGCGAAATGAAAAGTGTCGTCATGCTGCAATCCACCAAAATGCTTCGCGAGACTTATTCCTTCGCGGCCGTCGAATCAAAGGTTCATGCCACCTTATTCCCGTCGATGTCGATTTCCCGCCGACGTGGGTACCGGGTTGCGAAAGTTTTGTATCACAAATCAGCAGTGGTTTGATATTGAACCATACCAGATGCGGGATGCTTTCTGGGTTCAAATCGAATGAAGCGGAGAGTTCAGCGCAGGTCCGGCAAGTTGCTGCGCAATCGATTGCGCATGTCGCAGATCGAACTGCTCGCGGCGATGGAGCGCTCCGCGACATTGAGTGCGGCGGCCCGCGATGTGAGTCTCACGCAGCCCGCGGCATCGCGCCTGCTCAACGCGCTCGCGGCCGATCTCGGTATGGCGCTGTTCGAGCGCGTGGGGCGCACGCTCAAGCCGACCGCCGCAGGCCAGGCGCTGGTCCGGAAGGCAGCCGAATTCGTTGCCGATCTGGACCGGACGCAGAGCGATCTTGAAGCCATCGACGAAGGTCTGATCGGCACGACCAGCATCGGCGCAGGTGTCAGCTCCTGTTATGTGCTGGTGCCGCGCGCCGTCACCTTGCTGATGAAGGCTGCGCCGCGCATCGCGGTTTCGATCCGCGAGGGCGGCATGGACGAACTCGCGGCGCGCCTGCGGGAAGGCCGGATCGATCTGCTGGTCGGGCGTTTCGAGAACGAAACCCCGTACCAGGACATCGTCATCGAGAAGCTCTACAACCCGTCGGTCAAAGTCGTCTGCGGACCGCAGCATCCGCTGGCCCGGAAGCGAAACCCCGCATGGGTGGAGTTGCTTCAGGAGCCATGGATCGTGCCGGAAAGCGGCACGCCGATGCGCAGTGCCGTCGAGGCGCTGTTTCGGCGGCAGGGGGCCCGCCCGCAATCATCCCTGGTCGAGTGCTCGGCCATTCAGGCGAACGTGGCTCTGCTGAACAGCCTCAACCTGATCTGGGTGCTATCGGAAGATGTGTCGGAATACTTCGCCCGCCTCGGTGCGCTTCATATCGTCAATGTGCCGGAATTGGATGCGCCGGGTCCGTTCATCGTCGCCACTTGCGCCACCGTCGCTTGTCGCCGGCCGCCCGGCGCATGAGGGAATGCCTGTTCGAGGCGGCAAAGCTCAAGCCGCGGCGGCGATGAAGTCGGAACACATATCATTTCTGGTATCATTCATGGCCAACAAATCATTTGAAGTATCCGGTTGCCATTCCGCATAATTCGGAAAATCGGGGATGGGACTTTCTGGGCAGTTGCTGATGGCGCGCGGTGAAGGATTTATTCAAAAGCACGGTCTTTGGACCGACGATCAGCACCGCCAGGCTGCGGCGATCAGGGAGCGCGCCGAGAAGGACAAGCTGAAGCTCTTTCGGCTGGCCTGGGCCGATCCGCATGGCGCCTCGCGTGCGAAGACATTGACGGCGCCGGCGTTTTTCGGGGCGCTCGAGAGCGGCCACAACACCAATGTCGCGACCACGACGCTCGACGCCTCCGGCGCACGGACGTTCGCGTCGTTCACGCGCGGCGGCGGCATGGGCCTCGACGAGATGACCGGCTCGCCCAACATGATCATCGTGCCGGATCCGGCGACCTTCCGCGTCCTGCCCTGGGAGCCGGACGTCGGCTGGGTGCTCTGCGACGAATATTTCACGTCCGGCGTGCCATTTCACTTTTCGCCGCGTCAGCTTTTACGCAAGCAACTCGCGCGACTTTCGGCCCGCAAGCTTCGTTGCATGGTCGGGCTCGAGGTCGAGTGGTATCTGCTCGCGCTGGCCGATCCGCATCTGACCGGCGAACACGTCGGGGCCCCAGGCTTGAAAGGCCGAGCGCCATCGACCTATCCGGTCGAGCCGGGCTTTTCGTTTCATTCCGAGTCCAACATGGACTTGATGCACAAGCCGGTTGCAGCGCTGGCCGACGCGCTGGAGAAGCTTGGCTTGCCGCTCCGCTCCATCGAAAACGAATGGGGACCGGGCCAGCTCGAATGCACGTTTGCGCCGCGCGAGGCGCTGGAAGCCGCCGACAATCTGGTGCTGTTCCGCACCGCCACGCGGCAGCTCGCGCGCCGAATGGGTTATCTTGCGACGTTCATGAGCAGGCCTGCCCTGAAGGGCTATTACTCCAGCGGCTGGCATCTGCATCAATCACTGGTCGATGCGGCGACCGGCAACAACGCCTTCATGCCCGATGCCGAAGGCAAGCCGCTGTCATGGACGGGGCTTGCCTATCTCGGCGGCCTGATGCACCACGCGCTGCCTTCCACGGTTTTCGCCAATCCGACGATCAACGGCTACCGGCGCTTTCGGATGAATTCGCTCGCGCCGGATCGCGTCGCCTGGTGCTCGGACCATCGCGGCGTCATGCTGCGCGTGCTCGGCGCGGTAAATGATCCCGCCAGTCGGATCGAGAATCGGATCGGCGAGCCTTCAGCCAATCCATATCTCTACATCGTCTCGCAGATCGTCGCGGGCCTCGACGGCATCGACAGCAAGCGCGACCCGGGACCGCCGGACACCGATCCGTATTCCACCAAACATCCGATGCTGCCGAAAAGCCTCGGAGACGCGCTCGTGCTGATGGAAAAGGATGCGCTGTTCCGAGACGAACTCGGGCCAATCTTCGTCGACTACTACGTCAAGCTGAAGCGGACCGAGCTTGCGCGTTACGAAAAGTTCGCAGCCGACAACAACATCGATCCTGCATCCGACGAGACGACGGCCTGGGAGCAAGACGAGTACCTGGACTTCTTTTAACGCCCACACGGTCTACGTGATGGAGGAGGCGGCTATGACGCTCGAACGTTCCAAGGCTCCTGCGCGTCTGCAGAATGCCCCGCTCTACGATTGGGACGAACTGGTGCAGGAGGATCGTGTCCATCGCCTGATCTACACCGATCCCGCGGTGTTCGATGCCGAGATGGTCAACGTGTTCGGCGGCACGTGGGTGTACCTCGCCCATGAGAGCCAGATTCCCAACCCGAACGATTTCATCACCGGAAAGCTCGGCCTGCGTCCGCTGATCATCACACGAGACGAGAACGGCCAGATCCGCGCGCTCTATAACCGCTGCACCCACCGTGGCACGACGCTCTGCCGGTGGGACAAGGGCAACAGCCGGTCGTTCCAATGTCCGTATCACGGCTGGAATTTTCTCAACACCGGCAAGCTTCGCGGCGTGCCTTGGCCGGATGGCTATGCATCGAAGCTCGTCCAGGAGGATAAATTCAATCTCGCGCAGGTGCCGCGCGTTGAATCCTATCGCGGCTTCATTTTTGGCACGCTCAACATGGAGGCGCCGTCGCTCCCCGATCATCTCGGTCCGATCAAGAAGCCGATCGACGAGTGGCTCGATCGAAACCCCGGCGGCAAGGTCATCGTCTGCGAGGCCAATCGGCTCAAATTCAAGGGCAATTGGAAGCTCGCCTACGACAATTCCGGCGACGGTTATCATGTTATCTTCTCGCACCGCTCCCTGATCCAGACCGAGAACCGGTTCGCCGACGAGGCCACCAAGAAGGGGATGAGCTACTATCAGAATTCCCCGGACACGCTGCCGATGTATTGCCAGTACATGGGCAACGGCCATCACTTCAAGGACAAGCGCCCCAATCTCGAAGCGCGTCCGGGAGGCTTATGGGCCATCGAGTCGCTGCATCCGGGCATGGAGCATGTGCAAGACAAGCTCCGCAGCCGCTACGGCGCGCGCGCCGAGACCATGCTTGATCTCGCGGGCTCCGAGCCGGTCAACATCAACGTGTTTCCGAACCTGTCGCTGCTCGGCAATCACATCCAGGTGTTCCAGCCGGTGGCGTTCGATGAGACCGACGCGATCTGGTACGGCACCAAGATCGAGGACGTCGATGGCACGCTCGGCGAGGAGGTGCTGACCGACATCAATGCGCTGCGCATGCGCACGCAGGAGGGTTTTCCGAACTTCGGCGAGGTCGACGATGTGACGAATTTCGAGCAGATCCAGCGCGGTCTCGCCGCGGCGGAGGACGAGTGGATCTACATGAATCGAGGCTATGCGATTCCAGATCGCATCCACACGCTGGAGGACGGCACGATCAAGGGGCCTGCGACCGACGAACTGTTCATGCGTGAATACATCCGCGAGTGGAAGCGGCTGATGAAGGCCGAGCCCGACATCGCGATCCGGCGGGAGGTTTGAGATGAACGCGCCCGCCCGAGACCCGTCACGGTCGTCCTACTATGTCACCAACGACTTCTATCTGGAGCTGATCGCCGATTTTGCCGACTGGCAGGTCGACGAAAGAAGTGTCGAGGATTGCGCAGAGCGCGACAGGTTCCGGCGGCTCATTGAGCAGGAGGCGCGCCTGCTTGACCGGCTTCTCTATGAGGAATGGCTTGCCCTCTACACGCCTGAATGTGCCTATTGGGTGCCATCCACGCCGGAAGGCGGCGATCCGCGCACCGAGATCTCCGTGATGTTCGACGATCGGCGACGGCTGGAGGACCGCATCTATCGGCTGCGGACGGGTTATGCCTGGTCGCAGGCGCCGTCGTCGCGGACGTCCCGGATCGTCTCGAACGTCGAGGTGTTCAAAAGCGCTCGCGACGACCAGCGCATGGTGCGCTCGAACTTCGCCATCAGCGAATTCTGGGACGGGGAAATCAGAATGCTCGCCGGCTGGACCGGCCACCGCTTCCGGCAGCATGGCGGCGCGTGGAAGATTTCCGCCAAGCAGGTCAACCTGCTGAATTGCGATCAATGCATCCGCAATCCGAGTATCGTTCTGTAAGAGCGCCGATGCCGACGGTCGAGATCTATACAACGCGGTTCTGTCCCTACTGCAACGCCGCCAAGGCGCTGCTGAAGCGCAAGGGCATTGCCTTCACCGAGATCGACATTGCAGCCAACTGGGAGCGCCGCGACGAGATGGTGCAGCGTGCCAGCGGTCAGGCCACGGTGCCGCAGATTTTTGTTGGCGGACGTCATGTTGGTGGCAACGCCGAGTTGCAGCGACTTGATGCCAGCGGCGAACTCGACGCTGTTTTTGAGATACCGACAACGACCTGAAGTTATTCCCACCGCTTTCCGGAAATGCTGACTCCCGGTGGAGGATCGCTGTCCGGCACGAAGAATGTTCCGGCCAGCGGTTCGCCCGGCACCGCGCGGTAGTGCTCGAAATCGGTGACGCCTTCGCCTGCGAGGAACGTGTCGTCGATCAGGAAATAGCCGGTGAAGCTTTTTGCGGGCTTGTGAAAGATCGCATAGGCTGCGTCCGCCATGATCTCGGGCTTGCGCGACATGCGCATCACGCGGTCGCCGCCGAGCAGGTTCTTGATCGCTGCCGTGGCAATGGTGGCGCGAGGCCACAGCGCGTTCACGGCGATGCCTTTGTCGCGCAGTTCGCCGGCGAGGCCGAGCACGACCAGACTCATGCCGTATTTGGCGATGGAATAGCCGGTCGAGCCCGCGAACCATTTCTCCTGCATGTCGAGCGGCGGCGAGTTCATCAGGATGTGCGGGTTTTGTGCCTTCTCGAGATACGGAATGGCATATTTCGACACCATGAAGGTGCCGCGTGTGTTGATCGCCTGCATCAGGTCGTAGCGCTTCATATCGGTGTCGGCGACCGGAGTGCGCGACACCGCGCTGGCGTTGTTGATCACGATGTCGACGCCGCCGAATGTCTGCGCCGTCTGATCGAGCGCGGTCTTCACGGCGGTCTCTTCGCGCACATCCACCACCAGGGGCAGGGCGCGGCCGCCCGCCTTCTCGATCTGTTCGGCCGCCGTGTAGATCGTGCCTTCGAGCTTCGGATGCGGCGTCTCGGTTTTGGCAGCGATCGCGATGTTGGCGCCGTCGCGCGCGGCGCGGAGCGCAATCGCGAGGCCGATACCGCGCGACGCACCGGTGATGAAAAGAGTCTTGCCGTTGAGCGACATGCGGCCCTCGCTATAAATCGATGCGGGGATTAGCCCGCGAGTACGGCGTCCGCGCCGTTGACGCTGTCGGCGGCCTCGGTGACGGTCCGCTCAAGTCCCGGGGCCTGCACCGCGATGTTCTCGGCGAAAAAGCGCGCGATGGCGACGCGTGAGGCGGGCTCCCCCTCTGCGACCCGCAGCGCCGCCAGCGCCTCGTCGGCCAGCATGCAGCCGCCGGCGGCGTTGCCGAACAGGCGCAGATAAGGCGTGGCGCCGGCCTGAGCCGACTTTGGCTCGGTGCCGATCTTGCCAAGGAGCCATGTTGTGGCGCGGTCGAGGCTGTCGACGGCTTCGGCGAGTTTCGCGCCGGTCGTACCAAACGCCGGGTCGTTGGCAGCCTGCACGGCCTTCACCGTGTTGCGAAGTTCGCCGATATAGCTGCGCACGACGGCGCCATCGCCAAGCGGCACCTTGCGCAGCGCGAGGTCCAGCGCCTGGATGCCGTTGGTGCCCTCGTAGATGGCGGCGATCCTCGCGTCGCGTAGATGCTGCGCCGCGCCGGTCTCTTCAATGAAGCCCATGCCGCCATGGACCTGGATTCCCAGCGAGGCAACTTCGATCCCGATGTCGGTCGAGAAAGCCTTGGCGACCGGCGTCAGCAGCGCCGCTCGGGCGTCGGCGGCTTTTGCCTTGTCACCTGCGCCGTGGCTGCCATCGATCGCGCCAGCGGTGGCGTAGCAGATCGCACGGGCCGCCCGCGTCAGCGCCTTCATGGTGAGCAGCATGCGCTTGACGTCGGGGTGTTCGATGATCGGGCTCGAACCCGAGGTCGCTCCGAGGGCTCGGCCTTGCTTGCGCTCGCGCGCATAAGTCAGTGCCTGCTGCGTGGCGCGCTCGGCGATGCCGACGCCCTGCAGGCCGACCGATAGCCGCGCGAGGTTCATCATCGTGAACATGCAGGCGAGGCCCCGGTTCTCTTCGCCGACGAGCCAGCCGGTTGCCCCACCGTTGTCGCCGTAGATCATCGTGCAGGTCGGCGACGCATGGATGCCGAGCTTGTGCTCAATGGAATGTGCGCGCACGTCGTTCCGCGAGCCGAGCGAGCCGTCCGTGTTGACGAAGAACTTCGGCACGAGGAACAGCGAGATGCCCTTGTTGCCGGCCGGCGCATCCGGAAGGCGAGCCAGCACAAAATGAATGATGTTGTCGGTGAGTTCGTGCTCGCCGTAAGTGATGAAGATCTTCTGCCCGGTGATGCGATAGGTGCCGTCGGCCGCACGTTCGGCCTTGGTGCGGAGTGCGCCCACGTCCGAGCCCGCCTGCGGCTCGGTGAGCTGCATCGTGCCCATCCATTCGCCGGTCACGAGCTTCTCGAGATACGTCTGCTTCAGTTCGTCCGAGCCATACGCGTTGAGCGCTTCGGCGGCACCCATAGTCAGCACCGGGCCGATGCCAAAGGCCATCGAGGCTGAATTCCACATCTCGATGCAGGCGGCGTTCAGCGCGTTCGGCAGGCCTTGTCCGTTCCACTGTTCCGGCAGCGACACCGCGTTCCAGCCGGCCTTGAACCAGCTTTGATAGGCCTCTTTCCAGCCCGGCGGCATGGTGACCTTGCCGTCCTTGAACGGCGTGCCGAACTTGTCGCCCACGGTGTTGAGCGGCGCGATGATTTCGGTCGCGAACTTTCCCGCCTCGTCCAGCACCGCGTCGACGTCGTCCGCACCGAGCGTGCTGCCTTGCGCGAGGGCGGGCGCGAGCCCCGCGCCGTGTTTGAGCGTGAAGGCGATGTCGGCGACCGGGGCGCGGTATGTCATAGCGTGATCCTAGTCTTGGAGGCTGCGTCGTCAATCATGGTGGGCAGCGCTATGGTTGCCGTCCTGGATCTCAAGACGAGGCCATCGCCGGCCGAATTCGGCGCCTGTATGCCTGCGGACATGAAATGGCAGCGCGTCGTGAAGGATGGCTGCATCAAATCGGAATAGTCATTTCGACGGCGGCAGCGTCGCCAGCAACGCCTTCCACTTGTCGGATTCGGTGTGGAGGAGTTCGCCGAACTTGGTTTCGTTCTCGTAGGCCGGCTCGACCGAGAGCAGCGCCACCTTGGCTTGCACGTCGGGTCGTGCCCAGGCGGCGCCGACCGCCCGCGAAATCTCCTTGATCTTGTCGGGCGGCGTGGCGGCCGGCGCGAGGAGGCCGATGAAGCTCGCCGAACCGCCGAAGCCCGGCACGCCGGCTTCCGTGATGCTCGGAATGTCTGGCGCCATCTTGGAACGGGTTGCGCTCGTGACGCCGAGGCCCACGAGATTGCCGGCCTTGATGTGCTCATGAGCGGACGTGAGATCAACCGACGCCATCGGGATCTGGCCGCCGAGCACGTCAGTCACCGCGGGCGCGCTGCCTCGATAAGGCACGTGGACGAAATTCCCGCCGGTCGCCTTCTTCAGGAGTTCGACCGCGAGATGCTGGCTCGAATTCACGCCGGTGGTGCCGTAGCTGACGCCCTCGGGGGCGGTTTTGGCGCGTTCGATCACGGCCTTCAGCGTCTTCAGTTCGCCTTTTGAACTCGACACCAACACAATCGGGATCTCGATCAGCTTGGCGACTGGTGCAAGCTCCTTCAGCGTATCGAATGCGTTCGAGGTGGGCAGATGCGGATTGATTACCAGGGCGCCGACGGCCGCGATGGCGAGCGTGTCGCCGTCCGGCGCCGCCTTCGACGCCGTGATCAGCCCTATGGTGCCGCCGGCGCCAGGCTGGTTGATCACCACCACCTGGCGGTTGAGGCTTGCGCCCAGTTCAGTCGCTACGATGCGGGCAATGCCGTCGGCCGAGCCGCCGGGTGCAAACGGCACGTAGATCTGCATGACCTTCGAGGACGCCGGTTGGGCCGCGGCGGAGCCTGTTCCCAGTGGCAGCGCCAGTGCTGCGAGCAACGCCAAAGGCCTCAGACGCATCCGTCACCCCCGCGATTTTTCCGATAGGAGCGTAGCCGCGGGGCAGATTTCTATAAAGAGCATCCACCGCCTCCCACAGCTTGCATTGATTGGAAGCAGGTGCGCCGCTATACGGTGCGGGCAAAGATATCGGCCAATGACGCAACGCCGCGGCATTGGGGCGTAGCCAAGTGGTAAGGCAGCGGATTTTGATTCCGCCATCCCCTGGTTCGAATCCAGGCGCCCCAGCCAATTTCCCGCGATTTTTCAGCCATTTTCAGCATCGATAGATCGGAACATTGGGAACGGAGAGCGAATATTCGCCGCCACAAAAACCGGCACAGTCGATCATGCCGTTCTATTTGTGTTCGTTCGAGAATTCGCCTTTTGGTCTTTTGCGGCGGCGGGCCGCTCCGACTCATGACCGGCACGATTGTCGGCACGCGCGAGACGCTGTTCGACTTCGAGGAAGGCGTAAGCCTTTTCCGTCTGCTTGATGCTCTGATGGCCGAGCTGCGCCTGCACCATCTCCATCGACCATCCGTGATCCTGGAGGAGTCGGCAACCGTGCGTGCGGCGCAGATCGTGCCAGCGCACATCTTTGATGCCGGCGCGCGTGGCGGCCGCCTTGAAGCCTCGATCCAGGTGACGGAAGCGGGCGCCGTCGCGATGCCAGAACACGAGCTTGGAGCGGAAGTGGCGCGGCAGGGCGCTCAGGGCCTCGACTGCGGAATCGAGCAGCACCACATCACGCGATCTCTTGCCCTTGGCGCGCTCGCCCGGAATCCGGATCAGGCGTCCAGGCAGGTCGACATAGTCCCAGGTCAGGTCGAACTGCTCGCGAAGGCGAAGGCCCGATCCGATGGCCACGACAATGGCGGCCTCGAGCATGGCGTCGTTGCGCGGGCCTTTGTGCTTCTTCTTTGCGCGACGCCGGATCGTCTCATCCGTCTCGGTGCGCCTGGGCGAGGCTGCGGCGACCAGCTTGGTTTCTTCGGGCTTCTTGAGATAGCGGGTGCGCGCCTCGTTCTCGCGAAGTCCGCGCTTCTTGGCGCGCTTCAGGAACGCCGAGACCGGGTTGCTGTCGACGATCTCGCGCTCGATTGCGAAACCATACATCGAAGACAGGCACGCCAGATCCCTGCGGATCGTCGGCGCGGCGGCGCCATCGGCGCGGCGCGACGTCTCGAAAGCGATGAGTTCTGCCGAGCCGATGGAGTCGAGCATCAGGTGCCCCAGCTCGCGGTCGAGGTGGATGAGCGAAACGCCATAGCGCCGGGCCGACTGATGCCGGATGTTCGGAAGGTGCTCGTTCGTGAAGCGGTCGGCGATCTCATTGAGTGTGACCCTTGGTTTCTCGCCCCATGCAGCGGCATCTAGCCGGTCGATCCATTGCGTAAGACGTTTGCGAGCGACGCTTTGAGATCGCGTTTCGAGTGGTTCCCGGTATTCCTTGTTGCCTCTTTGAATGCGGCCCCACCACGTCTTGCCGCGGCGATAGATACTGGCCATCGGGCTTTCTCCCCCTGCTCACGCGAGGCCCACCACAAACGAAACTCACGCAGGTCAAACACCCAGCAGCCGCCCGGGCCTGAAGGCTGGCGTGCGCCGGGTATCTTGCCTGCCGCTGCCATCTTGATCCAGTGGCGGCTGGTGAAGCCGAACTCGTCGGCGATCTCGGAGGCTTTGACGGGAGGGCTCATTGTCCATCCACCTCCTCGGTCATGCGATCAGCAAGCCGGACATCACCGCGCCACTGCGCCCGCGTCTCTTCGGCCGGCGGCTTCAGCCGGTAGCGATATTCAAACCTGCGGGATGAATGGACGACTTCGGCGCGGTCGAGCACGCCAGCGAAAAACAGGATGCCCAGCCGCTGGCTGGTCCGGGTCGGATGCCAGTCGAGTGTTTGGCCGAGCTCCTTGGCGGTAGCCCCGTTGGGGTGAAGGGCCAGACCATCCAAGATCGCTTGCTTCGTGGCGTCGAGCATCAGCGAGCCCTCCCGACACGCTTGATGCCGCCACTGACACGCCAAGCGGTGATGGAGCGGTCGTTGCGGATGCCGCGGGCGCCATCGGCGACGCGGTTGTTCTTCGCGATCACCGGCAGATCGATGGTGTCGGTCTTTTCGCGCCAGCAGTTGCGGGCGAGGACGGCGCAGTTCTCAAGGCTGTTATCGCCGCCAAGGGCGTCCTGAAATACGTGCTCATAGTTGATGTGGCCGACACGGAGGATGACGCCGCAGCCTTGCGGCCGGCCGAGCTCTGGAATCCGATGACATTCGCAAATGCCGTTCGAGCGAGCGAAGGCTTCGCGCTTCGTCTCTTTGGTGAACTCGGATCGGCGGGAGCGGATCATCTGATTTTCCGCCATTGGCCGTTGGCGTCTTGCTCAACGCCGTGGAGCGCGCGCATGTGGTCTCGTGCATACTTCTCCGCGTCGCGCCACGCTTTGCGCTTGTGCCAGTTGTCGAGCCATTGGAAGCCGCAAAGGAATGCGAGTAGGCATCCAATGAAAATCGCGAGAACGGCTAGTTCTTTCATCGATCCAACCCGCTTCGTTGACCGCAATAAACGCAATGCCTGTCATTCGGGCCGCCGAAGACATGATCTCCAACCGGATTGCGTTGATCAGGGCAGGGATCGGGGATGTCACAGAACAGCGGTGCGTCGTCGTTGCGTGGGTCGTAGTTGAGAATGCAGTCGTCGATGTCGGTTTCGACCGGGGCGGGTTCGATGATCTCGAATGCCCATACCGGCATTCCTGCCAGATGAGATTGAATGGCTTGGGTGAGAGCGAGGGATTGGTTACGGGACATTTTGGAGAACCACGTTGCTCTTGCTGCGGAGTCGAGCTGATGAAGTCTTTCCTCAACGGCTAGGCGGCCTTTCGCTCCTTCATGTCGGCCTTGATGATGGCGATCTGCTCGGGCGCGACGGGAGCGGTCAGTTCGCGGGCCGGAAGGAGTGCTGCGGCCTCGGGCCACACTTCGGCAACGTCCTCTACGTATGAGACAGAGCGCACGAGCGAGCTGAACGCGTCGAGGCGCTTCTGGCGCTCCTTCTTGAAAGCGTCGCTTGCCGCCGACCACGCGACCACGGCAGCAAATGCGCGGGCGTCGGCCAGATAAATCTGCCGATACTCCGTGTTGTACGGCGTGAGCGGCCGGTCGTCCTTTTCGAACGTGAACTGATCGACCGTTCCGTCCGGCGATTGCAGCTTGAACTCGGTGTAGCCGGATACGGAGCGGTAGCGTTCCAGCACGCGCATGTCGCGCGGCGGGTACTTCTTCTCGATGATGGGCTTCACGAGCGCGACTGCCTTCAGGTATGCGCTCGCGAGCGCGGCTTTCTCTGCCGCCGGCTGCACGACCGTATTGGCGTGCTGCAGCAGCTTGTCGCGCATCCAGGCTCGCAGTGGTCGCTTCGTCATGTTCAGCTCCTCCCTGTTGTGTTGACCGACGCCACCACCAGCCCGAGCGATTGAAATTCCCACCGCGACAAGGTCCGGGAAATCCTTGCCTTCGTGCCAATTGAGCGTGGCCTTGGTGACCGACTGCTTGATCGTGGCCGCTAGGGTATTGTCAAACAACAGATCGGATAGTTGTCCGATTTGCTGGGCGGTAAACTGCCAAGTTGAAACCTCGGTCTGTTTGACTACCCACCATCCGCCGGGCAGATCAATCGCAATTAGACGCGTGTCGTTGATCGAGTGGCTATCGTCGCCGCCGATTGCAAGGTGAATCACACTCTTTCCGGAAACCGAGAATTCAAAACAACAGACCTCGTAGGGAGGGTGAGGCGCAGGCCCCGACCGGAAGCATGCGCTCCGAGGTCAACAATTACCAATGCGCCTTGGTCGAGGCGTTCGGGAGCCGCAGCGCCAAGACGACCTGCACGGCGGTCGCCCCGACTACCACATCTATGCCGGCGAGCAGATGGTGGGCCGCATCTACAAGACGATGATGGCCGGCAACACCGAAGCCTGGTTCTGGGGCGTCAATGGCCTGACTGCCGATCTCTCGATCGGGCCAATGTACGGGCACACCGAAACCCTGGAAGAGGCTCGGGCAAAACTGCGAGAGACGTTCGACCGCTGGCTCGCGTGGGCGCGGTCGGTTTCAAAAGACGATTTGAAATATCGCGATATCACAACGGAGCTTTGGCGGATGGGAGAGAGGCCTTAGCTTTCGTTACGTTGGTTCGCCGATCTCTTGAGTGCGAGCAACCGCCCCTTTGATGGCCTAGCTGGGCATGTGTTTCGGCAGGGCGGTGCTCTTCTGCGAGGTTGATGTTGAGTGCCCACAACCGATCCCTCGCAAATCATCTATGTGCGCCGGTCAGAACGGAAGTTCGTCATCGATTGATGTCGGCTTCCGCCAGCGTCGCCAGAACGCGAGCTTGCCTACGTAGTATTCGATCTTCGCACGGCGCTCCATGCGTTGGCAGTGCTTGTCGTATTCGACAGTGAGAAACCTATGGTGCGCCACTTCCGCATCGCTCGGCCACCAGCGGTAATCGCAACGGGCGCAATGCCACACACCTTCGCTGGTTTCCTCGTAGTCCTCATGGAAGCATTCTTCCGCCTCTGGCTCGTACTCGCGCGGGTCGGTGCATTTCCATTGGTCGTAGGTCATTTGCCTTCCCCGTTTTGTGGCGCAGATTGCCCATGTGCGGCCCGGCACTTCGGGCATTGCTCAAAATCCAACTCGCCGTGCTCGCACCGCGCTGTCATGCCGCGTACCCACGACTGGCGTTGAGCCTCGATCTCGGCCGGCGTCATCTGGTGGACCTGCGCAGCATCAAGCATCTCCTGCAGGGTTGGCTTGCGCCCCAGGGCCTTGGTGAGATTGGCGATGCGATCAGCCCAGGTTATGTCTGCCACTTGTTGCGTCCTCGCTTATGACCGCACGGGAGCCATGCCGGGCACCGTGCCGCCGTTCATCATGGCGTGATAGGCGCGGCAGGCGTCTCTCAGGGTTTGGAATCGCTCACGGTCCAGATCGTCAAGGTCGCCCTCCCAGGGCAACGCGATCTCGATACCATGTTCCTGGAAGATCATTGCGGCATCCAATAGAGCGTGCTTTTCGCGGGTCGAAAACTCTGCCATCCCACTCTCCGTTTTCGGGCGGTCTGTGGTCATCAGTAGTCGCCGTCTTGAAGGACGAACGCCTTGGGCGCGTCCGCATTAATGCGGCGCAGAGTGAAAGGTTTGGTCTGGTCGAGACCGTGCGTCGCCAGTTCGGCGACAAGAAGATCGCGAGCCTGGTCCTCGGTCTCAGCCACGATCACGGACGCCACCCCGACCCAATGCCCATCGTGGTCGACGCAGGTATAGATATTCATGATTTCTCCTTGCTGGCGCTAGCACACTCACCGTCACGAAGCGCTGGCTTCGCAAATTGAAAGCCAAGGCATCCGCAGCCCTCGCACCGATCGGGCTCTATGAAATACTCTTGGCCACATTGGCAGCAAAAAACATTCTGGCCGCGCGGTGCTGATAGGTAAGTCATCGTCACGGGCCTCTAGCGCTCGAACGTCTTGACCATTGGGTTGATCTTGCTGCGGACGTGCTCGATCGCCTTGGTTGGGTCAGCCGTGCGCCAGTCCGGCCACTGACGACCTTCGTTCCTGGTCTGCTTTCCGATGATCATATTGCAGGCGATCTCAGCGACGGACTGAGGGTCGTTCCGCTCGCCGTTGCAGAAGGCGAGGCGGCGCGTCAGTCCATCCAGGGCGAGGATTACAACGTCAACCCACTCGGCGGCATCGCCGTGAGCGTCATGAACCTCGATCAACTCTTTCTTGATGTGATTGATTACGCCATCGGTCCGCTCGCCGGGACCAAAGGTGGCGTGGCTGAAGGCCATTTGCCGGATTAGGTGCTGTTTCAAATCCATCGATGTCTCCTATGTTTTGTGAAGCAGATGTGATGTGTGCGTCACTCTGCGCTGACGCAGGCGATCTTTTCGGCGCCGATGCCCGGCCGCATGACATTCTCATCGCCGCTGATCTGCGCGGCCCAATGCGCCAAGACGGCGGCGGTTGAGACTGTATGGTGGTGGGCCTTATTCAGGTCACCGGCCTTGTGCGCGGCCAATGCCTTGCCGGCGAGATAACCGACCAGCCAGAACCAATCCTCGGGCGCCTTGCCAGTGTCGTGCTCGGCGCCCCATCGGTCGCGCTGGTGCGCGGCCTCGACCAAGATTTCATCAAGCCACGCGCCAACGTATGGCCGGGCGATTAGCCCGCTAAGGTGCTCGATCTCGGCGCGCATGTCGGCCACTTCGCCCTCGGAAACTCTGGCACGCTTGAAATCTTCGGCTCTTGCCATGTCATTCGCTCCGTGACTGCTGATGACCTGACGGCAGCGCGGGCAAAAGCTCCAAATCTTCGACGCGCCCGATTACTCGCCTGTATCGCCAAATCTCGCCGTCGATGACGTGAGCGAACGAGTCGGACGAGAAGGCATCTTCGATATTCACATGGCCGTCGCTGTCGATATGGCTGGTGTAGGCCAGCGCGCCAGAACCGTCATCGTTCTTCAGCCAGATGAACTCCTGATCTTTGAATCGAACCCGGATATTTTCATCGGCCATCGCTGCTCTCCGTCGCTCTACTGCTGTTTCCGAACAGGAAGCCGAGCGCGGCGTGCTGTTCATCCGACAAAAACCAATCGCGCTGCCGTCCGCGCCGATAGCGCGACTGCGAGCAGATCAGGCCTTCGTTTTCCATTGCCGTGAGCTGCTTCACGTTTCCGCCGAGTTGCATCGTGCGGAATATGCGTCGCGATATCTGAGCGTGCATTGTCAGGAGGATTTCGGTGCGAGTCATCGCAGCCTACCTATATGCGGCCCTTCGCCGCCGTTTCGGGATGTCGTAGCGCTGCTTGCCGGTGACGTTCATCCAATCGAGCACGCAGCCGGTCCACAGATCCCAGACCTCTTGCTTCGGATTGGCTCCGGCCGTCATCAGATGGCGCGAGGCCTGCGCGACCTTCTCCGCGCGCCGGTAGCTCTCAAGTCGTCGTTTCGAAAGCTTCATGCCTGTCTCGACACGTATCTGATCTAGTCGCAGTAGTCCGCGAAGCTTCGATACACGATGGTGCCGCCAACGCCGGTCCATCGACGCGGCGGGTCGCCTTCGCCAAGCCATTTGGTGCCGTCGCTATAGTCAGCGGCGTCATACTCGTAGGCGCAGCTCCCTTGCTCGCTGCGGTGCTTGCACTGTTCTTTGCTCGGGCACTTCAGGGTGCAGAACCATTCGACAGGCATCGCTGCGTCTCCGTGTCTAGCCATCACGTCACTTTAGCGTGCGCGTGACGCCGAATTTGTAGGAGCGATTGATCGTGTACACGCTGACCTCGGCGCCATCGTAGTCTTCCGGGATTTCGTTGACATTGCGTGCCACAGCGTAGACGGGCTCGCCGTCAGCTTCGTCGCATTGATAGACCAGAATTTCCTTCGGCAGTTTCTTAGCCATTTCCTGTCTCCTTCCTTGCAATAGGCCGCAAAGCGGCGGTCACCGACGCGCGGCGAGCTGCTTGGCCAATTTCTGGCACTCGGCGGTGACGTAATCGATGTCCCGATAGACCTCGCCGTAGTCGCCGCTCATCGAGCGAAGGCCCAGGCGGCTCATGCTGGGGCAGATATCGCCAGCATGGGCGCAATCGAACCCAAACCACCAAGTGTTGTCGGGCTCACCCGGCCCCGGCGTATGGCAGATGAAGCGAGCGTGTCCGCGCTCGGCCCAGGCTTCGTAATTGTCGAAGCAGCCGGTCCACTCCTTGAGGGATTGGGCTGCATCCCCGGAGGGATATTTTTTCGCATCGCGCTCAAGCTCTGGCTTTCGAGAACGCCACTTCTCCCATCTGTCGCGGCTCAGGTCTGAGCAGCCAGAAGCGAACGTGATGCCGCCATGGGCGTCCAGGCTGCTTTCCGGCCGATGATCGCAGTAGTCGCCGCCGCAAGACTGCGGGCACGAGCCATAGTCCAAACCGTGGAAGGGATGGCCGGCCGGGACACCGACGTAGCCACATAGAGCCCCAACAGGCCCGCGCACGATCAGGCATGCCAGTCCGGTTTCGGCGTCCTGCCATTGGATTTTGTCGGGCTCATCGTTCCACGGACCGCGCTTCCAATCGGTCTTGTCGATCACGTTGCGGTATTCAATTCGTTCCATTTTTCCCTCCGTTTGTTGCAAGCGTTTCGTCAGGGCGCATCACTGTTCACCAATCCATGCCGCCAAGCTGTTCTGGCTGCCTCGCGCCGGACTGTTTGTCGGCTTCTGTGCGGAGCCCATCAATGATCGCGCGGCGTTGATTGTGGTCTAGGTCGGAGAGCTGGTGGTACTCACTGCCGTAGAAATAGCCGATAGACCACCCGGAGGACCGTTCAAGCTTGCTCGCCAAAGCGCGCATTGCCTCAGACGTTATTCTGCGCGGCGGTTCATTGCTCATGCTCGCAGACCTCTCCTCTGGGGCTCAAAGCAGGCATTCGACCCAGCAAGCGCTATCGGCGCGCTCCTGGTCGGAGAATTCCTTGCGCCCGACGCGGCCGGCGTGCAGGTTTGCCAACAGAGCCCGCTCGGTGATCTTGTTGCTCCATTGATTGCAGCGCCGAAGAAATTCCTTCGCCAGCGGCAAGCTCATGAAGCGCAGCACGTCGAGTTCTACGTGGCGCCGGATCGACTGTTCGAATCGCGCACACTCAACGCAACGCCGTGTGCAATCCTCACAGCCAACTTCCGCGTCCTGGCAGAACCCATCGATGCAGTCATGGACGTAACCTTCGTCGCCGCAATCCGGGCATGAGTCCTGGTCTGGGTTGAGGTCGAAGTGCGCCTCGTCGAAAAGCCTATCGAGCAGGGCGTTTTCTTTCGATATCTTCATGACTTAATCCCTCAGACGGCCCATCACCGTCACTCTGCAGCTTCTTTGAATGGTTTTTCCCAAAGGCTTGCGAATGTCGGCCGCTGGAGATCGTCTTCGATTTCTGCGCCACGGCGCTCGATATCGACGAACATGTCTGGACGGCGCGTGGCATCGTCGATGCGGCGGCAGGCGATATCGAAATACTTGGGTTCGATCTCTATCCCGATGAATCGGCGCCCAATCTGCACAGCGGCGACTCCGGTCGTGCCGCTGCCCATGAATGGATCAAGGATCAGCGATGCTGCACCGATTTCAGCAAGGGTGAACTTCATGACCGCGAGCGGCTTCTGCGTAGGGTGGCCTACGCGCTCGGCGTTCGTGGCTCCAATGGAGCAGTTAATCTGGCGTGAGTTCTGGTTGAGGTTGGTCCAAGCAAACTCGACGTTGCCCATGCTGGGAGGCGCGTCGGGCTTGAACCAAGAAAGCCAACCGCGAGACGGCGGCAGGCTGTAATAGTTGCCACCCCAGACCACCTGCTTTTTGCCGCAGGCAAGAAGATCGGTCAGCCCATCAACCGTAATATCATCCCACGACTCGGCAGTTTTCCCAGCTCGGCGCTGCCATTTGGTAGGCTGAGCTGCAAAGCCAATGCCATAGGGCGGGTCGGTCACCACGGCATCAACCGGCCCGAGTGTCGGGACGATCTCGCGGCAGTCTCCGAGGTAGATGGTCACGCCATCAGCTATGGTTTCGATTTTTGGCATGGTTTCCTGCCTGTTGTTCGGACACGCCGCGTGTGCTGGCCGCTGCGCTTGAAAGGGGTGCCGGTCGATGATCTGGGCAGGATCTTCGATCCGGCCGCGCCGATGCCCTGGGGGATTGGGGAACAAGAGGCGAGGGCGCGTTTTCTATTTCGGTGATGTCAGGGGCGTTGAAGGGCTTCGGCTCTTGCCGCCAGTCGCCTTCAGCGAAGATCACGATGTCGTCGGGGCCGATCTCGCGTTGAGCCCGCTTGTCCCACCAGCGATGGATGATTCGCGGACCGCCCCAGATCCGATAGGCGTTCCAGAAGCGATCGTCGCGGAAGCCGACGTAATGGACGGCCGGCACAATTGTCGGCACAGCGTTGGCGGATTGATGGTTATTCGGAAGCTCAATCAACGCGATGCGCGAAGTGTCCGACGGATTTTGATTCCGCCATCCCCTGGTTCGAATCCAGGCGCCCCAGCCATCACCAACGCATTGAAACTAAAACAGTTCTGCCGCTGTGTCGTTTTGTTCTTCTGGGATTTTCTGCAAATCAGAATCCGCCATTTTCTGCAAATTTGTTGCTTGCCTGTTCTCCAGCAAATGCGCGTAGCGTTTGCGCGTCGCAGGGAGCGCGCGTTCGAGCGACTTCTTCGCGTAACCTTTGTACGCCTGCACTTTCTTGTGACCGGAGAGAGCGCGATCTTGACCGTCGGTGAGCTCGGCAACCTCGATCTCGGTCAGCTGTTGATTACGACCAGCGTACCGAGCCTGCGAGCATCTTGCCGGTGCTGGCTGAACTCGGGTTGGCCGGCAAATCACGCGACGAACAGGGTACGGCAGAGGATATTTAAGGTTCGCAGCGCAGCTGTCCAACGCCGCTCCAGGAACACAATGGCTACGCGCAAC
This sequence comes from Rhodoplanes sp. Z2-YC6860, assembly GCF_001579845.1. Classification (GTDB taxonomy): domain Bacteria; phylum Pseudomonadota; class Alphaproteobacteria; order Rhizobiales; family Xanthobacteraceae; genus Z2-YC6860. The sequence continues at coordinate 3,072,092 of NZ_CP007440.1, forward strand.
CTCCTTTCGGAGAAAGTTGCTGCGCGTCAGAAAGAGCTTGGGGAAGAGGTAGTGCGGATCAATGCCCGGACTCCGTCAACAGGAATCCCGCCAAAGACCAAGCCGAAGTATCGGCGGCCACTACGGCGTGTAAGCTCCGAGCGGAATCGTCGCCGCGTCGTAACCGAAAACCCAGCTCGGGTCGGTTGGCAGGCGCAGAAAAGTGTTTTCCGCCGATATTTGTTGCACTTTTCGAACGCGCGGCTTCCGCGTGGCCTCATACAATCCGAAGGCCGTGGCTTGATCACCGGATTGCACCAGACATCGCACCAGCACCGCGGCATCCTCGATCGCCATCGCGGCCCCCGACGCCATGTACGGCGTCATCGCGTGGCAGGCGTCGCCTATCAGAACCAGCGGTCCCTCAGTCCACTTTTCCAGCGGCTCGACATCGAGGATCGGCCACTTGGTGAGCTGTGGCGCCCGTTCGATCACGGTGCGAACCTCGGGGTGAAAGCCGTCAAACGCACGCAAGACCTCGTCACGATCGCAATACTCCCAGGAGGCCGGTGAACGCCATTCGCCCTTGGCGCTGGTGACGAGGTAGATCTCATTTCGCGATTGCTCGATGAAATAGATTAGGATGTGGCTGTTCGGCCCCCACCACTTGGTGCAGTTGCGAACTTCCAAACCATCGAGCAGCGACGAAGGATAAATCGCCCGATGCGCGACCGCTCCAATGAAGCGCGCTTTCCGCGGGCCAACCACCGCCTCGCGAAGCCTTGAATTCACGCCATCGGCTCCGATGACGATATCCGCCTCCGCGGAGGAGCCGTCCGCGAACGAGAGCTGCGCGATCCCGCGATCGATTTTCACATCGGCCAGTCTTTTGCCGAACTCGACACTGTCCGGCAGCACCTTCTCCAGAATCGCCGCGTGCAAGTCGCTGCGATGAACGGTGATATAGCTTGCTCCGTATTGCCGTTCTCCTAACGAGCCGAGTGGCAGCTCGAACAGGATTTCCCCGGTGTCCCACTTGCGGCTGGTGAAAGTGTCCGGGTGGATGCCGATGCTGCTGAGCCGCTTTTCGGCCTCAAGCAAGCGAAGCACTTTCATGACATTTGCCGAGACATGAATGCCGGCGCCGATACGCTCGAACGTCTGCGCCTGCTCGTAAAGCCGGACTTCGAATCCCGCGCGTTGCAGGAGCGCGCCTGCAGTCGCGCCGCCAAGTCCTGCACCGATGATGGCTATCCGGGAGGAGCGTGTCATTTAATGGCAGCAGTGGGCTGGTTGGTGATCGCTGACGGTCGTGCGGCACATGCACGAGGATGTAATCGGCACGTCCGCCGCGGCCAGTGCCGTGGCAAGCTTCCTCTCCAGCGCCGGCAATTCCGCCTGATCGGGTTTCCGCTTCAGGCATTCGACCAATCCATGAAGCGCCCAGACGTTGTCGGGATGCTGGGCGCAGCGCTGGATTTGGCCGCTCAAGCCGAGATCGTCGCGGTAGACCTGTTCGGCCTCGTCGAAATGGCCTTGCTCCATCAGCAGCGCCGCCAGCGCATGCCTCGGCGGATGCATCCAGGCCCACGGCTCGATGTATTCGAGATTGTCGTCGCGGCGCACGCTTTCTCGCAGATGGTCGAAAGCGGCTGCGTGGTTGCCTTTGTGGTATTCCAACTCGCCCTCCAACATCTTCTCGCCGACCGCCAGGATGGCATGCGCGTCGTTGTTGAAGAATCTGCGGTCGGATGGAATGCGCTGCAGGCTCTGATGAAAGCGCCGGCGCTCCTCGTCGGCTTCTTCGAAATGCCTGAGCGTGGCGTGTGCAATGCCCTTGGCGTAGTGAAGCATCGCCGTGGAGACCAGATAGAGATCGGGATCGTCCGGCAGAGGCTCCTCGATGATCTCCTGCCAGCGTCCAAAACGCACCATCACATGGCTTTTCATCGAATAGTAGCCCTCGAGGCTCATCGCGAATTTGGGACGGCCCTTGACGCTGAGGACGTCCTTGCTCAGCAGGCGGCACATCTTGTCTGCGGTGTCGATCGAGTCCCGATACCGGCCCATGAACATGCACGTATACATCATCAGATGAAGGTCGTGTGAGCAGGCGACAGTATAGAACGTCAAGGGACCAGCGTAGGCGAGATACATGTCGTCGGCGACGAGCGCCCTTTCGCTCGCGGTCTTCGCCTTTTCATAGTCGCCGCACAGCATGTAGACATGGCCCGGCATGTGGTTCAGGTGGCCGGCATCGGGACACATGGTGGCGAGCAGATCCGCCGAGCGCATGGCGCGTTGGGGTTCGTTGGACATCTCAAGGGCATGAATGTGCAGGTGCAGGATCGCCGGATGCGGCTTGATGCCCTGCCGGTCGGCCAGTTCGACGGCGCGGTCGCACACCCGTAGCGCCTCGATCACGTCCGAATTCTGCGCGGGCTTGCCGGTCTTGACGTTCCAGAGGCGCCGCGGCGTCCGCGTGATCAGCGCCTCGACCAGCAGCGCCATGACGTCGTGATCGTCCGGATGGCTGTGGTGGACGCGGCGCATCTCAGCCGCGTAATCGTCATCCCAACGGTCGAACTCCTCGGGAGGGACCGAATGCGGCTTCTGGATCCTGCGGGCGATCGCCTCCACCAGCCGGTTTTCCAGGTCCGTGGCCTTGGCTGATGCCGCACGCGCGGCCTCGATATGCTCGAAGCCGGTCCTGGTGGCGGCGTTCGCCTCTGCCTCGCCATGCTCGCGCCAGGTCAGGTTGTAGAAAGGCCCGCTGCCGAATGCGATTCCCCAATGCGCCATGACGCAATCGGGATCGAACTCGAGCGCCTTGCGGAAGCACTTGATGCCTTCGTTCTTGTTGAAGCCGAAGCACCAGTTCAGCCCCAGATCGAACCAGCGCCGCGCCTGCGGCGATGTCGTCGAGATCGCCAGCGAATGCGTGCCGAGGTTGAAGCGGTCCATGTGTCGTTCCCGGTCTCTGCATCTTCACGAAAGCAACACCTACTTCAAGCGGAGCGGCGAGCGGCCGAGCGAATTCTGCTCCTGCACGAGATGCCGCAACAGCGCGGCAAACACCTTGCGGTCCGGTCCGGCCAGCGCCGCAATGGTCCGCTCCTGGGCGCGTTGCGCGCAGCGGTCGGCTTTCTTCAGAAAGGCGATACCCTCAGCGGTGAGCCCGATCAGGCGCCTGCGGCCGTGCTCCGGGTTGACGCGGACCGTCATATAGCCGCGCTCCAGAAGCCTGCGCACCACGTCCGAGACGTTGGTCCGATCCATGCCCACATGCACGGCAAGCTCGCTCTGGTCGATTTCGCCGCGCTGATGGACCACCGACAATGCGGTGAACTGGATCGTCGTGATGTCGAGCTCGGCGGCCTCCTGCACGAACAGCGCCACATGGATCTGGTGCAGCCTGCGGATCAGAAAGCCAACCCGTTCCGTCAGCGGCGTGTCGGCAAACAGCGGAGCCGGCAGGTGCGCCTTGCCCTTGGCCTTCACGGCACGGCTTCCCCCGGCAGTGAAAGGCCGCCGGTCATCGGAGCGCCGAGGCGCCACTGGATGAGACGCTCCAGCAACAGCACCGCTCCGTAAGACAGCAAGCCGATCAGCGACACCCATCCGAGCGCCGCGAACAACAGGTCGATCTGCAGATTCGAAGAAGCAAACAGGATGATGTAGCCGAGCCCGCTCTGGGCCGTGACGAACTCGCTGACGATCACGCCGGTGATCGACAGCGTCATCCCGACCTTGAGCCCGCTCATGATCAGCGGAACCGCGTAAGGCAGCCGCACTTGCCAGAAGATCTGCGCCGGCGACGCCCGCACCGATTTGCAGAGCTTGAGCACCAGAGGATCCGTTGCGCGAAGGCCGGCCAGCGTCGCCAGCACGATCGGAAAGAACGAAATGAATCCGGCAAACGACAGCCGCGAGATCAGGTTGACGCCGAACCAGACGACAAACAGCGGCGCCAAGGCAATTTTCGGCAGCAACTGGAACATGACCAGGCTTGGATAGACCGCGAGGCGGAAGATGCGTCCGTGCATGAGCAGCGCGCCCAGCAGCATGCCGCCGATCGATGACAGCGCGAAGGTCAATACGGTCGCGTAGGCGGTCGCCATGATGTGAGGCCACATGACATCGATGCTGGCAACGGCCACCTTAACGGCCTCCCATGGCGCGGCGAGGCTGAGCGAACTGATCCATCCATTGCTCACGGACAGCTGCCAGAGCAGCACAATGCTGCAGCAGGTGAGGAGGGGCAGGAGGATGCGCTGGGCCTTGCTGGACGGCTTCCGCATTTGCGTCACCCGAACATCCGGCGCCGGACCATGATCTCGCCGGCGGCGACCAGGCCATAGACCAGGAGGCCGAACAGGCTCAGCACGACGAGCGCGGCGAGGATGTTGGTGGTCTGCGACAGTGCGGCCGCCTGCACGATGTACCAGCCGATGCCGGCCTGGGCGGAGACGAACTCTCCGAGCACGACGCCGATGATGCACAGCGTCGTGCTGACCTTGGCGCCCACAAACAACTGGGGCAGCGCCATCGGCAGCTGCACGTGGAACAGCGTCTGCCAGCGGCTCGCGCGCAGCGCATGGCACAGCCGCACCGCGTCTGCGCTGGTCTCTTCGAAACCGGCGCGGGCGCCGGCCAGGATCGGGAAAAAGCTGAGACAGACCGCAAAGGTGAGATGCGATACGACGCCGGGTCCGGACCAGACGACAAACAAGGGCGCCAGCGCGATCTTCGGGACGATCTGCAGCACGACGAACAACGGCGCAAACATGTCCTCGATGACACGCGACAGCGTGAAGACGGCCGCAATCAGGACGCCGACAGCCAGCGACACCACGAGCGCGGCCAGCACTTGCAGGATCGTCAGCGCGGCATGGTAGCCCAGCGTCGGGGCATTGACGACGAGGGCGGTTGCGACGCGGCTCGGCGCGGGGAACAGCACCTCGGGAATGGCAAACGCACGCGCAAGAATTTCGAACGCCGCGATGCAGGCCAGGATGAAGCCTGTCGGCAGCGCGACCTCGCCGGCGAGGCGCCGCAAGCCGCTGGTCCACGGCGGCGCCCGAAGACCGGCATTGGCAACCGCCTCAGCCGACATGGCTCTCCTCGATCATGCCGCGCAGCCGTCCGCACAACTGGTTGAATTCCGCGGTCTCCGCCAGTTCCGGACTGCGCGGCCTTGGAAACGGCACGACGACATCCTGCACGATGGTGGCGGGGCGCTTGGTCATCACCAGGATCCGGTCGGACAACAGGACGGCCTCGCGGATGCTGTGGGTGATGAACAGCGCGGTCCGCGCCACCTGCTGCTGCCAGAGATCCAGCAGCAGCACGTTCATCTGGTCGCGGGTGATGGCATCGAGCGCGCTGAACGGCTCGTCCATCAGCAGGATGCTCGGATCGTTGATCAGCGCCCGGCAGATCGAAACGCGTTGCCGCATCCCGCCGGAAAGCTGATGCGGGCGATGCTCCTCGAAGGATTGCAGGCCGACCGAACGCAACAGCGTCTTCGCCCGCTCGCGAAGCGGATCGAGCGGCAACCGGGCGATGCGCGCCGGAAACAGCACGTTCTCGGTGACGGTCTTCCACGGCAGCAGCGTGGGATCCTGAAACATGATGCCGACGTCGGCGCGCGGGCCGCTCATCGGCTCGCCTGCGACGGTGAGCGCGCCGTCGGTGATGTCTTCCAGACCCGCGGAGATCATCAGGAGCGTGCTCTTGCCGCACCCGCTCGGACCCAGGATCGAGACGAACTCGCCCTGTTCGACGCGAAAGTTGACGTTGTGCAGCGCCTCGACGGCCTTGCCGTCGGGGTCGTAGACCTTGCGCACTCCGTCGCCGCGGATGAACGACATCAGTGTCAGCGGCCTTCTGCCGGCTTCTTCAGCTCAGCAACTTGGTGACGTCCGAACAGGACGCCTTCACGGTCTCCCACTCCGCGGCGGTGAGTTTGACGCCGCCTGCGTATTTGTTGGAGACGACCTTCTCCAGATCGGGCTGCTTGCCCTCGGGCGCCACGTATTTCATCACGAGGTCCATCATAGTCTTGTAGTCGGCCGGCGGCGCGTAGCCGATGCCGTTCTGCTTCGACGCATCGTGCATCACGGAATAGCGGAAGAAATCGAGCGCCAATTTGTTCAGCTCGCGCGCGCCTTTGGCGAGCGCCATTTCGGGATTGGCCTTGAAGAAGATGTCGAGCGACTCTTCCGGCTTGAGCAGCACGAATTTGATGGCCTCGTTCAGGCCCTCGGCGATCGCGCCGCAGAACCCGGGCTCCTTCTCCAGCAGTGCCTGCTGGGTGAACAGGCAATTGCCAAAGAGCGGGAGGTTGTATTGGCTGAACAACATGATTTTCGGCGAGAAGCCGTTGGCGAGATAGCCCGGCACGACCGAAGGCGCGAATGCCGAGATCGCCGACACCTGCTTTTCAATCAAGAGCCGCTGCCTGACGTTGAGGTCGACCTGCAAAATTTCGACCTTGCTCAGGTCCACGCCCGCATTCGCCGCAAACACCGGAAGGAAAGGAAAGTCGCCCGATTTCGCGGTGCAGGCTATTTTCTTGCCTTCGAGATCCTTTGGTTTCGCCACGCCGCTGTCGCTCATGGTGACGACCGCCATGAAGGCGTCGTAGGAGCAGCAGGAAATCTGCGCGATGGGCAGCCCAAGCGCCGCCTGTTGCAGTCCGGCTGTGGCGGCGGAGACACCAAACTGGAACTGGCCATTGCCGACGGCTTGTGCAGCGCCGACCGAACCGGTGCCCTTGGCGATATCGACGTTCAGCTTTTCCTTCGACCAATAGCCGTTCGCCTTGGCGACGAAGGTCATGAGATTGGGCCCTTCCGGCACCCAGGGCAGCGTCAAGGTCACATTGCGGGTTTGCGCGATGGCCGGCCGAGCCAGACCACCGGCTGCCAGCGCTCCGATTGCTGCACCGCGCAACACGTCGCGCCGCGTCGGCCGCGCCCCGAAATGCTTCCCCATGCCGTCCTCCTGACTGCTGCAATGCAAGTACACTGACGTTGAGCAAAAAGCGGGCCAGTTGGCGTTGCGGTTTGTTGGCGATACCAATGACGGCTGAATTTATGGTCACGGACGCCTGACCGCTTGTTGCGCACGTGATTGAAAATTAGTCGCGGATCATTTTTCACGCCGCCGGCGCCGGCCACGGCTTCGCTTGGAATAAATGTCCGGATACAGCTTCTCGAAGCCATCCTCGCGCGCGATCAATGTCGACAAATTGTCGGGCAATTCGCTCCGGTCTACCAAAACAAATCCTGGGAATTGCGTCTGCAGCATTCCCTTGTCAGGCAAGCATAGGTAGACGTCGTTGAGTAACGACTGCTCGGCCGGTGCAATGAACATCATGACGTCGTGAGGTGTCCCAAGCGACTGCATGAGGCGCGCTGCGCGGACCTTTATCGGAGCCCATTCGGTGACGCTAACGCCTCGACGCCGTGCAAACGCGACCATGTGCTGCACTTTCTAAAGAGCAGCCATCCGGGCATCTGGAGCAGATTTTCAATAAAATCGGTGTGGAAAACCGCACTTCGGCAGCAGCTCTTGCGGTCCGCGCGCTGGGTGCACGGTGACCGAGTCCGAAGCTAGCCCACCGGTGACGAGTTCTTACTGGTATCGATTCCTTCCAGTTTCGAACTGACAAGAGGTTCGAAGAAATTTATCAAAGCTGACCATTGATGCAGACTTTGAATTTCAGGATGTGCCCTATTCAAGAGAGATCGAGTCAACTCAGACGCTTGAAAAGCCAACTGGCTTCATTTGCGAATAACATCGGGATGTCGGTCGGACCCGCCGGACGCGACAAACGACCAAGCAGCGCCGCCGCTGCAGGATGACGACGACCTGATCCTCTCCGCCATCCGCTCGGCAAAAAGGGTCTGGAGTGGGCATCGCTATTTCGTCCTCAACACAATGGACGGCTGCATCCCGTTGGATCTCGGGGCTGGCGTCACCCAAGAAATGCAGGAACAGCGTTGCCTGCCGTATGTCGCCATGACAATGTGAGTTAATCAGAAGCCGCTCACGCGTCCGATACGACCATGCGATCCGCACAGGTCGCGTGCGGTGATGGGCTGCGTCCTCGAAGCGCTGTCCCATCAACGGAGAAGCAGAGCAAGATTGAGCTCGGCAGACCAGCCAGCAGCGCTCAATGCGGACCATTCGTCGTATCGACGAAATCTTGCCATTGCTCGGCGGTCGCGGAAGGATATCAAGAAGTAGGGTGAGCTGGCGAGACACGCTGAGATCCAGCCGCAAATAGGCGGCTGCGCAGTGGTGTGCGCGGCTGCACAAACCCGTGAATGGCCCGTAGATTGCATATTTTATCGGCTCGTTGATCAAGTTGGAGACACCATGACGGCGCTAGCCAATATCGACAACCAGAGCCTGCGTGGCTTCCTGCGCATGGTGGAATCCGATCATCCCGACGAATTCCTGCGTATCCAGCAGGAAATCGATCCGAAGTTCGAGTCGACCGCGATGCTGTTCGAGCTCGACAAAGTCGGCCGCAGTCCGGTGATCATGTTCGAAAAGTTCAAGGGCCACTCAACGCCGGTGGTTACCAATATCGCCGGGAACCGTAAACTCCTGGCCGCTTGTCTCGGCGTCAAACCAGCCGAGTTGCCGACAGCTTTCCGTGAACGCTGTCAGAAGTACATTCCCTGTGAGGTTGTCAGCAACGCTGCCTGGGATGAGGTCGTCATCGAAGGCGATGACATCGACCTGTGGAAGCTCCCGGTACCGCTGCAGTTCACCGTCGACGCCGCGCCTTACATCACTGCCGGCCAGCTCACGGCGCGCGATCCGGTGACCGGTGTCGACACGACGGGCTTTCACCGCCTGATGCTGAAGGACAAGAACCGGCTCGGCGTGTCGCTGCATTCACGGCGGCGGCTTTACGAATTCCATCGCCGCGCCGAGGAGAAAGGCCAATCGCTGCCCGTTGCGATCACCATCGGCGTGCATCCGCTGCATTATATGGGTTCGATGGTCTACGCTTATCCGCAGAGCGTGCGGAAGTTCGAAATCATCGGGGGGCTGTTCGGCGAGCCTTATCGGCTGGCGCGCTGTGGCGTCGCCGACCTGGAGGTGCCGGCCGGCGCCGAGATCGTCATCGAGGGCGAGATTCTTGCGGGTGTGCACGAGCCGGAAGGCCCATTCGGCGAGTTCACCGGCTACGCGTCCTATCGCAGCACGCAGAACATCTTTGTCGCCAAGCGCATCCGCATGCGTCGCGATGCGATCTATCACAGCGTCGTCTCGGGCATGTCGCAGGATCACATTCTGGTGTCGTGCATCACCCGCGAGGGCGAAATCCTCAATGCGCTGAAGCGCAACCTGCCGAATGTGCGCGCGGTGCATGTGCCGCACACCACGTGCGGCGCCTTCATGGCGATCGTTTCGATGAAGAAGATCGCTGAGGGCGAGCCGCAGATGGCCATGATGGCCACCTTCGGCACCGAGCTCTATACCAAGCAGGTCATCGTGGTCGACGAGGACGTCGACATCTACAGCATGAACGACGTGATGTGGGCGATCGCGACGCGCGTGCGCGCCGAGAAGGACGTGCTGTTGGTGCCGAACTGCAAGAGCGCGATTCTCGATCCGACCTCCGATCCCAAGACCTTCACGGTCACCAAGATGGGCATCGATGCGACACGGCCGTCCGGCCAGGATTTCGCCGAGCGGCTCGTCATCTCCGATGAGCAGCGGGCGCGGGCGCGCCAGCTCCTCGAAAGTGCCGGCGTGAAACTCTGATGCGTACCCGGATCAAATGTGGCTGGCTCGTTGGTCATGCCAACGGCCATCACACACTCTGGCGCAATGCGGAGCTTGTCTATGAAGGCAATTCGGTGCTCTTCGTCGGCGAACGCTTCGAGGGCCAAGTCGACAGGGAAATCGACGCCAGCGGCAAGTTTGTCGCGCCGGGCTTCATCGACACCCATGTGCATTCCGGCCACCGCGCTTCGCATCGGCTGATTTCCGACATCGGCCGCGGCGATTACTTCGGTCAGCCGTTCCTGGAAATCAGCGTGCCGCGCGAGGGTACGCGGGTTGGCGGCGACGTGCGCTATGTGCGGCCGGACGACAATGCGGCGACCGATGAGCTGACGCTGAACGCGCGCTTCACCATTGCCGAGCTTTTGCGCAACGGCATCACCACATTTGTTGAGTTCGGCAGCCAGCTTCGCGTGCAGCAGGCGCTTCTCGAAGTGGTCGGCGAACTCGGCATCCGCGCCTATCTCGGCCCGGGTTTCGACAGTGGGCGCTGGGTCGGCGGCGAGGGCGGCAAGCTCGTCCGCGTCTTGAACGAAGCGTCGGGCGACCGTGAGTTCGATCTCGCGATCGAGTTCATCGAGCGCTATCAGGGCGAGCATGCGGACCGGGTGCGCGGCATTCTGGTGCCGCGCGAGATCGAGACCTGCACGGTGGCGCTGATGACCAAGGCCGCAGAGGCCGCGCAGGAGCGCAATCTGCCGGTCGCGATCCACGCGGCTTACAACATCCACGAAGTCTACGACATCATCCGTGAGCACCAGATGACGTCGATCGAGCTGCTGCAGAAGATCGGCCTGATGTCGGACAAGCTTAATGTCGGCCACGGCAACTTCACTTGCGACAATCCGCTGGTGAACTATTCCGACTCCCACGATCTCGATATCATGGGTTCGCACCGCTGCTCGATCTCGCACTGTCCGGTCAACGTCGCGAGGCGCGGGCGCTTCCTCGATAACTGGGAGAGCTATCGTAAGGCCGGCGTCAACGTTGCGCTCGGCACCGACACCTATCCGCGCGACATGATCCTGCAGATGCGCAATGCGTCGTACTTCGGCAAGGTCGCGAGCGGCAATCTCAAGTCTGCGACGGCCGCGCAGGTGTTCGAAGCGGCGACGCTGGGCGGAGCCCATTCGGTCGGCCGCGATGACATCGGGCGGCTCGCGCCCGGCGCCAAGGCGGACATCATCATCATCGGACTCACCGGCAACGACACGCTGCGCATGGGACCGGTGCGCGATCCGATCAAGAGTCTGATCGATTGCGGCATCGGCGACGATGTCGAGACGGTGATCGTCGATGGCATCGTCCGGATGGAGAACGGAAATATCCCCGGCATCGATTTCGCCGAGCTTCGCCGGCAGGCTCAGGCTGCAGGCGAGCGGGTCTGGAGCCGCTGGCAGGAATGGGACCCCAATGGCCGCACTGCGGACGAGATGAGTCCGTATTCGTTCCCGAAGCAGAATTGAGCTGGGGGCGCTCGCGCTGGACTCCGCTGTCGTGCCCGGGCTTGACCCGCGCATCTCGCTTAGGGAGGTACAGTGTCGCCTCGGCGAGATGGCTGGGACAACTGTTCAGTCCGGGGACATGATGGCTACGTTGGCTGCGAGAACACGACGCGGCTACTTCGCCGCCTGCGCCTTTTCCTTCGCAGCTTCCTTCGCCATGATCTCCGCGACCATCGGCTTCCACTGAGCCATTTCCTGCGCAATCTGGTCGCGGAACTGAGCCGGTGTGGTTCTGACAGTGTTGGCGCCGGCTTTGCGCATCTGTTCCTTGATCTCCGGATCGTCAGCCATTTTGAGCAGCACGTCCGACAGCTTGTTGATGATCGCGTCGGGCGTCTTCGCCGGCGCCATGATGGCATTCCAGGTCTCGACCAGGAAGTTCGGTGCTACCGTTTCGTTCAGCGATGGCACGTCCGGCAAATAGGGGCTGCGCCCGAGCGAGGTGACGCCGATGCCGCGCACGGTGCCAGCTTCGATCTGCGGCAGCGCGTCGGTCATGTTGGCGAAGGAGAAGTCGACATCGCCGGATATCACGGCTGCCGTCGAAGGGGCACCGCCCTTGAACGGGATGTGCACCACGTGCGTGCCGGTGCGGGCCTCGAACAGCTCCACCGAATAGTGCGTCAGACCGCCAACACCGCTCGATCCGTAATTCAGCTTGCCGGGGTTTGCTTTCGCATAGGCGACCAGCTCGGCCATCGATTTGACCGGCAAGTCCTTCTTGACGATGACCGCCTGCACGATGCTGCTGACGATGCCGACCGGCGCCAGGTCCTTCACTGGGTCATAGGGGATCTTTTGCGCAAAAGGCGCGATCGAGATCGCGCCAATGCTGCAAACGCAGAATGTGTAACCGTCGGGTGCCGAAGTGACGACCGCCTGGGTTCCGACAATGCCACCGGCGCCGGCACGGTTCTCGACGATGACCGGCTTGCCCAGCGTCTTTTCCATGTAGCGGGCGGTCAGCCGGCCGACCAGATCGGTGTAGCCGCCGGGCGCGTAAGGCACGAGCAGCGTGATGGTCCGATCCGGCCAGTCCTGCGCGTGGAGCGCGGTTGGTGCTGCGAGCAAGCCAAGCGCGAGCAGCATCCGTCCCAGAACGTTCATGGCAACCTCCATTCTATTCTGGGGTTGCGAGAAGCAAGTTCTTTGCCGCGACAGAATCCTATCGTTTCAAGGGCTTGGCGGACGTCGCGACATTTGGTCCCGCCATTGCCAAGGAAATGACCAAACGAAACGGGCGCGCGATCATCTCGCGCGCCCGGGCTGTTGCCAATCCGTGGCGGGCGTCAGGCGGCGATCGCCTCCGGCAGAATCGAGGCGGTGGCGTCGTAGCGCAGGCCTGCGCGCAGGCAGAACAGCGGCTGTAGCAGGCGCTCGGCCAGCACCTGGTTCTTCTCGTTGTCGCGCAGCAGGAACTTGCCGCGCTGGTCGGCAAGCACCGACACGTCGGCGTCGAGCCCAGGCTTCAGCGAGCCGATTTCGTCCTGTTTGCCGATCATCGCTGCTGCATTGGTGGTCACCATCGGCACAACCTGTTCAAGTGTCAGCCCCAGAGCCAGCATCGAGCTCATGGCCTGGGAGAGGCTGAACTTGGCCTGACCGAAGAACGGATTGGCCTCATCGTCAGCATGCTCGGCGGGTGTGCCGGGCGGTGGCGGCACATGAGTGTTGTAGCCGTGCATGTCGGCGCCGAGTGTGTCCGGCACGATCCCGGCATCGAGCGCCTTGCGCGCCAGACGGTAGGAGAAGTGGCTGCCGTGGCCGACGTCGACCTTCAAGCCGCGCGCCAGCGCAGCCTTGATCACCTCGTGCACCTCGCCCTCGCGGTTGACGAAACCGCCCGGATGCCGCGTGAACGGGTGCGCCAGGATGTCGCCCGGCCGCAGCTCGGGAATGACGCGCTCGAGAATCGTGTCGGCGTCCTCGCCGTTGGCGCCGCTCTTCGGCAGGCCCCAGAGCTGGCCGAAGTGCACGTAAAGCGGCAGGTTGGTCTTGCGTCCGATCTCGGCCGACATCTGCAGCACCTTGATGCCCCAGCGCGCGAAGCCGCCGATTTCTGCATGGCCCTTGATGCCGCGCACCAGATCGAGGTTGGACTTCGCGGCGTCGACAGCCGCCTGGATGTTGATGCCGTCCGGACTATAAAGGGTCGGATAGAGATGACCTTCGAGGCCGCCGACCAGATAGGACGACAGGAAAGCGTAGACGCGGGTCTTGGCTGTCTTGGCGATGAATTCCCGGAAGCCCGGCAGCGTCATGCAGGACGGGCCGCCCTGATCGATCACGGTGGTCACGCCCGATTGCACGCCGACCAGATCGGGGTCCATGCCGAAGCGGCCGCTGACATAGCGATAGACATGCGCGTGGGTGTCGATCATGCCCGGGATGACGATGCGGCCGCGGACGTCGATGGATTCCTTGGCGCTGGTCGGCAGGATGTCCTTCTGCACGGCCGCGATCTTGCCGTCGCGCACCGCGACGTCCATCACGCCGTTGATGCTTGAAGCAGGATCGATGACATGGCCGCCGCGCAGCAGCAGGTCATAGGGTTTGTTGTCGGACATGGCAGATCTCCGGGTCAGCGGTGCTGGTGGGTTGACGAATTATAGGGGAGGGCGTCCGGCCTTTTCGAGCATCTGCCGGAGCAGATATTGCCTGAATGCGAGGCACCGAATGCGAATTCCGCATGGCGCGCTCAGCCGCTCCAAAATCGGCGCACGAAGCCGGTAATCCGGGTCCATAGCGCCGACCGAGCGATGGCGGCGGCGTCGAGCGTTTCCGCGGTCTCGGCGGCGGCTGGCCGGCCGGACATCCGGGCTTCGAGGTTTTGCGTGAACACGCGGGTGAGGTGATCGGCGACGTCCTTGACCAGCCCGGAGCGGCTGAACTGGGCCAGTACGCCGGAGAGGAGGAACCTCACCGCGACCTCGACCTGCGATGCCGATGCGCCGCTCGATTGCACCGCATAGGTGATGATGGCGCGCGCGCTCGACGGGCTTTTGGCGTCGCGGCCGGCGCCGCGCACGGTGCCGCGGAACTGGCTGTCATCGCGGGAGACATCAAGCACGCCGTGAAACGCGCTGACGATCGGGCCGAGCTTGACGTTGACCTCCCCCTCGGCGCGGCTTCCTTGCATCGGCCGCGTCAGCCGCGCACCGGGCATGCAGCGCGTCACCTGATCGAGATCGGCGAAGAAACGCCAGACCTGATCGCGCCCGAAGGGCACCGCGAAGGACTGGCGCAACTCGACACCTTGCTGCTCGACCGCGGCCCAGTCGATAACGTCGAAATTTTCCGTAAGCGAGAGCGCCGCCGGTTTTGCCGCGGTGTTCGAAGCCGGTCTTTGCGAGAAATCCTGCCTTGTCGTCGGCGCGTGCGAGCCGACCGGCCCGATGCGGCCGTTGGCTGCGGGCTTGGCGTAACCCGCAGCCTTCGCCGCGGCCTGCGCGCTCTGGATCGCTTTGACGATGCCGACATAGCCGGTGCAGCGACAGAGATTGCCGGAAAGCTCCAGGCGAATGCGCTTCTCGTCGGCATCGGGCAGCCGCGTAATGATGTCGCGCGCCGTCATCAGCATGCCGGGCGTACAGAAGCCGCATTGCAGGCCGTGATTGTCGGCAAAGGCCTCGCGCAGCAGCCCCATTACAGGGTCCTTCTCGAAGCCTTCCAGCGTGGTGATCTCCGCGCCATTCGCTGCGGCCGCAAAGGTGATGCACGAGCGCGCCGGTGCGCCGTCGATCCACACCGTGCAGGCGCCGCAGACACCGTGCTCACAGCCCACATGCGTGGCGGTCAGCGCCTGATGTTCCCGCAGAAAGTCGGCAAGGTTCAGCCGCGGCTCGACCTGAGCCTGCACGCCGCAGCCGTTGATGGTGAGAGACAGCGGTTTCACAACACGCTCGCCTGATTGGCCGCACGCTTCAAAGCGACAACGGCGAGGCTTCGGATGTATTCGTCCTTCACGTTCTTTCCATCGAGAAGCTTGAGCACAGTCTGTTGATCGAGGCGCTCGGCGATGCCTGGCTCGAATTTTCCGCCAAACAGCGACGTGGCGTCGGCAACCACGATCGGCGCGGTTTCGATCGCGCCGATCACTGCGCGGAACCTGCCGCGCGCCGGATCGTGCAGCACGCCGCCGATCGTATGGGCGAATTCGCCGGCCTTCTGGCTGAACTTGTAGAACCCCCAGCGCGCGCCAGCCGAAAGCTTCGGCACACGGACCGCCCGGATCAGTTCTTGCGGCTTGATCACCGTGGTGAACGACGACACCGTAAGCTCGGCCACTGCGATGGAGCGGCTCCCTTGCGGCGTCCAGACGATGGCCTCGGCGTCGAGCAGCGACAGCGCCGACAGCCAATCCGCTGCCGGATCGGCATGCGCCAGACTGCCGCCGATCGTGCCGCGATTGCGCACCGCGCGATAGGCGATGCGGCCGGCGACGCGCTGCATCAGGCCGGCGAAATGATCCGGCACGCGTCCGTCCTCGATATTGGCGTGGGTGATGCACGCGCCGATCTCAAGGTGATCGGCCGTCTCGCTGATCGCGGCCAGTCCGGCGATCGCGGTGATGTCGACCAGCAGATCGGGCTGCGCGAGCCGCAGATTGAGCATCGGCCCGAGCGATTGCCCGCCGGCCAGAACCTTGGAGAAGCCGTTGGCCTGGCCGAGCAGCATCGCGGCATCGGCGAGCGTCGAAGGCCGCTCGTAGTCGAACGCGACAGGTTTCATGATCGCCGTGCCTCAAGCATCAGAACCGTTCCTTGCGCGCCAGCGTGTTGGTCACGAGATCGCGGATGACCGGGACATTCGGCAGCGGATCGAGCTGGATCACCCGCTCATGGAGCTTGGCGATGCAGGCGTATTCGACATTGCCGTCGATCAGCATCGTGCATTCCTTGCAGACATTGGCATTGAAGCAGCTGAAACGCACGGCGAGGCCTGGATCGTCGTTGAGGCGGATGCGGACCAGGCCATCCAGCACCGAATCGCCGTCCTCAAAGGCGACGCTGAACTCCTCATAGCGGCCGTGCTCGCGGTCGGTGCCGCGCCAGATGCGCAGCCGCGCGGTTTTGGTCGGCGTGGCGCCGTCAGGTGTCATGCACCCACCCGTTTGAATGCCGAGACGATCTCGCCGCTCTCCAGCATCAGGCGCTGGTTGGCGAGGAAGCGTTCGTCGGCCTTGGGGAAATCATCGCGCTGATGCGCGCCGCGGCTTTCTTGCCGGTTCAGCGCCGCGGTCGCGACGGCTTCCGCTGCGAGAAGTCCGTTGCGCAGCTCGAACCACTCGACCACGCTGGTGTTGAAGTCGGCTTCGGGCGCAATCGACAACTCGTCGAGCTCGCTCTGCCGCATGGCGTGGATGCGGTCGCGTGCAGCTTCGAGATCGGCGGCGTTGCGGAAGGCGCCGACCTTGCTCCACATCAGCGCCTTGACCTCGGCCATCAATTGCCCGGGCGAGCGCGTGCCGCTGATGTTGCGTCCGGAGACCTTGCGGACGAGTTCAAGATGCGGCTGCGCCGCCTTGTCGTCCCAGCGCGAGGTTTTGTTGCGCGTGGCATATTTCGCGGCACTCTCGCCGGCGCGCTCGCCAAACACCAGCGCTTCGGGAAGCGCGTTGCCGGACAGCCGGTTGGCGCCGTTCGCGCCGCCGGCGATCTCGCCCGCCGCATAAAGCCCTGGCACGGTGGAGGCCATTTCGGTGTCCACCTCGATCCCGCCCATCTGGTAATGCGCGATCGGGAAGATCTCGACGGGCTGCCGGGTGAGATTGATGTTGTTGCGCGCGAAGATCTCGGTCACCGGACCGAGCGCATCCTTTAGCTTCTGCTCGTCGATGTGCTGGAACGACAGATAGACGCCGCCATGTGGCGAGCCCCGGCCGGCCTCGACCTCCTTGTAAATCGCATAGGTCAGGATATCGCGGGCGGTGTCATAAGAGCCGCCATCGGCCTCCCCGTAGCGGTGCAGGAACTCCTCGCCGAGCCCGTTGAGCAGGCGCCCGCCGAGCTTCACTCGCGTCGGCTCCCAAGTAGTCGGGTCGAGCCCGACCATGCGCGGCGCCAGATGGCCGTTTGGGTAGAACTGCAAAAACTCGATGTCGATGACGCGCGCGCCGCTGCGCAGCGCAAGGCCCACGCCTTCGCCGGCCAGATTGTTCGATGCGGTCGTGCGCTGGAACATCTTGGTCATGCCGCCGGTACACAAGATCACCGCGCTGCATTTGATTTTCACCGGCGCCGAGGTCGGCACATCGATGCCGACCGCGCCCGCAACCTCGCCGTCGCGCACCACGATATCCGTGATGGTGACGTTGCTGAGCCTGCGGATGCCCGCATCGCGGCTGGTCTTGTTGCGGAGCGCCGCGCAGATCGCGGCGCCCGTGCTGAGAAAATCGACATAGACGCAGCGCTTGCGGCTGTGGCCGGGAGCCTTGACCTGGTTGATCTTGCCGTCGTCGCTGCGCGCCCAGTTGACCTTCCAGCCTTCGAGTTCGCGAATGCGTTTTGGGCTGCCTTCGCAGAGCAATGCCGCGAGCTTCTCGTTGCAGAGCCCGCGTCCGGCGTCGAGCGTGTCCTTGAGATGCAGCTCCGGATTGTCCGGCTCGGATTCGCCGAGCGCCGAGGCGCAGGTCATCTGCGCCATGATGGTCGCACCGCCGCGTCCGACCACGTTCTTGTCGATCAGGATCACGCGGGCGCCGTTGCGCGCTGCCGCGACCGCAGCAAACATGCCGGCGCCGCCGCCGCCGACCACCATAACGTCGCTCTCCAATGCAATATCATCGACCATGCAAAATGCCTGATGGGTGGCGGCCTTACGCCGCGGGTCTGGTTTTGGCGAGAGCTTCGAGAATGCGTCGCGGCGTGATCGGGATTTCGCAGATCTCGACGCCGAGCTTCGACAGCGCATCGTTGACCGCGTTGGCAACCGCGGCGCCCGGGCCGATCGCGCCGCCTTCGCCGACGCCCTTCTGGCCGAATTCGGTGTAGGGCGACGGCGTCTCCATGTGAAAGACGCGCACATCCGGCATCTCGGCGCTGCCGGGCAGGAGATAATCGGCGAGCGTCGAGGCGAGCGGCTGGCCTTGCGCGTCGAACGGCATCTCCTCGAACAAAGCGGCGCCGATGCCTTGCGCGGTGCCGCCGTGAATCTGACCATCGACGATCATCGGGTTGATCAGGACACCGGCGTCTTCGACCACGACGTAGTCGAGAATCTCGACGCCGCCGGTTTCGGGATCGACCGCAACGACAGTTGCGTGCGCGGAGCCGGTGTGCACGCCAGTGAGACGCCCCGGCGCGTAGCCGCCGGTGACCTCGAGGCCGTGAGGATCGATGTCGCCGGGCAGATCGGCTGGTGTGAGGTAGTAGGAACGGGCGATGTCGGCGAGCGAGACGTTGCCGTGCGGTCCGTAGACGCCGCCGTCACGCACCTGCACCGAATTGACGTCGGTCTGCAGCATCGCGGCGCCAATCACGGCGAGGCGCTTCGCCAGTTCGTTGCAGGCGCGCGACGTTGAGCCGCCAGCCCAGACGATGGCCCGCGAGCCCCAGGCACCGCTGGAATAGGGCGAATTCTCGGTGTCGCCGAGCTTGACGACGATGTTGGAGGTGTCAACGCCCAGGCATTCGCTCGCGATCTGCGCGAGCGTGGTTTCGAGTCCCTGGCCGATGGCCTGGATCCCGTTGCGAACTTCGAGCCGGCCGTCGGGCGTGATGCGGGCGAAGGTCTGCTCGTAGAACACGCGACGCTTGCCGTCGGCCGTGGTGCCGTGGGCGGTCTGCTCCGAGAAGATCGAGATGCCGAGCCCGATCAAGCGGCCGTCCGGTTCGCCGCGTTTTTGCCGGACGCGCACGGCGGGAACGTCGATCGCTTCGACAGCCTTGTTGAGCAGTCCGGGATAGTCGCCGCTGTCGAAATGCTTGTCGGTGACGTTGTCGAACGGCATCTGGTCGGCGCGCACCAGATTGGCGAGCCGCACCTCGTAAGGCTCCTTGCCGATCTGGCGCGCAATTGCATCAATGACCAGCTCCATCGCATAGCAGACGTTCGGGCGCGCGACGCCGCGATACGGCAGCTGCGGGCATTTATTGGTGACGACGCCCGTGGATTTGCAGCGATAGACCGGAATGTCATAGGGGCCGGGGAGGATGGCCGCGACCTGCGACGGCTCGATCGCCGACGTGAACGGGTAGGCCGAGTAGGCGCCGGAATCGACCGCGGCCTTGGCGTCGAAGGCGATGAACTTGCCGCTCTGATCGGTGTAAGCCGTGATCGCGTAATGGTGCTCGCGGCAATTGGCGTTTGCGGTGAGCTGCTCGCGCCGGTCTTCCAGCCAGCGAACCGGCTGTCCGAGCTGCATCGCGAGCCAGCACAGGCAGATTTCCTCGCCGGCCATGATCGCCTTGTAGCCGAAGCCGCCACCGACATCGGCCGAAACCACGCGCACCTGAAGCTCGGGAATTCCCAGCACCTGTGCGAGGCCGGTGCGCACGACGTGGGGAAACTGTGTCGCGCCGTGCAACGTCAATTGCTGCTGGCCCGGCTCCCATGTCGCGACAAAGCCGCGGCATTCGATCGGCGACATCACCTGCCGCGCGGTGCGCAATTCACGCGTGACCTTCACCGGTGCGTTTTTCGCCGCGGCCTCCACCGGCCCGTCGTAGCCGACTTCGAGAAAGACGTTTCGCTTGATGGTGTCGTGCACCTGCGCGCTGTCTGGCTCTATGGCCTTCAGCATGTCAACGACGGCCGGCAACTCGTCGTATTCGAGCACCACCTGTGCAGCGATATCTTCGGCTTGCGCGCGGGTATCGGCGACGCACATCGCGATCAGCTCGCCCACATGGCGCAGCTTGTCGGTGGCGAGCGGCGGCTGTTCGGAAACCTGGAAGCCCGGCAAACCAGACACCGCGCGGATATTGTTCACGCCGGTCAGGTCCTTGGCGACATAAACCTGAGACCGCAGATGCTCCGGGATGCGGATACCGGTGAGGCGCGCATGCGCCACCGGGCTCCGGACGAACGCCACCTCGCGCATCCGCGCAAAACGAAGATCAGCGATGTATTGTCCGCGGCCGTGCAGGAAGCGATTGTCCTCCTTGCGGCGAAGCCTGACACCAATCCCGGTCTTGTTCAAAGTTCGGGCCTCCGCTAGGCGCTGCTTCAAATGCGCCGCACAAAGCTACTTTAGCGCCACCGCTTCGAGCCTAAAGAAGATTCCGTTCGCTGCGTTGCATCATTCATGATCACGTTGCACGCAGTTTCGCCCAAATCTTCATCGTCGCGGTTCATTTGCGTGCGCTAGCATGCGTCAGCCCTGCCGGGGGCGAGGGGGAATTTGCGGGTTTGGGCTTGAGCCAAGCCGCGATCCTCCGTCGGACTTTGACCGAACGCGTTCAACCCGGAGGCCTTTATGCCGTCGTTTTCCTCGAAGTTTTCCAGCGCGCTGCTTCTGACCGCTGGTATTGCAGCGGGCGCGCTGACGTCCGCGGCGCATGCTGCAGAGATCAAGATCGGAGCGCCTCTCGGCCTCACCGGCTCGGTCGCGGATGAGGCCAAGAAGCAGGAAGTCACATTCAAGATGTGGCTCAACAAGGTCAATGCCGCGGGCGGCATCGATGTCGGTGGCACCAAGATGAAGGTGCAGCTCGTTCAGTACGACTATCAGTCGGATGGCCAGCGCGCAGCCCAACTCGCCGAGAAGCTGATCACCGATGACAAGGTCGACGTGCTATTCGCGCCGTTCGGCTCGGGCCATACCAAGATCGTTGCCACCATCGCGGCGCGCTACGAGATGCCGACCATCGCCTGCGCGGCGTCGTCGGAATCGGTGTTCGATCAGAACTCCGGCTATCTGTTCGGCACGCTGTCGCCGAATGCCGCCCTGTTCGCGCCGATGATCGCGCTCTTCAAAGAAAAGCTGCCGACGCTGAAGACACTGGCGGTGCTCGGCCGCGATGACGTGTTTCCGAAAGCGACCGCGCAAGGCATCGCAGCCGCCGCCAAGGCCGCCGGCCTGAACGTGGCCTACGAGCAGCTTTATCCGCTCGGCACGATGGATCATTCGGCGTCGCTGTCGGCGATCAAGGCGACCAATCCGGACTGGATCTACATCACCGGCTACACCCAGGACCTAGTGCTGGCGCGCAAGCAGATGTCGGATCTCGGTGTGAAGGCGCCGATCATCACCATGGTCGCGGGCCCGGCCTACAAGGAATATGTCGATGGTCTTGGCGACCTCGCCAACGGCATCACCAGCTCGAGCTGGTGGCACAGCGCGACGAGCTACAAGGGCGTCGGCGTGTGGCCGACCACCGAGGACTTCGTCAAGGAGTTCGTCGCCCAGGAGAAGTCTGACCCGGACTATGTCCACGCCTCCTGCGCCGCAACCGGCGTGCTCTACCAGAACGCCGTCGAGCGCGCCGGCTCGATCGACAAGAAGAAGGTCCGCGATGCGCTGGCCGCGACCGACATCAGCACCTTCTACGGTCCGATCAAGTTCAGCCCGAACGGCATGAATCAGGTGCGCGGGCTTCCCATCATCCAGGTGCAGGACAAGGCCATCAAAGTGCTGGGCCCTGCCGAAATCAAGAACGCCGATCTGATGCTGCTCAAGTGACTGCGACACATTCTCCCGGCCCGCGGGCCTCGTCGCCCGCGGGCACGTTTTTTGCGAACGGTGTTTCGGCATGACTGACGGAGAGGAAAGAAAGACCGGACGGAGCGAACGCCGCGTGGCGGGCCGTATATGAACGCGATGGGGCATCTGCAAACCCTGGTGAACGGCATTGTGCTCGGCGCGCTCTACGCGAGCCTTGCGGTCGGATTCTCGTTGGTCTGGGGCGTGCTCAACATCGTCAACATGCTGCACGGCTCGCTGATCATCCTCGGCGGCTACATCACCTATTTCGCCTGGCACAGCTACGGCATCCATCCGCTGCTGGCGCTGCCCGCCGTCGCGCTGCTGATGTATGCGCTGGGTTACGTGACCCAGCTTCTGGTCATCAATCGCGTGGTGCATCAGCCAGTGCTGGTCACGATGACGCTGACCTTCGGGCTCGACCTCATCCTCTACAATTTCATGACGGTCTATTACACGGCGACTCCGCGGCGGGTGACGCTCGATCTCGGCGCCACCAGCGTCGGCGGCATCGCGATCCCGTTCGACCGGCTGCTCGGCATGGTGCTGGCGCTGGTGCTGACGGGCCTGCTCTATGTGGTGATGCGGCGCTCACGCGTCGGCAGGGCCATCGTCGCCGTTCGCATGGACAGCGCCGCCGCGGCGCTGATGGGCATCAAGGTCAATCGCATCTACGCCATCACCTTCGGCATCGGCGCGCTGATGGCGGGAGCCACCGGCGTGATCTTTGCGATGGTCTATCCGGTGACCACCAATCTCACCGGCATCTATCTCGGCAAGGCCTTCGTGATCTGCGTCATCGGCGGGCTTGGCAGCGTGCAGGGCGCGCTTGTCGGCGGCATCGTGCTGGGTGTGATCGAAAGCTTCGCCGGCCAGTTCGTAGGTCCCCAGCACGCGCTCACGGTCGGATTCGTGCTGATGCTGTTTCTCCTGGTGGTCAAGCCGACCGGCCTCACCGGCATCAAGGGTTACGAGTGATGGACCGGCGGCTGCAATACATCCTGTTTGCGGTCTGGGTGCTGGCGCTGGCCTCGACGCCATTCTGGGCCAGCAACTACATCGTCCGCCTCGCGGTCGTCGTCGCGATGTATTCGACGCTGACGCTGTCGTGGAATTTCATCGGCGGCTTCGCCGGCTATCCGTCGTTCTCGACCGCGGCGTTCTTCGGTCTCGGCTGTTATGCCGGTGCGCTGGCGCAACGCTCCGGCATCCCGATGGTGCTGGCCTGGGGCGTGGCAACGCTGTTCGTCGGCGCTTTTGCGGCGGCGCTGGGCGGGATCATCCTGCGGCTGCGCGGTCATTATTTCGCGATCGGCTCGATCGGCATCGTCGAAGTGGTGCGGCTCCTCATTTCGTCGTGGGGGAGCCTGACGGGCGGTGGCGACGGGCTGAATTTACCGCTGCTCAGCGGGGGTCCGAACGCGGTGGCGCGGATTTTTCTGATCGTCATGGTCACGCTGATGATCGTGACGTTCCTGATCACCGTTTACGTCGACCGCAGCCGGCTGGGCTTCGGGCTGCGCTGCATCCAGCAGAACGAGGACGCCGCCAACATGGCCGGCGTCAACATCACGCTCTACAAGGTTATCGCCTATACGCTCTCGGCGCTGTTCTGCGGCACCGTCGGCGCGGCCTATTCGTCCTGGACCGGCTACATCGATCCGACGGATTCATTCTCCATCATCATGACCGTCAAGGTGCCGGTGATGTGCCTCTTGGGCGGGCCCGGCACCGTGCTCGGTCCGGTGATCGGGACCGCGGCCTTCACGCTGCTCGAAGAGGTGTTTTGGGCCAATTT
The DNA here is from genome assembly GCF_001579845.1 of Rhodoplanes sp. Z2-YC6860. Classification (GTDB taxonomy): domain Bacteria; phylum Pseudomonadota; class Alphaproteobacteria; order Rhizobiales; family Xanthobacteraceae; genus Z2-YC6860. Next base: position 3,095,832 of record NZ_CP007440.1, read on the forward strand.
CCTTGACTACAACCGCGCCATCCTCGGCACGGTCATCGTCATCCTGATCTTCTTCCTGCCGGGCGGCTTGCTGGCGATCTCCTATCGCGACATCGGCGGGCGCCTTGCCAGGATGTTCCGCGGTCCGAAGGCCGCAGCATGACGATCCTGGTGGCCGAGCGGGTGAGCAGAAACTTTGGCGGCATCCGCGCCATCGACGACCTGAGTTTTGCGCTCAACCAAGGCGAGATCGTCGCCCTGATCGGCCCGAACGGCGCCGGCAAGACCACGCTGGTCAACCTTCTGACCGGCGTGCTGCGGCCGTCGTCCGGCCACATTCGCTTCGAAGGCTTTGACGTCACGGCGCAACGGCCGTTCGAGGCCGCGCGCCGCGGGCTCGCCCGCACGTTCCAGATCGTGCAGCCGTTTCCGCGCATGAGCGTGCTTGAGAACGTCGCTGCGGCGGCGCTGTTCGGCGGCAAGCAGGAGAGCGTCGCGGCCGCGATGGACGTGGCGCGCCAGCAGCTCGAGTTCACGGGGCTGACGGCTTTCGCCGACCGGCCGGCTTCGGCGTTGACGCTGGCCGGCCGCAAGCGGCTGGAGCTTGCAAAAAGCATGGCGACGAATCCGAAAGTGCTGATGCTCGACGAGGTCAATGCCGGGCTCAATTCCGGCGAGATCGACGGCGCGCTCAAGCTGATCCGGCAGATCGCCGAGCGCGGCGTGACGATCCTGATCATCGAGCATCTGATGAAGGTCGTGCTTTCGCTCGCGCAGCGCGTGCTGGTGCTGCATCACGGCCAGTTGATTGCCGAGGGCAGCGCTCAGGACATGGTGCGCGATCCCCGCGTCATCGAGGCCTATCTCGGCGAGAAATTCGCCAAGCGGTTCACGGTGGAGGCAGCGAATGGCTGAGCAGATCCTGACCGTCGAAGGCCTCGCGGCCGGTTATGGCGACGTCCGCGTGCTCTGGGATATCAATCTCACGGTGGCGGCCGGGGAGATCACCTGCATCGTCGGCTCCAACGGCGCCGGCAAGACCACGCTCCTGCGCACGATTTCAGGCTTGGTGGCGCCCTCGGGCGGGCGCATCATGTTTGCCGGCGAGGACATTGCATCGTTGCCTGCCGACCAGGTTCTGGGGCGCGGCATCGCGCATGTGCCGGAAGGCCGGCGTCTGTTCCGCGGCCTGAGCGTGCATGACAACCTCCTGCTCGGCGCCTATCTCCGCCACGATAACGCCGAGGTGAAGCGCGATCTCGACTACGTGTTCACGCTGTTTCCGATCCTGCGCGAGCGGCGCAATCAGGACGCCACCACGCTGTCCGGCGGTGAGCAGCAGATGTGCGCGATCGGCCGCGGGATCATGTCGCGGCCCAAGCTCCTGATGATCGACGAATTGTCGCTCGGTCTCGCGCCTCGCCTCGTCGAGCGGCTCGGCGAGGCGCTCATCGAGATCAATCGCAAGGGCCTGACCATCCTGCTGGTCGAGCAGGACGTCATGACCGCGTTCGAGATCGCGCGGCACGCGCTGATCATCGAGACCGGCCGGGTCAGCATGACCGGCACGACGCAGGCGCTCGCCGACAATCCGGCGATCCGCCAAGCCTATCTCGGCATGTGACGGGTCTCAGTGCTCGGCCAACAGCGAGCCGAAGCCTTCGATGCGATCTTCGACGCCGTTCGCCCGCAACGCCGACCAATAGGTCGCGACGTTGATGGCTATCACCGGAATGCCGAGCCAGCGTTCGCCTTCGCCCGTGAGGTCGGCCATCGCCAGGTCCGTGCCGGCCTGCACGATCGCGTCGACGCCCCTGTCCGCGAGCGTCTTCAGACCGTCGCGGAGGTCCGCCGTCGTGGCGTGGCTGATCAGCACCTCGCTCGGCCGCTTCAGGCTGTGCACGGCGCCGACCGTCCAGCCGTTCTCCTCGAAGAAGCCCGCAACCTGCCGGTCGCCGACCGGCTGATAGGGCGTGAGAATGCCGATGCTGCGCACCGTCGGAAATTTCCGCAGCGCCTCGGCACAGGCGAGCGAGCCGAGCGACACTGCGACGCCGGCACGTTTTTCGAGCCGCGTCTGCAGATCCTTAGCGCCGGCCAAGCCGCCCCAGAAGGTCGGGATCGACATCGCCATGATCAGATGCGCCGGCTTGCACGACATCACGCGGTCGACCGCGCCATAGAGGTCCGGGCCGATCGCCGTCATGATCTGTTCGAATTCGGAGTTGTTGGTCAGCGGCAGATCGGGAATGTGGATGCGGCCGATGTGGTTGGTCACCCCGCGCGGCCGCATGTCGTCGGTTTCCGGCTGCACCGTGGTGTTGGTCGAGGGGATCACGATGCCGAGCTTGAGGCGGTGGCCGAGTCGGTCGGTCATTCTGCATTACCTCTCCGGCCTGCATTGGCACGCGGCTTGCTGACCTGTCTGTGAAACGCCATGATATCGGGCCCGGAGCCAAGACGTCCATGCCGACGATGCAAGCATGGTGCCGCCCATGACCGGCTGGTTTCCCAAACCGGCGGGTGCCCCCGAGCGCCGTGTCGCGACCGGTCGCCTGACAATCAATATGGTCGAAATGGGCAGCGGTCCGGCCGTCCTGCTGATCCACGGGCTTGGCTGGGACCACTCGCTGTGGAATCCGACGATCGCTTATTTTGCACCGCGCTACCGCATGATTGCTGCCGACACCCGTGGCCATGGCGCGACCGACAAGCCCGACGGTCCCTACGACATGGAGATGTTCGCGCGAGACTACGCCGCGCTGATCGATGCGCTCGGCTTGAAGCGCCTCTGCGTGATCGGCTTGTCGCAAGGCGGCATGGTGGCGCAGAAGCTCGCGCTGGTGCGGCCCGACCTCGTCTCGGCCCTGGTGCTGGTCTCGACCTCTTGCAAGTCCGATCCATCGCTGCGCGACAACATGGAGGCGCGGATCGCGGCGATGGATACGGCCGGGCCGGAGGCGGCGGCCAAGATCGCGGCGGAAAGCATCTTCTCGCCGGCCTGGCGCGCAGCGAACACCGCGGCGCTGGCGCGCTTCTTCGAATGGCGCGCCGCCATGCCCATGGCGCCACTCAATTCCGCCACGCGCGCCCTCTACGATTTCAACCTGTCCGGCGATCTTCCGAACATTGCCGTGCCGACGTTGGTCATCGCCGGCCAGGAGGATGTGCTGACCAGGCCCAAGGGCATGGAGGAGGTCGCGGCGCTCATCCCCGGCGCGACCTATCGAATGATTCCCGAGACCGGCCACATGATCCCGGTCGAGCAGCCCGAGGCGCTGACTGCGCTTCTCGCCGAGTTTCTGAAGGCGCATGTCCACTGATGACGTTGTCGTGCGTCATGAGTCATGAGTCATGAGTCATGAGTGACGGAAAGACGGCATGCTCGTAGGACTCTAGTCTCACAGATTCAGCGGCAGCAGCTTTCGCTGTGCGGAAGGTCGGCGCAAAGGAGCTGCGCCGTGTCATGGGAGGTGAATGGTTGGTGTCTTCACGTCAACGGTTTGCTAGAGCCGAATGGCAAACGTTCAAGATCGAGCTCTGCCGTCATGATTTTTTGATGCGCGAGGTCGAGCCACGGCTGCAATTTGGCTACGCGCGCCGAAATGGCCGCGAAGTCGTTGCGGAATTCCGGCATCACGGCCTCCACGGCATCGTAGATCGTCGATTCGTCCACTGTCGTCAGTCTGCGATCGCGGACTACGATGTTGCCGTCGACGATCACGTGCCGTAAGCCGCGTCCGGCTTCGACATGCACCAACTGGCGGACCGCGCTGTTCATCGGCGACCAGCTCGGGTCCTGCATGTCGATCAGTGAAATGTCGGCTTTGTAGCCTGGAGCGATACGGCCGAGCTCATGGCCGAGCCGGGCGCCGTCGGCGCCTGCTTCGGTCGCAGCCTTCAGTGCCGCCGTGGTCTGCGGCGGCCCGGGGATCGGATCGCTTACCGCGGCGAGCAGCGCGAACAGTTTCATGGCGACGAACATGTTCTGCGCATCCGAGCAGCTGCAATTATCGCAGCCGAGTCCGATCCGCACTCCCGCATCTTGCAGCATTCGGATCGGCGGAATACCACATTTCATTTTCAGATTGCCCTGCGGATTGAGAACCACACCGGCACCGTGCTGCGCGAGCAGTTCGATCTCGGGCTTGGCCAGCCAGACGCTGTGAGCGAGATTCAGCCTCGGATCGAGCACGCCTTCCTTGGCGAGCCGCTCGATCAGCAATCCGCTGTATTCCGGCACCGAGAGGCGTGCCTGCAGCGCCATGCCGCGCGACTCGTAGATGTGTGAATAGACCGGAATGTCGTAACGACGCGCGAGCTCCATCGTACGCTGCATCAGCGCGGTCGAGCAGCGCTCAGGCGCCGACGGACCGAGCGCCCACGAGACCAGCGGCCGCGGCTTGGCCTTCAGCCGCGTGGTCTCGAAATGGCCGAGCAGATCGAGGTTACGTTCCGGCTCCGCTGCGGTGGACAGGAGCTTATGAAGTTCCGGCGGAAACGTGTCTTTCCAGAACGGGATGGTCTCAAGACCCTTGCGGTCGGCGTATTGCAGCGCGAACACCACGCGCACGCCGACCTTGGCATAGGCGTCCATCACCGCATCCATGTGACGATCTTCGTAAGGATAGAGCGTCAGCATGTCTTGTACGGTGGTCATGCCGGAGCGCAGGCATTCGAGCGCGCCGAGCAGTGTGCGGGCGTAGACCTCCTCGGTCGAACGCGGTGGATATTGCGGAGGCAGCGCATAGAGCCGCCAGCTTTCCAGCGGGACCTCTTCCAGCGTGCCCTTCGCTAGAACGTCGTGCGAATGGTAATGGGCGTTGATGAAGCCCGGCAGCACGAGATGGCCGCGCGCGTCGATCGTCTGGATGCTCGATCCGATCGCGCTTGTGAAGCCCGGCGAAACGGCGGCGATACGGTCGCCGGCGATGGCGACGTCAAGCTGCGGCGGCTTGTGCCAGTCGGAATCCGGCGTGAGCACCTGGCCTCCCTTGAGAAGCAGCGTGGTGCCGGCGGGGAGGGGCTGTTCAGTCATTTTCTGATCTCGTTGCTTTAGCCAGGGTGTCGTCCGGCTTTGAAAGCAATCACCGTGCCCAATTCGCTGGCACGGTGATTGCCTACACGGTGATTGTCGAAGTGTAGACACGTCAAGCCGGGATGCCGACACCATGTCCAACAAGATTGTCATCAAGGATGCTCTGCTCCTCGATCCAGCCGTGGCTGGGCCCGCCCGCCGCGGCGATGTGGTTATCGAAAACGGGGCGATTGCCGCCATAACCGAGCCGAATGCGGCCGATCTGACGAATGCCCGCACGATTGACGGGCGCGAACGCCTTCTGCTGCCTGGGCTCATCAATTCTCACACGCACTCGCCGACCAATGTGCTGAAGGGGACCGGCGACATTCTCAGCCATCCGGCCTTCATGTGGCGCAATCAGGCCGATACCGCGGGCCGCACTCCGGACGAAATTCGCCTCAGCGCATTGTTGGGCTGTATCGAGCACCTGCTCGGCGGCACGACCGCCATCCTCGATCATTTTCCCGAGCAGGGATTCTCCGATGCGGACGTGGACGCCGTGGTGGATGCCTATCGGGTGGCTGGAATCCGGGCGCTGGTTGCGCTTCGCATCTTCGATGAGCCTTATACCGACATCGAGCCGCCCGGCGGCTATCCGGAGGGCTTTTCCATCGAGAATCCGTTGGTTCCTCCGTCCCTTGATGAAAGCATCGCGCTGGTCGAAACCGCCATCGCGCGGCATCACAAGATCGCTGACGGCCGCATCGAGATCTGTCCAGCGCCATCCAATCCGATGCGCTGCAGCGATGAACTGCTGTCATTGGTCGTGGACTTGGCCAAGCGCCACGACACCGCGATCCACATGCATCTTCTTGAAACCGCGGTCCAGGCGAAGATCGCGCGCGACAAATATGGACGTTCCATGGTGGCGCAGCTCGACAGGTTGGGTGTGCTCAATGAGCGGCTGTCCACCGCGCATACCATCTGGCTGGACGACGCTGATATCGAGCTGTTCGCGGAGCGCCGCGCCATGCCGGTGCACAACCCGGAAAGCAACCTTAAGCTCGGCACGGGCCTCTCGCCGGTGGCAAAAATGCTGCGGGCCGGCGTCATAGTTGCGCTTGGAAGCGATGGGGCCAGCACCAACGACAACCTCGACATGCACGAAGTGATGCGGCTCGCGTTGATGCTGCAGCGGCCGGGCGAGCTGGACCGCCGTCGCTGGCCGACGGCTTCGCAAGGGCTTGCGATGGCGACGGTTTCCGGCGGAAAGGTGCTGCGCCGCCCGGGGTTGGGAACACTTGCGGTGGGCGCGCCGGCCGATCTCGTGTTGCACGATCTCACAGCGCCGTCGTGGGTTCCGCTGAACGATCCGTTGGCGCAGATCGTGTTCGGCGCCTCCGGCGCGACCGTCGATACCGTCATCGTGGACGGCCGCGTCGTTGTCGAGAACGGCAAGATCACGGCTTTCGACATGCAGCCGGTCCTGGACGAGGTGCGCGACCTGGTCCGCCGTCAGCGTGCCCGCAATAGTGGCTTGCAAGGTTGGGCGGCGCGGATGGAAGAGCTTGTACCGTGATCAGAATTTCGAAATTTTCGCTCTTTGCACAAATCTGGGCGGGTTGCACAAATTTTGGCCTGAGCAGGCCCAGCGCCGCCATGCCACTGTCTGTCGCGAAGAGGAAGAGAGAGACTTGGCCGCATGGATGAGTCCCGCACATTCGCCCAGGCGGTTCAGGCGCGGCTCGCAACCGATATCCTCAACGGCAAGCTCCGGCCCGGTAGCCGGTTGCGGCTGCAGTTGCTTTGTGACGAGTACCAAGTGAGCATGAGTCCGTTGCGTGAGGCGCTCGCGGGGCTCGCGGGCCGCGGCCTCGTCGCGCAGGAAGGCCAGAAGGGATTTCGCGTGGCACCTGCTTCGGCGGAGGACTTGCGCGACGTGACCGAGACGCGCGTGCGGCTCGAGACAACAGCGCTGCGGATGTCCATCGAGCAGGGCGGCGACGCGTGGGAGGCCGATGTTCTTTCGGCTCATCATAGGCTTAGCCGTAGCCCGCGACGGGAATCGCTGCTCGTTGACGAGCACTGGGAGGCGCTGCATCGCGGCTATCATACCTCGCTGATTTCGGCATGCGGCCTGCCTCGCCTGATCGGCTTCTGCACCATGCTGCACGATCATTTCGATCGCTATAGGCGGCTTGCGGTGCTGCGGGGCGGCCGGCATCCCGCTCTCAAGTCCAGCCACGGCGCGATCGTGAAGGCTGCGCTCTCGAAAGATGTTCCGCGCGCCGAGCGTCTGCTTGCCGCCCACGTCCGTGAAAGCACTGCGCAATTTGTCGCACTGCTCGATAAGGAGGGATTGGCAGAATTGTCGGCACCTGCTGACTGAGATGGCACATCGCTTGCTAACCGTTGCCTGAACACTGTTTCAGTGACGGAGAACGTGATGCCATTTGAATTCGATCCCTCCCGCCGCCGCCTGCTCAAGACCGGTGCGTCCGGTGCTGCGCTCGCCGCGCTGACTTCGCTGCCTGGAATTGGCATCGCTCATGCGCAGGCAGTTAAGCCGCTCTCCTTCCAGCTCTCATGGATCAAGAGCATCCAATACGGTGGGTATTTCGCTGGCATCGAGAATGGCAGCTTCAAGAAATACGGCGTCGAGCCGACCTTCGTTTCGGGCGGGCCGAACATGGACCCGGTCGCCAACGTTGCGAGCGGCCAGTCGCAGATTGGTGACCGCCCGATCGGATCGATCATCGTGGCGAAGGAGAAGGGCATTCCGGTCAAGGTGATCGGCAACGTGTTCCAGAAAAGCCCCTATAGCGTGCTGAGCCTCGCGAAGACGCCGATCAAGACGCCGAAGGACCTCAAGGGCAAGACTGTTGCGGTGTCGACCTCTGGCAAGCCGCTGCTTCTCAACCTGATCATCGATGCCGGGCTGAAGCCGGACGACGTCAACATCGTGCCGTCTGCGCCCGATCCGGCCGCGCTGGTGAGCGGGCAGATCGACGGCTACTGCGGCTATGTGACCAACCAGGGCGTCATGCTCAAGACGCGCGGCGTCGACATTTACGCTATGAACGCCCAGGAGTTCGGCCTGCCGGAGACCACCGGAACGATCTACGGGCGCGAGGACTTCCTCGTCGCCAACAAGGACCTCGTCGTCGCGTTTCTCAAGGGCGCCGTCGAGGCGTGGCGGTGGTCGCTCGCCAATCCCGAGCCCACGACCAAGCTCATGGTCGAGAAGTACGGCGCGCCAGGCCTCAACTATCAGGCGCAACTCACCGAGATCGTCGAGAGCAAGCCTTACATCGAAGCCGGGGCCGGGTCGGCCAAGGGCATGCTCGCGCTCGATATGCCGCTCTACCAGGACATCATTGATGTCTATCGCAAGGTCGGAATGGTCAAGACCGCCATGACTGCGAAGGAGCTTTGCGATCCGAGCTACATCGAAGCTGCACTCGCCGGCCTGAAGTCCTGATCGCGAACGGCGCCGGGCCAAGTAGCAGAACATGTCGCGAGATATCAGCATCGATCAGGTCTCCATGGTCTTTTACGGCCGTGGCGAACCGGTCATCGCGCTCGACAAAGTGGACATGCATGTTTCGGCGGGTCAGTTCGCCGCGATCATCGGTCCGAGCGGGTGCGGCAAGTCAACTTTGCTGCGGCTGGTCGCCGACGTGATGCGGCCCTTCGCGGGCACAATCACGCTCGGCGGCGAAAGCCCCGCGGCGGCGCGACACGCGCATTCGCTGGGTTTCGTATTCCAGGCGCCGACCCTGCTGCCGTGGCGGTCGGTGACGCAGAACATCGAGTTGCCGCTCGACGTGGTCGGGCGCAGGAGCGCCAAGCGCTCGGCCCGCACCACCGCCGAGTTGATCGAACTCGTGGGCCTGCGCGGGTTCGAGCAGGCGCTGCCGCACACGCTGTCCGGCGGTATGCAGCAGCGCGTGGCGATCGCGCGGGCGCTGATGCTGACGCCTGATATCCTGCTGCTCGACGAGCCGTTCGGCGCACTCGACGAGATCACCCGGCAGCGGATGAATCTGGAGCTGCTTCGCATCTGGTCGGAATCCGGCACCTCGGCTTTGCTCGTGACCCACTCCATCGCTGAAGCGGTGTTCATGTCGGATCGTGTCTACGTCATGAGCGCGCGGCCCGGCCGGATCAGCGCGGTGATCGACATCCCGTTGGAACGTCCGCGCAAGCTTGAGATGATGCGCACGCCGGCGTTCTTCGAATGCGTCAACCGCGTGCGCGACGGCCTGTTTGGCCATGAGATGGCGCAGGGCGCTGAATCCGGTCAGCCGGTCGAGGCCTATTGATGGCTGCTCCTGCCACGCCATCGGCGCTTCAGGGGGCACTTCAATCTGCTTGGCGTCCGCTTTTGACCGCAGTCGCCCTGATCGGGCTGGCCGAAGCTGCGAAGCGCGGTCATCTGCTTCCGGTGTTCGTTCCGGCACCCTCCGAAGTCTTCATGGAGGTCTGGAACATCCCGCGGCTCGTCACCGAGAATCTCGGGCCGACCGCGTGGAAGGCATTCGTCGGCTATTGTATTGCGGCGGCCGTTGCGATCGCGGCAGGTTCGGTCGCGGTGTCGGTGCGTGTGTTCTATGGCTCGATCTACAATTTCGGCGTGGTCATCCACAGCATCCCGATCATTGCGACTGCGCCGCTGCTGGCGCTGTGGCTCGGCACCGGTCCCCAGGTACAGATCGCGATCGCTGCGCTGGCAAGCCAATTCCCGATGCTGGTCGGAACCATCCAGGGCCTCCAGGCCGCGGACTCGCGCCAGCGCGAGATGATGCATGTTCTGGCCGCGTCGAGATTGCAGACACTGCGCTATCTCTTGATCCCCAGCGCGCTGCCGTATCTGTTCGCGGGGGTCAAGATCGCGGCGCCGTCGGCAGTGCTCGGCGCGATCACCGCCGAATGGGCGGGGGCGGAGCGCGGCGTCGGCGCGATGATGCTGTATGCGTTGTTCTCCTACGACACCCCCAAGGTCTGGCTGTCAGTGGTGCTGACCTGCCTGCTCGCGGGCGGAGGATTTGGCATTTGGGCATTGATCGAGCGCTTCTCAATCTATTGGCAGCGCGATGTCGAGATTGTGGACTGATGCCATGACAGCGGATGCCGGCCATCTTGCGGTCAAGCGCGTCACCCAGGTCATGCTTGGCGCGGCTTTCGTGTTTGCGATCTGGCATATAACGGTGCGCGGCCTGGGTATCCCGAAATACTTGGTGCCGGTGCCGCTCGATGTTGCCGCCGCTCTTCAGGAGCATTGGCGCAAGATCGCGATGCAGGCCTGGTTCACGCTCTCGGCCGCAGCCTGCGGCCTGACGGTCAGCATGGTGCTGGCGACGAGCCTGGCGATGGCCTTCACGATGAGCCGGAAATTCGAGCAGACCACGCTGCCGGTGATCCTCGTGTTTCGCTCCACGCCGATCGCGGCCGTGGCGCCGATCATGATGCTGATTTTCGGCCGCGGCATGAGCACCAGCATGGCGGTGGTCGGCGTCGTTTCGTTCTTTCCCATGCTGGTGAACATGATGCGTGGGCTTCAAACTGCCGACCGCAACGCCGCCGAGCTTCTTTATGTTTATGGCGCGTCACGCTGGCAGCAGCTCCGGATGGTGAGGATTCCTTACGCGCTGCCGTATCTCTTCACGGGCCTGCGTGTGGCTGGATCGAGCGCCATCCTTGGGGCGATGCTTTCGGAGTGGATCACCGGCAGCAAGGGGCTCGGCAACCTCATTCTGGAGGCTGGCGAGCTTCGTGAGACCGAGCTTCTTTGGGCCGCGGTTCTGATCTCGGTCGCGGTCGCCCTCACCGTGTTTTGGTCCACGTCGGCAGCCGAAAAGCGGCTGCTGCGCTGGACCCAGCGTTGAGGCCTCCGCATGCGCATTCTCTGCGAAGCCGACGTCGAACGCCTGATCGAGCCCGCGGCCGCGGTCGCGGCCATGCGTGACGCCTACCGTCGTCACGCGGTGGGCGCGATGCCCGCGCCCGGGCGCCTCGACCTCGGGCGCAGTACGCCGAAGGGCAGCGTTCTGCTACTCGCGGGGCACAGCGACGGCGCGTCGTTCGCCATGAAGGCGAATATGCACGTCTATCCCGATCCGGGATCGCGGCAGCGGCTTGCCGCAAGCATGATGCTGCTCTGGGACGCGGTGCGGTGCGTGCCTGAGGCCATGATCGCGACCACGCGGTTCAACAACCATAGGACCGCAGCCGGGCTTGCTGCTGCTGTCGATGCGCTGGCGCCTGCGCGGGTGCGGAAGCTTGCGCTGTTCGGAGCGGGAAAGATTGCACCGGCTGCCATCCGCTATCTTTTGTCAGTCCGAGGCTTCAAAGCGATTGACATTGTCGGCAAGGGCTCGGCGCGCGCCTCGGCGCTCGCCGATGCGCTCCGGCAGCAGTCGAGTTTTTCCGGCGTTGATATCCGAGCGTCACTTGATGCGGAGGCTTGCGCCGCAGATGCTGATGTAATTGTCACGCTGACCACGTCGGACACGCCGGTGTTTCCCGGCCGGGTGGTGCGGAATGGCGCCCTTGTCGTCTTGGCCGGTGCCAACCGGCCAAGCGCGCGCGAGGCCGACGACGACCTCATCAGTCGCGCGATGGTGTTTGTTGATCACCGCGAGAGCTGTGTCCAGCGCGCCGGCGATCTTTGCATTCCGTTGCAATCGGGAGTGCTCTCGCCGGATCGCATCGCTGGCGAGATCGGCAGTCTGCTTCAGCCGGCTACTCCGGCGCGCTTGGATGCAAACGCGGTCACGGTATTCAAGTCGATGGGTGTGATCGGGCAGGATATTGCGCTCGCTGAGCTGGTCGTTTCACGCGCGGAGGAATCCGGCGTCGGCATCGAGTTCGATCCCGTTACAGGGCACTGCGAGATGCTTCAGGCAATCCAATCGTCCGGCTCGACGGATGCCGTCATGGCAGGTGCAAAATGACGCTGACGCTGCTTTACGATGCGATGATCCTCACGCTCGATCCTGCCAATCCGCAGATCGAGCAAGGTTATGTTCTGGTCCGCGATAACCGCATCGATGCGGTTGCGGCGGGCGGGTACCGTGGAACGGAGCTGCCGGACCAGCGTATCGATTGCAGCAACAAGCTGATCGCGCCCGGCTTGATCAATTCGCACACTCACTCCCAGTCCAGCACGATGGCGGGCTTCGGCGATCGCCTGAACCACCCCTCGTTCATGTGGCTCACGCAGGCACACACCTCGCGCCGGACGCCCGACGAGATCCGCTTGAGCGTGCTGCTCACGGCTTATGGCCTGCTCAGCTGCGGCACCACCGGGGCTATCGACCATTTTCCGGGCCAGCGCTTCACGCTCGACGACATGGACGCCGTGCTGTCCGCATGGAGCGAGACCGGCATGCGGATCGCGCTGGGCATGCGGTTCTTCGACGGGCCGTTCAGCGACATCTTCCCGTCGGTGCCGTTGCCGGACGATCTTAAGTCGCGGATGAGCTCAGTGGAGATTCTCAAGCCGCAGCCGACCGAGGAACTGTCCGCCCTAATGGAGGCGACCATCAAGGCGTGGCACGGCAAGCCGAGGCTGTCGGTCTATCCGGCGCCATCCAACCCCGAGCGCTGTACCGACCGTGCGCTCGAGATTTGCGCCGAGCTGGCGCAGCGCTACGACACCGGCATTCATACCCACCTGCTGGAAACCAGGAAGCAGGCGGAACTGGCGCAAGCGAGGCTTGGCAAGACCGTCGTCGCCCATCTCGACGCGTTGGGTGTTCTGTCCGACCGCTGGTCCTGCGCGCACAGCATCTGGCTCGCCGATGACGACATCGGCATCATGGCGTCGCGCGGTATGACCGCCGTGCTCAACCCCGAAAGCAACGACCGTCTCGGGACCGGCCTGGCACGAGCGCCCGAAATGCTCCGGCGCGGGGTGCGGCTTGCAATCGGCACCGACGGCTCGAGCGCCAACGACAATCTCGTATTACATGAGACCATGCGTGCGGTCGCGATGGCCCACCGTTCGCGCGAGCCCGATCGTTCGCGCTGGATCACGACAGGCGATGTGCTGCACATGGCCACGGCCGGAGGGGCAGGAGCGCTGCGCAACGACAAGCTTGGGCGGATCGCGCCGGGATTCGCTGCCGATCTCGCGGTGTACGGGCTTGACGCCCCGTGGTGGGTGCCGGTCAATGACGTCGTCAACCAGATGGTGTTTGCCGAAACTGGCGCCAGCGTCGAGACCGTGATGGTCGATGGGCGCATCCTCGTCCAGAATCGCAAGATTCTGAGCTTCGACGTTGACGGGTTGTTGCGGGAGGTGCGGGCGATGACCAAGAGCCTCCGCAAGCGCAACGACGATCTGTTCCGGGTCGCAAACGAACTAACCGAGCTCGTGCCGTGACCGCGGCGCTGAAGCAGGTCGATCTTGTTATTTCCGGCGGCCTGCTGGTTGATCCGGAACGCATCGTGCGCAATTCCATTGCGGTGAACAACGGCAGGATCGCCGCGATCGGTCCCGCGGACGAAATGCCGCCAGCGAAGGAAAGTCTCGACGCAAGCGGTCTCTACGTTCTGCCGGGTGCCATCGACGTCCATGTGCACTTCCGCGAGCCAGGCTTTTCCCACAAGGAGACCTGGACCACCGCAACACAGGCAGCGGCGGTGGGCGGCGTGACCACGGTGTTCGACATGCCGAACACCAATCCGCCGACGTCGACGCCCGAAGCCGTGGCGCAGAAAATCGAAATCGCGCAGCGGCAAGCCATCGTCGATTTCGGCGTCTACGGCAACATCGGCGAGCATAACACCGACCAGCTTCGCGCCATGGCTGAGGCCGGCGCGGTTTCATTCAAACTCTACATGGGCAGCGAGAATCCGCTGGTGCCGTGCCCGCCCGACGGCGCGATCCTCGACGCGTTCGAGGTGCTCGCCGATCTCGGCATCCGCTGCACCGTGCATGCCGAGAGCACGCCGATCCTCACTTGGCGCGGCGAGCGGCTATTGAAATCCGGTCGCACCGATGCGGCGGCGCATTTGGAGCAGCACAGCGACATCGCCACGGTGGAGGGCGTGAGCCGCACCGGCATCTTTGCGGAATGGACCGGCTGCAAGGTCCATATCGCCCATGAAAGTACGCGCCATTCGCTGCCGCACATCCGTTTCGCCAAGGAACGCGGCGTCGACATGACGGTTGAGACCTGCCCGCACTATTTGTTGCTATCGACAGACGACGGCGCGCGGCTCGGGCCGAACTTCCTGCGGGTGAAACCGCCGGTGCGCGAGTCTGGTCACCGCGAGCCGCTTTGGCAGGCGCTGCTCGATGGCACGATCGATATCCTCTCGACCGACCATGCACCGCATCTACAAGCCGAAAAGAAGCGGCCGTCGATCTGGGATTGCGCGCCAGGTTTTCCAGGTGTGGAAACTTCGATGATGCTGATGCTGGCCGAGGTGTCACGCGGTCGGCTCACGCTGCCTCAATATGTCCGCATGGCAAGTGCTGCGCCGGCCAAGGCGTTCGGACTCTATCCTCGCAAGGGAGCCCTGAGCGTCGACTCCGATGCGGACATTGTGTTGGTCGATATGAAGCGGCAGGGATTTATCCGCGCCGAAGCGCTGCATTCGATCGGCAATGCAACCCCATTCGAAAACTTCCCGATCCTTGGGGCGCCAGTCCGGACATTGGTTCGCGGGCGCACGGTTGCGCTTGATGGAAAACCGGTCGGCCACCCGGGATGGGGACGCAACGTCGTAGCCGCCGGTTGAATTCGGGTCGACGCCGAGCGCGACCGACATCGACGGCAAACTCGTCGGGGTGGGCGACCTCGAGGCGCAGTGCCAGCAGGTTTACGCCAATATCGAAGCCGCGCTCCAGTCGGTTGGCGCCCGCGACGATGCGCAGGAACGTTGTCTTGCCGCAGCCCGACGGGCCGACGATCGAAACAAACTCGCTCTGCCCCACATCGACGGAGATGTCGTTGAGAACCTTCAGGTCGTTGAACGTCTTGCTGCAGACCGAATTGCTCCGGGTTTGGGAAGAGGGTCGTAAAATCGTTCGCTGCGAGCCGTTCGCCGTCCGGCAAGGAGACGATTGCAAAGTTCTGCGATCATTGAGTTTGTGCCGGACTGTCAGGATTATTGTCGCTTCGACGACACCATCGCGCTGGTCGAGAAAGAGATCGCTGAGATGAACGACCGCGTCGCTCGCCACGGCCGCGCACTCGGCTACGGGATCAGCGGCCATGTCATCTGCTGCGAGACGCGGGGGGAGGCCGAGGCTCGCGCGAACTCTTTCGAGGATACGGTAAGCTCGCGCGTTATAACAAAAGCGCCACGGCGGCCTTGGGCGCCTGTCTGGTTGGCACGCCCGACATGATCATCGAGCGCATCCACCGCTATGAGGATGCGGGCGTTCAACTCATGCTTCTTCACTTCAGCCCGATGATCGAGGGCTTCGAACGCTTCGTCGAAAAGGTACTGCCCTTCGTGAATCATATCCCGCTCAAGGCTAGCTCGACGATCGATTAGCGAACCTCCCGCGAAGCGGTCTGCTTGCTGTGTTCTGCAGCGCCCGCGGCATTTCGCGTTCTTCAAAATAATGGGGCAGCTCGAAACATCGGCCGTGAAACCCCGCCGACGTGACTGCGGACTGGCACAAATCTTGATTGCCAGTCGCATCTGGCAAGACGGAGAAAAGCCATGCTGCGACGTCGCGATTTGTTGGCCAGTGCAATTGGGGTATGCCTTGCGCCAACGCTCTCTCGTGCGCAAGACGACTGGCCACAAAGGCCGATTTCTCTGGTCGTCCCATTCAGCGCGGGCGGATCAGCCGATCTCGTGGCGCGCATGTTTGCCCAGTACTTTCAGGCCAAGTATGGCGTGTCGGTGGTGATCGACAACAAAGGTGGAGCGGGTGGGAGCATCGGGTCGGGCTTCGTCGCGAAGGCGGCGCCGGACGGGTATACACTCGGGCTCGGTACTGTCAGTACGCATGCGATCAACCCAGCCCTTTATGCCAAGCTGCCGTTTGACGTCGAAACAGATTTTGAGCCGATTTCACCACTAGTCCGGCTGCCAAATCTGCTCGTGGTCAACAACAAGGTCCCGGTCAAGACCGTGTCCGAATTGGTGGCTTATCTGAAAGCCAACGATGGCAAATTGAACTATGGGTCGGGGGGCAATGGGACCTCGGGGCATCTCTCCACCGTGATGTTCATGAAGGCCCTCGGCGTCACGATGACTCATATCCCGTATCGCGGAACGTCAGAGGAAGCGACGGCGTTGATCAATGGGACGATCGACCTCGCGATTGACAGCATGACCACGATCTGGCCGTTCGCTTCGGCCGGTCAAATTCGTCCGCTTGCTGTGACCACACCTGCGCGTGTGGCGGCAGCACCGGACCTGCCCACAATTGGAGAGACTGTCAGCGGTTTCGAGGCTGTCGGATGGCAAGGCTTGTTCGCGCCCGCCCGAACACCGCGCCCGATCGTGGAGACGCTGGCTGCGGAAGTGAAGCGAATCTTCCTGCAGCCCGACTTGGTTGCTGCCTTGCAGAAGGTGGGCGGCGAGCCGATGCCGATGTCACCAGGAGAGTTCGCTCGCTTTGCCCAGTCCGAAAGGGTCAAATGGGGCTCTGTGGTAAGGGAGGCAGGCATTCGGATCGAATGATGGTCGTGCTTCAAGCTCTCCATGCGATGCCTTCGAACATCGCTTGCGCAGTTCGTAAACAATCTGTCTCAAGTCGACGAACGTCGCAGAGCAGCTGATTCTGAAATCTTGTCTTTTGAAGCCGGGGCGACAAAACCGGCGTGACACTTGCTGTGGGAGGAATGCCCGTGCCTAAGAAGATCCATCTGGCCTTCGATATCTCGTACACCCATCTTGACGGCCGCTGGCGGATGCCAGGGTCATGGACGGGCAGCACTTACCCCAATCTCGACGTTTACGAAGAGATCGCGCGGATTTCTGAGCGCGGCTGCATCGACATGCTATTTTTTGGTGACGGCACAGGTATTCCGCACACGTGGGCCGGGTCGCGCGACGAAGCTGTCCGTTGGGGCATCGGCTGGCCACGCCATGACATGAGTCCGGTGATTACCGCGATGTCGCGGGTGACCAAGCACGTTGGGTTTGGGCTGACTTACGCCTCGACTTTCATGCATCCGTTCTATGTCGCCCGGTTGTTCAACTCACTCGACCACGTCACCAACGGCCGTATCGCCTTCAACGTCATCGCCTCGAGTCGCGGCGCCGACGCGGCCAACTACGGGTTCGACGAGTTGATGGAACACGGTCTGCGGTACGAGCGTATGGAAGAATTCATCAAGGTCTGCCGCATGCTGTGGGACAGCGTGGCGCCGGACGCCTTCGTCTGGGATCGCGAAAGCGGAGTGGTGGTGGACGATCCGAGCAAGGTGCACGCGATCGACCACGTCGGGAAATTCTTCAAGGTGCGCGGACCGCTCAATTGTATGCCGTCACCGCAGCGCCATCCTGTCCTGATTCAGGCTGGCAGTTCGCCACGAGGCATCAAGGCGTCGGCTTATATCTCCGATGCGATCTTCGCGCGTTGGCCGCCAAAGGCCGAGAAAGCCAAGCACCGCGCGCTGCTGGATCAGGAGTTGGCGGCCATCGGCCGCGATGCCTCCAAGATCGGTGTGCTCTGGGGCTGCGGCTTGATCGTGGCCGAAACCAAACACGAGGCCGAAGCGCGCCGCGAGCAGCTGTTGAAGATGATTCCAAAGGAGGCCGTTGGACCTTATCTTTCGCACAATTCGGGCTATGACTTCTCCAAATTGCCGGCGCGCTTCAAGCTGACCGACCTCAATAAAGAGATTGCCGCGGCCAACGCCTCACCGGTTGGTTTCGTTTACAAGCTGGCCAACGCGCTTGGCGGCGATCCGGAGGTCACGCGCGAGGATTTTTTCGAGTATGGCTTGCGTACCGCGACCAACTACGACCGGACTTTCGCCGATACGGCGCCAAAGCTCGCCGATATGTTGGAAGATGAGTTTGAAGCTGGCGGCAGCCGCGGCGGCTTCATGGTGGTGCATCCGCAGGCCGTGCCGCGCGATCTGTTGAATGTCGTCGATCTTCTGGTTCCGGAGCTGCAGCGGCGTGGCCGTTTCCGCAAGGAATATCAGGGAAAGACGCTCCGGGAAAATCTCTACGAAGATTGACGCCCTTCGTGTCGGATGTTGGCCGAAAGCCTGGGGCTGATTCCCTGCGGCTAGGCCGCTAAGTTTTCCATTGCGTCGTGCCTTCGTATGCACGGTGGAAGCGGCCACGGCGCTGCAGCTCCGGAACCAGAAGATCGACGACGCTGAGCAAATCGCCCGGCGTCGTGACAGAGGGGCCCGTGGCGTTCCCGATTGCTCAAAATTCAACGTTGAAGCGCGATGTCGCCTTTTTCGACCGCTCGTTTGAACATGGCGATCTCGATGGCGTTGTCCTCGCCAAAGGCTTTTGATCCTTTGAAAAGCATGTCGTTTCCGAGCGTGTGCATCTTATCCACCATCGGCGGCTCTCTCATGATGGAAAGGATCTCGGTTTCCAGACGGGCCACGATCTCCGGAGGAGTGCCCGCCGGGGCGAAGAAGCCGTACCAAGTCGGAAACCCATCCATATCGAGGCCAGTCGCCTCCCGAACGGTTGGGATGTCCCGGAGAATCGACGATCGTTCTGCGGAGACCACGGCGAGCCCGCGCACCTTGCCTTCCTGGATTTGCGTAACGAACGCCGGGACGGCCGCAGCTCCGGCAGGGATCTGATTGCCGAGCATGTCGCTGAGGATGAAGGTGGCTCCTCGATAGGGAGCCGTGGCGATGTTCGAGCCGGAAAGGCCGTTCAGGATGGCAAGTTCGACCTGCGGCGCGGAGCCGATGCCCGGCACGCCGACCAGAACTTTGTTTGCCGGATCGCGACCGGCCTGCACCAGATCCTTCAACGTACGAAAAGGCGATGCAGCCGGCACGCTGATGACGGTCGGCGCCACCGCAACCTTTGCGATCGGAACGAGATCTCGAACGGGGTCGTAATTGACCTTGGACAGGAACGGAATGAACGTGATCGACGGGCCGGCCGTGATCAGGATGGTGTGACCATCCGAAGGAGCGTGAGCGACAAACGCGGTGCCGATGGTCCCGGTCGCCCCGGGCTTGCTGTCGACGATGACCGGCTTGACCCATCGCGAGGACAATTCAGCGGCGACGAGACGGGCGACGATGTCGACTCCGCCCGCCGGCGGGACGTTGGAAACGATGGTAACGGTGCGCAGCGGATAAGTCTGCGCCCGAGCAGCGCCGGCGAAGCAGCCTAGCATCAAGGCGATCGAGAGACTCAAGACGCGTGTGGTTTGCATCGTCATTGTGCGAGATCGTCAGCTCGACCACCAGACCGAATGGCTGTTGGGGGCAATCATCAAGGGGATGTGATAGCTAGCGCTCGGATCCGGCATCGAAAACCGGATCACGACCTCTTTCACAATCTGCCGGGCCGGCTGAGGGAGTGACTGGCTCGCGAAATATTGGCCGGTCTGGAAGACCAGCTCATATTGCGCTTCGGCATCTTCGTTCGCGATCTCCACGGTCTCGGCGAGACGCCCACCGGCGTCGGTTGCTCGCTCGAACACGACAGTTCGAACTCCGGACGGCCCGATGCGCAGCAGCGCAATCCCCACGCCGCCGGCATGGGTGCCGAGCACCGAGTTGAGAAGGTGGGTGGTGATGGTCGCCATGGTCTACTCGATGGATGCTTTTTCACGCCTGTTCGATACCGCGGCTACGACCGGGCTGATGGCGCCCTTGGCCCTGACGTTGACGCACGCCGTCTTGCCGCTGGCGAACGCGCGCTGCAGCGCGCCCGCGAGCTGCTCGCGCCGTTCGACCAGCTCGCCGTGACCGCCCAATCCCTCGAACAGCGTGTGGAACGGAATGTCACGAAGATCGGTGGCGAAGCGCTTGCCGTTGGCGAACAGACGCTCTTGCTGCTGGCCGATGCTGTCGAGCCCGCCGTTGTTGTCGATCACCACCACGATCGGCAGTTTCTCCTGGAACGCAGCCTCGATCGAAAGCCCGCCACAAAGGAAAGCGCCGTCGCCGCTGATGAGAACCACTTTCGATTTGGGATTCTGTTTCTTGGCGGCGAGCGCGAGCGGAACGCCGACGCCGAGCAGGCTGAAGGCCGCCGGATGCATGATGCCGGCGAGCTTCTGCCCTTTCCATCCGGCAATGTTGACCGCGATCTCCGACCAGAAGTGCGTGTCGCCGCCATCGAACACGAGGTAGTCGTTCTCACCCATCATCGACTGGACATCGAGCGAGAGCTGCATGGGATGAATATGTTCGCCGGTCTTGACCGCCGCCTCGGTTTCGCGCGTGAGATCGGCAAGCGTCTTCTCCGCCCACTCGCCGCGCCAGGCCCGATTGGCGTCAAACCATTTGCGCCCCAGCCGCCATTGGCCCTTGGCCTTGAGGTCCATGAGGGCGTCCAAAAACGCACCAGGGTCGCTCAGCAGAAGGTGGTCGGCAGGCCGGTTGAGGTCGAGCTCTTCATGGGAACCGTTGACGCAGATGAGGCGGGTGGATCGGGGAAAGAACGGCGGATTACCGAAGTTCAACTGATTGTCCAGCCGGCCACCGACCATGATTGCGACGTCGCATTCCTCCAACGCTCGCTTTGATGGCGGATATTGATGGATATCGGCGAGCCCCATGTAGGCTTCGCGCTCTTCGCCGAGCAGCTTCTGATGATACGGGATGTTGAAGATCGGAATGCCCAGCGTGCGGCCTGCAGCCTCGAGCTTCAGGTCGCTGCCGGACCACCACACACCGTGTCCCCCGATCAGGATCGGCCGTTGTGCCTTGGCGATCAAATCGAGAATCGGCGCGAGCGCCTCGGGATCCGGCCAGGCGCGAGGAACCGGCCCTGGCGTGCGGATGAACGGACGCTCGTCCTGTCCCGCATCCTCGTCGAACGAGGAGAACATGATGTCGACCGGCAGGCTGATGTGGACGGGACCCGGATAGCCGCTGGTCGCGATCTTGTAGGCACGATCGACGATCTCGGGGATGCGCGTCCCGTCGGTGATGCCGATGCTGGCCTTGGTGAGCGGCGCCGCGATCGACACGTCGTCGACCTCCTTGTAACCGCCCGAGCCGCGCCGCTTCAGCGTGCTGGAGCCGGTGACGAAGATCACCGGCGAACGCTCGCCCCAGGCCTCCATCATGGCCGCCACCGCGTTGGCGAAGCCTTCCGGCCCGACCATGCACACGGTCGGCTTGCGCGTGAGACGCGCATGAGCGTCGGCGAGATGGCCGGCGACCTGCTCGTGCGGGCAGTTCACAACGCGCATCTGGCATTCCATGAAGCCCTCGAGCGCCGGATTGCAAAAGCCGCCGGCCAACGTGAAGACGTGCTCGATGCCCTTTTCCTTGAACGCTCGGGCGAGCAGATGGCCGCCGCGAATTCTTCTCTTGGCGGTCGTGGCAGTCACGGCAGTCATGGCACTCATCGCAGTCATGGTCGTGCTCCTCACTGGGGTGCGATTCCGGCTGTCTTGACGATCTGCGCCTGCTTCTCGATGTCGGCTTTGACGAACGCGTCGAAGTCCTTGAGTTGCATGAAGCGCATGATCACAGCGGACTTCAGGAATTTTTCCTTGAGATCGGCCTCCTCGGTTGCCGCGTGAAGGGCGGCCGCGAGCCTGTTGAGAATGGCCGCCGAGGTGCGCGACGGCGCGAAGAAGCCGAACCAGGTGCTGTATTCGTAGCCGGGGATCGCAGCCTCGCTCACGCTCGGCGCCTTGATCGGCTCGGTCATGCCTTGGCGCGATGTGACCGCCAGTGCCAACAGATCCCCGGACTGGATTTGACCCAGCAGGAATCCCGGCGGGGCGAATGTCGCGTGGGTGCGCCCCGCGATCATGTCCGCGATGATCGAGCCGGTGTTGCGATAGGGCAAATGCACCAGATTGATGTCGGCCTGGCTGGAGAAGTACGCGGCAGCGAGATGCGTTTGACTGCCGGTGCCGGCCGACGCGTAGACAAAAGCTTCCGGCTGTGACCTGGCGGCGTGGATGAACTCCTTCAGTGTCTTGACGCCCATCTTTGGCGACACGATCACCGCAGACGGCGACTCTGCAACCATGGCAATTCCGGCAAGGTCGGCGAGCGGGTCGTAGCCGAGCGACTTGTAGACGGCTGGCGCGATTGCATATTGCGAGTTGGTAAAGAGCAGCGTGTAGCCGTCCGGATCGGCGGTCGCCACGGACTTGACACCGAGCGCTCCACCCGCGCCGGGCTTGTTCTCGATGAGGACCGGCTTGCCGAGCTGCGTCGAAAGCTTGTCGGCGAATGTGCGCGCCACGAAGTCCGTCAGCACGCCCGCGGGAAACGGCACGACGAGCTTGACGGGACGAGATGGATATTGATCCGGCTCGGGCTGTGCGCATGCTGGCGCGGTGCCAGCGACCGCGAGCATGGCCGCAACGAGCGCCACGGCTCTCATCATTTTTGTTTCCTTTCGATGCGCGCGCAATTCAACTCGTGGCGTGTGACCACGAATTTGTCAGGCTGGAATCTCGCCCTTCATCGTGATTCGGTTGAGCACGCGATCGGCGTTGCCATAGTCGTGAACCGCGTAGTGCATCGTGCAGCGGTTGTCCCACATCACAACGTCGCCCACGCGCCACATATGGCGATAGAGATTGTCGGGCTGCGTGGAGTGTGCGTAGAGGAAATCAAGCAACGGCCGGCTCTCTTCCCTCGTCATGCCCTCGATCTGCTGCGCGGTTTCAGGGTGACCGACGTAGAGCGCCTTGCGGCCTGTCTCGGGATGGGTCCTGACGAGAGGATGGGTGGCGGTCGGCAGCTCCTTGTCGTCGTTGCCCGTCATGCGAGCCAGGCGCAACCCGACAAACTTGACACGCAGGCCCTGGATCATGCGCTGCATGGTCGGCGAGAGGCGATCATAGGCTTCATACTGGTTGCACCACATGGTGTCGCCGCCGCGCGGGACTGTCACGGCTGCCAGGATCGAGATCTTGGGGGGCACCGGCGTATAGCAGGAATCGTAGTGCCACGCCTCGGTTGAGGCCGTCTCCTTCGGGATCTTCGTGATCTTGATGATCTCGGGCGTGACGAACAGATCCTTCAGCAGAGGGTTGCCCTGCTGGGCCGGCTCCCCCCACAACTTGCCGAAGGCTGTCTGTGCTTGCGGGCCGATCCCCTGATCGCGGAAGACGAGCACGCAATGGTCCAGGAAAGCCTTGTGGAGCTGTTCGAAGATTCCCGTGTTGACAGGCTTGTTGAGGTCGACGCCTTCCACGGCCGCGCCGATCGTTCCGGTCAACGGTGTGACATTCAGGCTCATGACTTCCTCCTCTGCGACGGGTTTCAGTCGACGGTGATGACGATCTTTCCGAAGTGCTGATCACGCTCCATCTCGGCGTGCGCCTCGGCGAGCTGTTCCAGCGGCCACGTCCGTTCGATCGGCCAGCGCAGCTTGCCTGCTGCCAGCGGCTCCAACAGGTCGCGCGCGCAGGCTTCGATGCAGGCGAGACGTTCTTCCTCGCTGCGGGTGCGGAATGTGACGCCGATCAGCTTGAGGCGTTTCAGCCACAACTGCGTGATGTCGAACTGCGCCGTGCTGGACCCAAGCCGGCCGATATTGACCAATCGTCCCTTGACGGCGAGGCTCGCAAGATTGGCCTCGAAGACCGTTCCGCCGACGCAGTCGATGATGACGTCCACCCCTTTGTGGGACGTCGCGTCCATGACGGCGTCGACTTGTGACTGGCGGGTGGTGTCAATCGCGAGATTGGCGCCATACGGCGAAAGCTTCTCGATCTTGGAAGCTGACCGGGTCGTGGCGATGATCGGCTTGGCGCCGAGCAGCGAGGCGATCTGGATGGCCGCAAGCCCGATGCCGCTCGACGCAGCATTGACGAGAATCGCCTCTCCGGCGCGCAACTGACCGTTTGTCGCGACGGCATCGTGCGCCGTGATGAAGACGTTGGGGAACGAGGCCGCCTCGATCCAAGAGAGAGAAGGGGGCACGCGCATCAAGGCGCGCGCGTCGGCCAACGCATACTGTGCCTGCCCGCCGCGACCATGTCCCATGACGCGGTCGCCCTTCTGCCAAGCGGTGACGCCTTCGCCGACAGCCGCAACCTCGCCGGCAAACTCGACGCCGATCGGCGATGGGCTGCCCGTTCGCGAAGCCTTGGCCTGGCCGATCTCGCCGCGGTTGAGGCCGGAAGCTCGGACTCTGACGAGCACCTGACCGGCCGACGGCTCCAGATCGGGCACGCTCCGAACCTCGACGTGACCGCCGTTGTCTCCGGGAATGATGAGCGCTGCACGCATGCGTTTCCTGCCGTCCGCGACTTCGTTTGTCGCCACATGCGTGGCGCCGAGGTCTTTTTATGGTTGGCAGCATACGCGTGGGCTGGTGTCGTCGTCAATAGTCCTATATAGGAGTTATTGGAAAAAAATGCAATTTTGTGCTGTGTTTTGTAATATAATTCATACTCCTACATAGATCACGTTGCGTGGAGACGATTTCGTGTTTGCCGGGACCGTGCTTGGAGGTCAGACGCATGAATGACGGTCATTCTCGGAGTGCAACGAACAACGGGGCATCGAGAAGCACAGAGCCCGTTGAGCCGGGGCGGCAGTTCGGTTCCGGAGTTCTCGAACGATATCTGGCCGCTCACATCGAGGAACTTCGCGGTCCGCTGCAGATCGAGCAAATGGAAGGCGGACAGTCCAATCCGACTTACCGTCTCACGACGTCTGATGGCCACCGTTTCGTGCTGCGCCGTAAGCCGCTGGGCTTGCTCCTGCCTTCAGCGCATGCGGTCGATCGCGAGTTTGCGGTGACGCGCGCTCTTTACGCGACGGGCTTTCCGGTCGCGCGCCCGCGCCTGCTCTGTGAAGACGAGAGCGTGATTGGCAGCTCATTCTTCGTCAGCGACTATGTGGAAGGTCGCGTGTTCTGGGAGCAGTCTTTGCCAGAACTCGGCAAGGATCGGCGAGCCGCCATCTGGCATGAGATGTGCCGAATCATCGCCGCTCTTCACAAGACGGACTACCGCGCGGCTGGCCTCGAGACATTCGGCAAACCCAGCAACTACTGCGAGCGCCAGATCGCGCGGTGGTCGAAGCAATACCGTGCGTCGGAGACCGAGCGCATCCCGGCGATGGACCATCTCGTCGACTGGCTGCCGCGGAACGTCCCGCCGCAGGGCGCCGACAGCATTGTTCATGGCGACTTTCGTCTCGACAACATGATCTTCCATCCGACCGAGCCGAAAATACTCGCAGTGCTCGACTGGGAGCTGTCCACGCTCGGAGATCCGCTCGCGGATTTTGCCTACCATTGTCTGAGCTGGCATGTGCCGCCCGTCCACTTCCGCGGCATTGCAGACCTCGATCTCGAGGCGCTCGGATTGCCGACTGAACAAGACCATGTGGCGCGTTACTGCCAGTTGACCGGCAGGGACGGAATCGATCCAGCGCACTGGGATTTCTACATCGCCTACAACCTGTTTCGGATCGCAGCGATCCTGCAGGGGATCATGAAGCGCGTGGTCGATGGCACCGCGGCCTCCAGGCAGGCGCTCGACGCAGGTCGGCGCGCGAAACCCATGGCCGAGCTCGGCTGGGAATACGTGGAGCGCATGACACGGAGGCGGGCATGAACTTCGGATATGGCGACGACATTAAGGCGCTGCGGGCCAAACTGCAGATGTTCATGGTGGACCACATCTACCCCAATGAGAGGGCGTGGTACGCCCACAGCGTGAGCGAGCGGCGCTGGCAGCCGGTGCCGATCATCGAGGAATTGAAGCTCAAGGCACGGGCCGCCGGCCTGTGGAATTTGTGGCAGCCGAAGTCGCACGGCGGCACGCTGTCCAACGCCGAGTACGCGCCGCTCTGCGAAATCATGGGACGGGTGCATTGGGCGCCGGAAGTGTTCAATTGCTCCGCTCCCGACACCGGCAACATGGAAACACTGTTGCTTTACGGCACGCCGCAACAAATCCAGACGTGGTGCGAGCCGCTGCTCGAGGGCAAGATCCGCTCGGCCTTCCTCATGACCGAGCCCGATGTGGCTTCGTCGGACGCGACCAATATTCAGACCAGCATCGTCAGAGACGGCAACGACTATGTCATCAACGGCCGCAAGTGGTGGTCGAGCGGGGCGGGCGATCCGCGCTGCAAGGTCTTTATCGTGATGGGCAAGACGGACCCCGACAACGCCTCGCGTCACCAGCAGCAATCGATGGTTCTCGTGCCGGCCGATACGCCCGGCGTGAAGGTGCTGCGTCATTTGCCCGTGTTCGGCTTCGACGACGCCCCGCACGGGCATATGGAGATCGCACTGGAAAATGTGCGCGTTCCTGCCTCGAACATGCTGCTGGGGGAGGGGCGCGGGTTCGAGATCGCACAGGGGCGCCTGGGCCCCGGCCGCATTCACCACTGCATGCGCCTGATCGGCCAGGCCGAGATGGCGCTCGAGAAGATGTGCAAACGAGCAGCGAGCCGTGTCGCGTTCGGCCGCCCCGTTGCCGATCAGGGGGTGACGCGCGAGCGGATCGCAGAGGCGCGCATCATGATCGACTCGGCGCGTCTGTTGACGCTCGACGCGGCGTGGAAAATGGACACTGTGGGAAACAAGGCGGCCCGCAAGGAGATCGCCATGATCAAGGTGCTGGCGCCCAACGTCGCCCTGAAGGTCATCGACTGGGCGATTCAGGCGCACGGAGCCGGTGGCGTGTCGGACGACTTCGGCCTTGCCCACGCTTATGCCATGGCACGCACGTTGCGGTTTGCCGATGGCCCCGATGAGGTGCATCGCGACCAGATCGCAAGGCTGGAGCTTGGCGAGCAGCTAGCGGCGGTCGGCAATTCTGTTAAAGCAACCGGTTGAAGCATGGCGGCGAGGAGACGATGACCAAGCTCGAGATGATCGCCAACAGCATCGTCTCCGATATCGAACGGGGAGCGCTGCGCGAGGGTGACCAGCTCCCCTCCGAGGAGAAGCTCGCGGAGCAGCACGGGGTGAGCGTCGGCACCGTGCAAAAGGCACTGGAGCGGCTTTCCCAGTCCGGGATCATCTCGCGCCAACACGGACGCGGCACGTTCGTCAGCGGCAGCCGGATGGCGCCGGCCGATCTCCGCTATGTGCGGTTTCAGGATGCCGAAGGCCGTGACCTGACGTCGTATGTGCATGTGAGATCGGTCCGGCAGATTAAGCAGAAGGGCGCCTGGTCCGATTTTCTTGGTGGTGATGCTTTCGTCAGGGTGGAGCGTACGGTGGGCTTCGGCTCTCGCCTCGAACTCTACAGTGAGTTCTGGCTGAGAGAAGAAGAGTTCGTTCGACTTCACGGCGTCTCTCACCGCTCGTTCGAAAAGAGCGTCCGAACACTCCTCGACAAGCAGCTATCGCTGCCGACGCTCCGGGTCGACCAATGGGTCTGCTTTGCGCCATTGACCGCCAGCGCGGCTCGCGTGCTGGGACTGGAAGCTGGACAGCCAGGGTTTGTGATGGAGATGCGCGGTTACACATTGCGCGATCGGCCGTTGTCCTACCAGCGTCTCTCTTCCGGACCGTTTTCCGAACGGTTCGTGATCGTGCGTTAGCCGGCGGCCAAAGCAGACCATGAGCACGCTTTATACGCCGCCACCGAGAATGCCCGAGGCCGGCGGAATGCTCGAAAAGCAATGCCGTGCCGTGTGATAGGGCACGGTGAACCGGACGGTCAACAAGTGCAACCAGTGTGCTTTAAGTGCAGCGAGGGCAATGTTTTTCCACGACGGGGACTTTGGCAATTCGGGGCTTTTCCGCATGGGTCCGGCGCCTCTGCTTGACCCCTACGGTGCGTTGGTCAACTCTTCCGGCGGCTGCGGTGCGCGGCCGGGGGGTAGATGGCGCAGTTCGATCACGACGCTGGGCTTTGGAGTCGGCTGAAAGGCCGGCTGCGTGTCCTATGCGGAAGCGATCGGGCCAGGGAGGCTGACGAAGGTCAGCGGCAGAGCAGGTTTCAGATCGAGCCCCTCGAGCCCCGCATTCTTCTTTCCGGTGATCCCGTCGCGAGTGAACTCGCTCGCCTTGTCGACGACGCCACGCATGCCACGTTTCTCGATGATCACGCTGCCGTCGTCGAGCAGGTGACGACGGACGTCGTCGCCGATGCTGGACACGCGGACCACAGTTCTCAGGGTGCCGTTGCTTCCGACTCCCAAGCGGGGGACGCCCGTGGCGTCGAATGGCCTTCCGATTGGACGAACCCAAACACCAACCCGACCGCCGCACCGAGCACGGCAACGAGTGCGGTGCATGCTCACAACGTCGACCTGCGGATGGCTGTCGCAGATCTCGTCGCTGCCTTCGCAGCGCAGAGCCAGACAAACCCTGCGGGACAAATTCACTTCATCGCAGTTGTCGTAGACCAGGGTCCGCCGACCGCGACAGGACCGCCGGGCTCGATCGCGATCGAGCACGCTGTTACCGACTCCTCCAATGAACCGAGCACGGAGACTTCGAGCCAATCGAGTTTGACGACGCAGACGACGTCTGCGGCAAAACAGGACGGCGGTGTTTCGACGAACGCCGACGTGCAGGTTGATCACGTCCAGACGTTGCTCAAGTCCGTGTTGGACGGAGTGCGCGCCGCGTTTGCCTCGGGTTCCGATGGCGCGGCCTCGCAAGCCTCTATTGCCGGTCTCGAAATCCGGATGGCGAAGCTTCAGCCCGGCGAGGTGGCCCGCATTGATGGAAACGTCATCCTGGTTGACGATGACGCCGCGGGTGCCGGCTGGTCGCTGGACGGTGTTGCTGCGCCTGATCTCGCGAGCCTCGCGGCCTCGGCCAACGTTGCCAGCCAGTCGGTGGATGCGGGCACATCGGGTGGTCCTGTTCCTCCGGGCGCCGCCCTCGATGTCGGGCCGTCGGCGTCTGCCAGCGGCGCTGCCGCCGCACCTGCCAGCGCCAACGTGGTCGCCGCGCCGGTCGCATCATCCGCGGCGAGTTCGCTGACCGTGGCAATGGTGGCCGACCCGTTACCGGCCCCGACGCCAGTGGCCAGCTCTGACGATGCTCCGACCCAACACGAGACGGTTATCGCTCCGGTCGTGAACGAGGACGTCACCGCAGCGCCTAGCGCTATGCCGGCCGACGCTTCTGCTGCTGCAACGCAGCAGGTTGATCCCTCCGTCTCGGTTACCCCGCCGGCTGAGGATAACGCCGTCAGCCCGGGGGCGACGGACACCGTTGCGGGACTGATCCTTGCCGTCGCGATATCGAGCCCGATCTTCGACGGGCGACAGCAGGAGCTCGGGCAGGGGACTCAGGCGAGTTCCTCGGGCGAGACCGGCGGGTCTGAAGCAGACTCGTCCGCCACGGCTGGAACCTCCAGCACGGCGACCGTGCAGGGTAACGGTCTCGATGAGACATCTACCTCTGTCTCCGGGGTGGCCAGTATCGGTGAGGGAGAGACCGCAAGCGCGTCAGTTGCAGCAGATGCAATGACGGCCGCCGCCTCGGTCATGTCAGTGCCGCTTTCGGGGGACCAGGTTGGATTGAGCCTGGACTCCCAGGTGGAGATGGCGCGTGGCCCGCCTGACACGTCCGTTTCCGCTCGTGGCCCGCCTGCTGCCGATTACCTTCTTGCCGACCCAACCGCGCCTTTCGCCTCCACTCCCGCAACCACCCTCTCCGCCGCAGATCTTCAGAGCCTCGCTAATGTCGCGCTTACAATCTGGTCCGACGCTTTAGCCGCCAAAGGCCTCACCCTTCCCGCCGGCACCCCGACTTTCCAGATCTCCGACCTTGCTGATGGCGTCCTCGGCGCAACCGACGGCTCTGTCATCAGCATAGACATCGATGCGGCCGGCCATGGCTGGTTCGTCGATCCGACCCCGCTCGACGCCTCGGAGTTCCCACTCGTCCTCGGCACCGATCGCCTTGGCGCCGCTCCGGGCACGGCGGCCGCCGGCTCGATGGACCTGTTGACTGTCCTGCTCCACGAGATCGGGCATTGGCTCGGATACGAACACGACGCCGGGTTCGCGGTGATGGCGCCGGAGCTCGGGACAGGCCAGCGGGTGATGCTCGACCTCGGCGACGCGCTGCCTCCGGCTGGCGCGAACGCCCCGAGCCTGGCTGCCGACGCCAATACCGGACCCGTGTCCGGTACGCTGACCGAATCCCCATCCCCGCCACCCGCGGTTCAAACCTTTACCTTGGCCGCCGAGAGTACCGACACGTCCGCAATCACGTTCCGGATATTCGATGACAACCACAACGGGACCCCGGACTTCCAGGTGACCGGAGCAATCACCGGCAACGGGATCTACGACGATATCGACACGCTGATCGGCTCGGCGAACCTCCATGACAAGGTCATCGTCGACATCGACTCCGCCACGGTTTGGAATCTCACCGGCCTCAATTCCGGTACGGTGACCACGGAAGGGTTCAGCGCGATCACCTTCAGCGGTATCGAAAACGTCGTCGGCGCGGCGACCGCAAAGGACACGTTCATCATTGATGAGAACGGCGGCGTCGCTGGGGATCTCGACGCTCGCGGCGGGATCGTAGCCGTTCAGCTCACGATGGGCCCGGTGACGGTCATCGGTGATGTCGCTGGGTTCACCTCCAGCCTCCAGACGGTAAACGTCGACACGGATGGCAACGGCACAGCCGACCTGCTGGGCGCAACACTGAAGACGTTCGCGTTGGATGCGACGAGCGTGGGCGTCACGGTGGATGGTGTTGCGAGCCTGACCTTGTCGGGCAAGCTCGCGCTGGCGAGCGTGACGGCGGCGGGTCAGACGACGGCACGTTACACGGCGCTGAAGATGGGCGACGTGTCGGTGAGCGCGTCGACCGGCAACGCCTCGGACTTCGGCCTGAGCGGGACGCTGACGATCAGCTCGCTGGACTACAACAGCGCTGCGTCGGGCTTTGCGCGGCTGGACTGGGCGAAGGCGTTCGACCTGGACGGTGACGGCAACGCCGACGTGCTGGATCCGGGCGCGTTGCTGCCGACACCGGCGGACCTGTCGCTCGGGTTTGCGTCGAGCCTGCAATATGTGTTGAGCGGCAGCATTACGAACCTGGTGGTGACGGCCGGTCCGGTGACGATCAGCGGGTCGGCTGAGTTTGCGCTGAGCCGTTCCACGGTGGACGTGGACACCGACGGCAACGGCACGGCCGATCTCATTGGTGCGACGCTGGATGAGCTGGCGCTGTCGGTCGCGAGCGGCACGACCGTCACGGTGAGCGGTGTGGCGAGCCTGACGCTGTCCGGCAACCTGGCGCTGGCACGGGTGACGGCGGCGGGTCAGACGACGGCACGCTACACGGCGCTGAAGATGGGCGACGTGTCGGTGAGCACGTCGACCGGCAACGCTTCGGACTTCGGCCTGAGCGGGACGCTGACGATCAGCTCGCTGGACTACAACAGCGCCGCGGCGGGCTTTGAGCGGCTGGACTGGGCCAAGGCCTTCGACCTTGACGGTGACGGCAACGCCGACGTGCTGGATCCGGGTGCGCTGCTGCCGACGCCGGCGGACCTGTCGATCGGCTTTGCGTCGAGCCTGCAGTATGTGCTGAGCGGCAGCATTACGAACCTGGTGGTGACGGCCGGTCCGGTGACGATCGGCGGTAATGCGGAGTTTGCGCTGAGCCGCTCCACCGTGGATGTGGACACCGACGGCAACGGCACGGCCGATCTGATTGGTGCGACGCTGGACGAGCTGGCGCTGTCGGTCGCGAGCGGCACGACCGTCACGGTGAGCGGCGTTGCGACGCTGACGCTGTCCGGC
The DNA here is from genome assembly GCF_001579845.1 of Rhodoplanes sp. Z2-YC6860. Taxonomy (GTDB): domain Bacteria; phylum Pseudomonadota; class Alphaproteobacteria; order Rhizobiales; family Xanthobacteraceae; genus Z2-YC6860. The sequence goes on from NZ_CP007440.1 coordinate 3,127,656, forward strand.
AACCTGGCGCTGGCACGGGTGACGGCGGCGGGGCAGACGACGGCGCGTTATACGGCGCTGAAGATGGGCGACGTGACGGTGAGCGCGTCGACCGGCAATGCCTCGGACTTCGGCCTGAGCGGGACGCTGACGATCAGCTCGCTGGACTACAACAGCGCCGCGGCAGGCTTTGAGCGGCTGGACTGGGCGAAGGCGTTCGACCTCGACGGTGATGGCAACCCGGACGTGCTGGATCCGGGCGCGTTGCTGCCGACGCCGGCGGACCTGTCGATCGGCTTTGCGTCGAGCCTGCAGTATGTGCTGAGCGGCAGCATTACGAACCTGGTGGTGACGGCCGGTCCGGTGACGATCAGCGGGTCGGCTGAGTTTGCGCTGAGCCGTTCCACGGTGGATGTGGACACCGACGGCAACGGCACGGCCGATCTGATCGGTGCGACGCTGGACGAACTGGCGCTGTCGGTTGCGAGCGGCACGACCGTGACGGTGAGCGGTGTTGCGAGCCTGACGCTGTCCCGGGAAACCTGGCGCTGGCGCGGGTCACGGCGGCGGGTCAGACGTCGGCGCGCTACACGGCGCTGAAGATGGGCGACGTGTCGGTGAGCGCGTCGACCGGCAACGCTTCTGACTTCGGCCTGAGCGGGACGCTGACGATCAGCTCGCTGGACTACAACAGCGCCGCGGCGGGCTTTGCGCGGCTGGACTGGGCCAAGGCCTTCGACCTGGACGGTGACGGCAACCCGGACGTGCTGGATCCGGGTGCGCTGCTGCCGACGCCGGCGGATCTGTCGATCGGCTTTGCGTCGAGCCTGCAATATGTGCTGAGCGGCAGCATTACGAACCTGGTGGTGACGGCCGGTCCGGTGACGATCAGCGGGTCGGCTGAGTTTGCGCTGAGCCGTTCCACGGTGGACGTGGACACCGACGGCAACGGCATGGCCGATCTCATTGGTGCGACGCTGGATGAGCTGGCGCTGTCGGTGCAGGCCGGCACGACCGTCACGGTGAGCGGTGTGGCGAGCCTGACGCTGTCCGGGAACCTGGCGCTGGCGCGGGTGACGGCGGCGGGGCAGACGACGGCGCGCTACACGGCGCTGAAGATGGGCGACGTGTCGGTGAGTGCGTCGACCGGCAACGCTTCTGACTTCGGCCTGAGCGGGACGCTGACGATCAGCTCGCTGGACTACAACAGCGCCGCGGCGGGCTTTGCGCGGCTGGACTGGGCCAAGGCCTTCGACCTGGACGGTGACGGCAACCCGGACGTGCTGGATCCGGGTGCGCTGCTGCCGACGCCGGCAGACCTGTCGATCGGGTTTGCGTCGAGCCTGCAATATGCGCTGACCGGCACGGTGACCGGCACCGGCGACTACACCTACGACCCGGACTTCGACCCGAGCACCAACAATGACGTCACGATCCACAACGTGATCCTGACGATTGGTGACGTGCGCATCGCGGGCACGGCGGAGTTTGCGCTGGAGAAGCGCACGGTGAGCGTGGACGAGAACGGCATCGTGGTGGACGGTGCGAGCCTGCTGACGGTTGCGCTGACGGTGTCGGAGCTGGGCGTGCACGTCGAGGACGTGGCGCACCTGAACGTGTCGGGGCATCTGGCGCTGGTGAGCGTGACGGAAGCCGGCCAGACGACGGCACGCTACACGGCGTTCAAGATGGGCGACGTGACGGTGAGCGGCGATGTCAACCTGGGCATCGACGGGCTCACCGCCGAGATCGCGGTGAAGTCGCTGGACATGAACAGCGCGGCAACGGGCGTTGCGCGGCTGGACTGGGCGCACGCATTCGACCTGGATGACGACGGCCAGTACGACGATGTGCTCAATCCGGGCGCGCTTCTGCCGACGCCGGCGGACCTGGAGATCGACTTCGGCTCGAGCCTGGAGTTCCGGCTGACGGGCTCGTTCAGCGGCACGGGCGACTACACTTACGACCCGGACTTCGACCCGAGCACCAACAACGACGTCACGATCAACAACGTGATCCTGACGATTGGCGATGTGCGCATCGCGGGCACGGCGGAGTTTGCGCTGGAGAGGCGCAGCGTTGTCGCCGACGTGGACGGAGCCGGCAACGGGCAACTGCTCAACAACGGTGTCCTCATCACGCTTGCCCTGACCGCCGCCGGGTTGGGTGTGCACGTGGAGGATCTGGCGCACATCACCGTCTCGGGCAAACTGGCGCTGGCGACGTTGAAGAGCGCCACGCCCGCGAGCGATGGCCGCAGCTGGACGGCACTGAAGATGGGTAACGTCGTGATCACCGGCGACGTCAATCTGGACCTCGATGGCGTGACGGCGCAGATCACCGTCGATGCGCTGGACCTGAACCTGTCGAGCAATTCGCTGACGCCGGGCATGCCGCCGGCGCGGTTGGACTGGACGCACGCCTTCGACCTGGATGGCGACGGCCAGTATGACGATGTGCTCAATCCGGGCGCGAATCTGCCGACGCCGGCAGATCTGGCGATCGACTTCCTGCCGAGCACGTACATTCATCTCGTCGGCGGCGCCTCGCTGGCCGTCGGCGACAACCTGATTGCGGTGATCCCGCGAGGCGGGCTGGACCTCCAGATATCGCTCGCCGACGTGGTCACAGGGAACCCGCTCATCAAGGGCCTCGGCTCGACGGATGGCACGATCAGTGACGCCAAGATCCTCACGTTCAAGATCACCGGCGCGCACCTGTTCGTCGGTGCAGGCGGTGAGCTTTCCGATGACTACTCGACCATCATCGCGGACGGAGCCGTGGGCTTCCTGATCGATGGCGCGTCGTTCACGATGGTCTCGGTTTCGAAGAACACGACCTCGTTCACCGCGATGAGCATCGGGCTCAACAATGTCGCGCTGCTCGGGATCGACGGTTTCACGCTCGGCGTCAGCAACGCCACCTTCAAGCTCAACAAGACGAGCGTCGCGGGTGGCCCCAGGATCGACTGGTCGGACGCGACAACCACACCTTCGACGCCGGAGAATCTCCTGCCGGCGCTCGACATCGATAGCGGCCTGGATGTCGAGGTGGCTGGAACGCTGGTGCTCGATGCCTTCGATACGGTGCTCGCCAAGGGCAGCTTCAAGCTGCAGCTGGGCACAGTAACCGACAAGGGCACTGACACGCTCCTGGGCACCAGCGACGACGTGGTTTACCAGGCGATGGTGCTCACGCTGGGCGAGGGGGCTTTCACCGGGGCGACAGCAGTTCAGGTGTTCATCGGCGTGGGCGGGGTGCTGGACGACTCCAACACGCCGCAGAACTTCTCCGACGATCAGATCGATACGGCGGCGGGTCTCGGGTTCTTCGCCTCGCTGCCGAACCTGAGCCTGATCACGCTGAAGAACAACAACAAGACCCCGACCAATCGCCTCGACGACAAGAGCTACCTGGGACTGCAGCTCAGCAACTTGAGCGCGGCGCTGATCGGGATCGATGGGCTGACGCTTGGGGTGTACGGCGGCGGCGTGAAGGTCAACCAGGCCAAGGATAGCGACACCAACCCGGCCAACGATCCGGCGAAGCTGGACTGGACGACGTTCTTCAACAACGCGGCGGGGCTGATCCCTGCAGCGTCGAGCATCCCGAACGTGGGCGCTGGCGTGGATATCGAAGTGCAAGGCTCGCTGGTGCTGAATGCCTACGAGACGGTGCTGGTCAAGGGGAGCTTCAAGCTTCAGCTCGGCACAGTGACCGACAAGGGCAATGACCACACCCTGGGCACCAACGATGACAAGATCTACCAGGAGATGGTGCTCACGCTGGGCGAGGGTGCCTTTACCGGGGCGACCGCGGTCCAGGTGTTCATCGGCGTGGGCGGGGTGCTGGACGATAACAACACGCCGCTGGACTTCTCCGACGATGCGATCAACACCGATGCGGGTATCGGGTTCGTCGCTTCGCTGCAGAACCTGAGCCTGATCACGCTGAAGAACAACAACAAGACCCCGACCAATTCCGCCGACGACAAGAGCTACCTTGGGCTGGATTTCAGCAACTTGAGCGCGGCGCTGGTCGGGATCGATGGGCTGACGCTCGGGGTGTACGACGGCGGGGTGAAGGTCAATCAGGCCAAGGATGGCGACACCAACCCGGCCAACGATCCGGCGAAGCTGGACTGGACGACGTTCTTTAACAACGCGGTGGGGCTGATCCCTGCAGCGCCGAGCATCCCGAATGTGGACGCCGGCGTGGATATCGAAGTGCAAGGCTCGCTGGCGCTGGACGCGTTCGGGGTGGTGTTCGCCAAGGGCAGCTTCAGCCTGCAACTGGGCACGGTGATCGATAAGGGTGCGGACCACACGGTGGGTGGCGGTGACGACATCGCCTACCAGGCGATGGTGCTCACGCTGGGACAGAACGCCTTTGTCGGGGCGAGCGCGGTGGAGGTGTTCATCGGCGTGGGCGGGGTGCTGGACGACAACGACACGCCGCAGGACTTCTCCGACGACTCGATCAACACGGACTCGGGCATCGGGTTCTCAGCGTCGCTTGAAAGCCTGAACCTGATCACGCTGAAGAACGGCAACAAGAGCTACCTGGGGCTGGAGCTCAACGACTTTGCGGCATCACTGATTGGCGTCAACCCGGTCACGATCAACGTGTGGGACGTCTCGGTTCAGGTCAACCAGGCGAAGAACGCCGCCAGCCCGAACAACGATCCGCCTAAGCTGGACTGGAACACGTTCTTCAACAACACGGCGGGGATGACGGTCTCGCCCAGCAGCATCCCGCACGTGGCCGCATTGGTCGACATCGTCGCGACGGGGTCGATGGCGATCGACATCGACGGGTACGTCCAGGTCTCCGGAAGCTTCGGCTTCAGCAAATTGAGCGGAGTTGGCGTAACGACGGTCACTGACAAAGGTGTTTCGAGCCAGCAGACCGTCAATGTGGTGACGATCGGGCTCTCGAACGTCGACGTGTTCTTTGGCGACGGACCTTACTTCAAGGATACGACCGGCGACGGGCAGTTCGATACCGTCAACCCGGACGCGGTCGGACTGCTGCTGCAAAACGTCAACCTGGCTCTTGTACTGGCCAAGGCCGCCAACGGCCTGGGCAGCTACTACGCAGTCAGCGCTTCGGCCCAAACGATTAAGCTGCTCGGCCTCGATCTCGGGGGCTCGAGCTCCTTCGACCTCTCGGCCTCGGGCTACCGCATCGAGATCAACGGCGGAAGCAAGGGAGTCAACAACGCGGCTGCGATCGATTTCTCCAAGATGACCGGCGGCAAGCTCAGCGTGCCGGTCGGCGGGAGTAAGTTCGTCGATATTGACTTTACTTCGACCCTGCAGAGGGTCGCGATCGAGAATGCGCGGCTGACCATCGAGAACTACCTCTACGTGTCTGGCGGCCTGGCGCTCACGCGCCAGAAGGGGCTTGAGGTCAAGCTCGACGACCTCAACGCGACGCCTCTCACCGTCAACGCACTCGAGTTCGGCGCCGGCAGCGTCGACCTCTTCGCCGGCACCAGTCCCTCACCGTACTTCGCCGACACGGACGGCAACGGCACGATCGACGACGCGGACACCCACCCGACGGGCGCGACAGGTCTGGTGCTCCAGAACGTCAACTTCGGCTTCATGATCATGCGCCCGACGCTCACCCCGTCGATCAAGTACGTGGCGCTCAAAGCGACGGCGAGCTTCGCCGGGCTCGTTGGCATCGACGACTTCACCCTGTCGGCGTCGGGCATTACGGTCGAATACAACGGTGTGAAGAACCCGACCGACTCGACCGACACGACGGTCGTCGATTTCAAGACGAGCTTCCCGGATCCGGACGGTACCGGCCCCGGAGTGGCCGGCCTCCCGCTTGACCTCGGCAATGGTACGCTGAATCTCGATTTCGACAGCAAGCGCCTGCTGGTGAGCATCGCCGAGGCCGACCTGCAGATCTCGTCGTATGTGTTCGTGCATGGCTCGCTCGCGTTCGAGAAGGCCGATGACGTCTCCGTCATGGTGACGGGTGACACGCTGCCGACCAAGATGTTTGCGACGAACATCGGCGCGAGTGATCTGACGATCTTCGTCGGCGCGAACGGTCCGTACTGGACGGACCTCGACGGCAGCAACGACATCTCGTGGGCGTTCAACACCGGCTTCGGCGATGCAGCGAGCCGCACCATCACGGCGGGCTCCGTGACGATTGGAACGACGACGTATGGCGTCAATTCGGTTCTTCCCGCCGGCATAGTCGTAAAGTGGCACCTCGGCGACGATCTCCTGACGGTTGGCGGTGTCACCTACGGCGACAAGAATCACGACACCTTCGTGGATGTCGGCGAGACCGGTGAGCTCAACCCGGACGCGGTCGGTTTCACGATCGTGAAAGCAGACCTCGGAATGACGCTCCTCACGCCGCAGAACGGAGGCACGACGCGCTACACCACGCTGAAGGCGTCGTCAGATTTCGTCGGCTTCGTCGGGACCGACATCTTCCACTTCGAAGCCTCCTCGGTCGTCGTCCAGCTCAACCTTGCGACGCGGCCGGGCGTGACCGATCCGCTGCCGGTCGTGAACTTTACCCAATCCTTCCCTGGCGGCCTCAACGGGCTGTTTGCGGTGTTCGACGCGAACAACGACCACAGCATCTCGACCGCCGAGATGGATGCTGCGCTCATCGCCGGCTATACAGGCCCCGACATCAATACGGTCGATGACCTCGTCACGCTGCTCGACAAGGGCGGCGCGCCGCCTGCGAACACAAGCGACGGAATACTGCAGGTTTCGGAAGTCGTTTCACAGCTCAAGACGTCGTTCAAAAACGCCACCGCGCTCAACCAGACGCAAACGAACCTGGAGCGAATCCAGGCCGCCGATTCCAACAACGACGGCAAGTACGACTCGACCGACCCGGTCGGGTACGAAGTCAAGACGGGCGGCGAATCCATCTACCTGGATCAGACCCAGCGCCAGATCCACGCTTCTGCCGACAACGTCCAGATCAACGTATCGGACTTCGTCTACATCAACGGCAACGTCGCGATCGACCTGGGCAGCCGCGAAACGGTATCGATCCGTACCGGCATCCCCGCCGATATCGGACAGCTGGGCGCCAACCTTGTCACGGGCCTGAACAGCGACCTGCACACCTTGGCGGGGGAACTCGAAACCCTGAAGCAGACCGTGGTGGAGAAAATCCAGGGCGCGATCGCCCAGATTCAAACGGAGATATTGGGCAACATCAATTCGATCGTCGATTTGATCGTCGCCCAGCTGCACGAGCAGATCGATGCCGCGATCAGCAACGTCACAGGTGCGCTCGCCAGCCAGGTCCAGGACCTGACTGCTGGCCTTGCCGAGACAATCGGAGGGCAGCTCGACGGCCTGTTCTCGCCAATTACCTCACGTATCCCGGCCCCGCTGGACAGCCTCGTCAAGCTGCTGCTCAAGCCGGTCAAGGACGAGATCATCGGCTCGATCCAGGACTCGCTCGAGGAGGCGCTGACCGGGGGCCTCGACCGCGTCGCGAGCTCGGTCTCCACGGTCATCGGAGAGGGCCTCGACAGCGCAGCTCAGGACATCAAGGCGCAGATCGCGGCCGTCATCCAGCCGCAGATCAACCGGATCACATCGAAGCTCAACCAGCTGTTCCAGCAGGTTTCGGACAAGATCACGCCGGTCTTCAACCGCGTGGAAGGCTTCCTGAAGATCGATATCGGCGATGCCTTCGCCACCATCGACAACGTCCAAGTCGACGTAACGGCGATCGGCTTCAGCAATGCAACGGCATTCGTCGGCGTGGGCGGTCCGTACTGGAGCGACCTCGACGGCGATCACAAAGTGTCCTGGGCGTTCAACACGGGCACAGGCGATACTGCCAGCCGCAAGATCACGGCCGGCTCCGTGACGATCGACGGGACGACCTACGTCGTCGGCGATGTCCTGCCTGCCAACGTCGTGGTTACGCTCAAGAAAACCGACGGCGTGCTGACCTTCGGTAACGCGGCCGCGGGCACGCAAGTGAGCTACGGCGATAAGAATGGCGACGGCATCGTCGATGCCGGCGAGACCGGCGAGTTGGCCACTGGCGCGATCGGGCTGTTCATCAACAACCTGAACATGGCGCTCGGCATCTTCCGGCCCGTGGTCGCCAAGCAGCTGCCGACCTTCACGGCGCTGAAGCTGACCGCCGACAGCGCAGGGTTCGTCGGCGGCGACACAGGCACCTTCGATCTGACCGCGAAAGGCATCACGGTCGAGCTGAACCTCGGCGGGCCGATCGTGCAGGGGGCGGGGCCGCTCGTCGGCAATGCCACGATCGACTTCCCGGCGAGCTTCCAGGCGAAAACGAACCCAGTCACTCCGGCCGGATACCCGGTCGCGACAGGAACCACGACCCAGCCGATCTATCTCGACTTCGTGGGCGAGAAGATCCTCGCACGCGTCGAATGGGTCGAGCTCACCATCTCCCAATTCGTGCATATCGCCGGCAGCTTCTCGTTCGAGAAAGGCGCGATCCAGACCGTCAATGTGACCGGCGGCCTGCTGACTGGCGCGGCGAGCGACTTCCTGGACGCTCTCCCGAACGAGATTCCCACAAACCTCATCCCGGCGACCGGCGCGCCTACGACCGACTTGCAATTCCTGACGATCGGCGCGTCGGACGTACACGCGTTCATCGGCCTGAACGGCCCGTACTGGACGGATCTCGACGGCAGCGAAGACGTTTCGTGGGCGTTCAAGACTGGCACAGACACAGCCAGCCGCACCATTACGGCCGGCTCCGTGACGATTGGCGGGATAACGTATGATGCCAGCAACCCGCTTCTTCCCGCCAACACGGTCGTAAGGTGGCTCCCCAACACCCCGTTCATCACGGTTGGCGGCGTCACCTACGGCGACAAGAATGGCAACCATGTTGCGGATGTCGGTGAGACCGGCGAGCTCAACGGCAGCGCAACAGGCCTCGTGATCGACGATTTCGATTTCGGCATGGCCATCATGCGGCCGACCAACCCGCTCGATTTCGTCAAGTACTTCGCGCTCAAGGCGACAGCGAACGCAGTCAGGCTGGTGGGCGTCGAGGATGTCACCGTCAACGCCGAAAACCTCGAGGTCGAGATCAACCAATCCACCCCGGGCATCTATGGCGTGCCGCTGTTCCCGGTCGTCGATTTTGCCACCACGTATCCGAGCGAGCAGCAGGCGCTGTTCGACGTGTTCGCGGGCGCCGACCACGTCATCTCGACCGCCGAGATGAGCGCTGCGCTCGCCACCGGCTACACGGGTCCCGACCTGACTACGGCAGACGAGCTCGTGGCGCTGCTCCATGTCGGCGGCGCGCCGCCGGGCACCCTGACCGTCAAGGATGTCATTGGTCAGCTCGCGACTAGCTTCGCGACCGATGCCAAACTGGCCCTGATCCAGTCCGCCGACCTCGACAACGACGGCAAGTTCGATCCGGCGGGCTACGAAGTGGATACCGGCGGCACGCCGGTCTACCTGGACATGGATTCAGCGCTGATCCGTGCCCAGGGCTTCCTCCAGCTCAGTATCCTCGACAACATTTTCATCACGGGCAGCGTTGCGTTCGAGCTCGGGCCGACGCACCCGGTGACGCTCACTAACGGCGATCACAAGACGGTCACGACGATGACGATCGGCGCCGCCGACGTCACCGCGTTCATCGGCGCGAACGGCCCGTACTGGACCGACACCAACGGCGACCACCAAGTGCAGCCCGGAGAGCTGAACCAGAATTCGGTCGGCTTCGCCATCACCGACCTCGACGTCGGCATCGCGCTGATGGTGTCGACCAATCCCAAAGATCTTGGCGTCTATCTCGCCGGCAAGCTCAGTGTGCACGACTTCGGGCTGGTCGGCGTCACCAACCTGACGGCGACCGGCACCTTCGACGTCGAGCTGAACGTGGGCATCGGGGCGTCGGGCCTCGACCTGAACGTCAATCCCATCGATTTCGACACCAGCTTCGATGAGGTGCAGGCGCTATTCAACGTCATCGACACGAGCGGCAACCACGTCATCTCGACCGCCGAGATGAACGCTGCGCTCACCGCGGGCTACACCGGCGGCGACGTGACCACGGTGCAGCAACTGCTGCTGGTCCTGGGCGGGCCGTCTCTCGCCTCAGTGCTCGGCCAGCTCTCCGCATCCTTCAAGACGTCCGATCTGAGCGCCATCAAGGCTGCCGACGCGGACGGCGACGGCAGGCTCAACATCAGTGAGCTGCAAACGCTGTTCAACCTCATCGACACGAGCGGCGACAGCAAACTCGAGGCGTCCGAGCTCAACGCTGCTCTTCCCGCAGGCTACAGCGGTGCCACTCTGGATACGGTGCAGGACCTGCTGTCGGCCCTGTATCTCGGCGCCGCGCCGCCGGCCAGCGCGCTATCTCTCGCCTCGGTGCTGGGCAAGCTCTCCACGTCCTTCAAGACCGCCCATCTGAGCGCCATCCAGGCGGCCGACTTCAACGTCGACGGCAAGCTCGACTTTGGCTTCAACGTCAATACCGGTAATCCCGCTGCCCCCGTCGTACTCGACTTCAACGATTTCCTGGTCAGCATTCACCTCGGCGGCGTGATCGAGCTCAAAGACGTATTCCGCATGACCGGGTTGTTCCTGTTCGATGCGGACACATCCGGTCTGAAAGCCTTCGTCGCTGCGGGCCTCGAGATCGGCCCCGACATCGGCAGCAGCAACCAGATCCTCGCCATGAACGCCCTCGGGGCGTTGGTGATCACCCACGCCGGCGTTGCGGCCGACATCGAAGTTTCGGTTTCCATCGGCGGCGCGTTGAGCGACGTTCTCCAGCTGAATGCGAAGGCGCGGCTCCTGCTCAACACCACGGGCCAGGATCTGACGATCACCATCCCCAAAAACTATGTCGACTTCCTGGTTGGCAACAGCTCGATCCCCGATTCGCCGGATTTGGATGCCACGCTGATCAGCAGTCTGACAACTGAGCTCAGCAACCGGCTTACCTTAAACGCGGACGGCTCAGCGACCTTTACAATCAGCGGCACGGCGCCTGACGCAACGACGCCCGGGTTCTACCTGGTCGTCACCTTCCATGCCGATCTGACCATCGTCCGCACTTTCGTGATCGAGGCCGACTTCCGGCTCGAGATCACTGACCAGAAATTCGATCTTGGATTCGATGGAAAGTTGAAGCTTGGCGGTTTTGGCAGCTTCGACGTGTCAGGCGGCGCCGTCATAGATTCCAACGGGTTTGCCGCCTACGGCTCGCTCACGGTTGATATCAATCTCCTGAGTCTTGTCCACATCACCGGCTCGGCGGAGCTGAAGATCAATACGGCGACAAGCGGCGACCCTGTCACGGTCAACGGTCACGATATTGCGAAGAACACCTACCTGGTCTCCATCCAGTCCTCCGTAACCCTGTTCGGCATCGTCAAAGGATCGGGGGACCTCGAGGTCGGCGTGGATAACGGCGTGTTCGTGATCAACGTGAAAGACCTCTCGGTCGACTTGTTCATCCTCAACGTCGGTATCTCGGGCTACATCCGCAGCGATGGCCAGTTCAATCTGACCGGAAGCCTTTCGCTACCCAGTTCGCTGAGGAGTGACGATTTCGGGATCACCGGCAGTCTCTCCGTTACGATCAGCAATTCCGGTTTCAAGGCTCATGGCGACGTCGGCCTCATCGTTTTCGGACAAAGCTTCAATGTCGCTTCCGCCGATTTGAGTGTTACCTTCGATTCGTCCGATCCTTCCAATTCTTCGGTCTCGATCAGGGCGGAAGGACCGCTCGGCGTCTATGTCCAGGTCACGATTGACAAGAGCGGCTTTAGTATCACTGGCGGGCTGGGTTTCCTTGACAACCTGATCGATGCCGTCAAGGACGCCGTCAACGCGGCTGTCACTGCCGTGGGCGATGCCGTCGTTACGGCTGCGAACGCCGTAGCCGGCGCCTTCACCGATCTGGGCAACGCGATTCTGGATCTCGGGAACACCATCGGCGATGCGATCGCCGGCTTTGTTGGGGATGTCGGGGACTTCCTCAGCGGTATTGCCGACTCGATTGCGCAGGCCTTCAGCAGCAGCAGGACCATCGCAATAACCTTCCCGCCGACGGCGAAGTATTCCTATTCGACCGCGTTGTCCGATTCAGATCACACCCTGACCATCGATATGAGCGGTGGCGACAACACGGGGTTGTTTGCGGATTCGCCGCTTTCATTGGCCGTCGTCAATGGCCAGTTGGTCGTGGACGGGCCGGATGCTTCCGAGACGCTCCTGGTGGCAGAGCGGCAGCACCAGACGAGAAGCTGGGACTGGGGCGGGGCCCACTGGGGCAGCTGGCACAACGACGGCGATCCGTATGGATTCGTCTACGCAAACATCAAGTATTCGAACATGAAGGCTTTCGACAACATAACGAAGGTCATCATCCTCGGAACGAGCGGGAACGACACCATCATTTTCGATACGGCCAGCATCACCCAAGATGCGGTGGTCTACGGCTATGCCGGCAACGACACCATCATAACGGGCAACGGAAATGACTACGTCGATGGCGGCGACGGCAACGACATCATCTACACCTACGGAGGCAACGATGTTGTTTACGGAGGCAACGGCAACGACACCATCGTCAGCGGAACCGGAAACGACACGGTTTACGGCGGAGATGGAAACGACGTTATCGATGAAAGCCAGAACAGGGGCAACAATCCGAAGGCTCTGATTAACGAGACCAACACCCTGAACGGTGGCGCCGGCAATGACGTCATCCTCGGTTCTCCGGGCAAAGACACCATCGACGGCGGGACTGGCAACGATACCATCACCGGCCTCGCCAATGACGACACCTATGTGTTCGAGAACGGCTACGGCAAGGATGTGTTTGCCGACTTCTCCGGCAAGGCGTACCTGGATTTCAGTGCCGTAACGGACAACCTCGTCATCGGGATATCGGATGGCCAGCCTGGCGACGGGCTTGAGGTTGACGAAGGCACAGGAAATTCGTTCTCGATCCAAGGTTTCATCTTCATTCAGCAGCAAACGAACTACAGCGATTTCCAGATCGCTCAGCTGAAGACCGGGACGGGCAACGACCATCTGACGGCGACCGCGCTGCCGCTGTACGCGCTGAATATCGTCGATGCCGGCGGCCACGACACCTACGACTTCGATCTCGACCAGGCGGACGTCGCTCAGAGTGTTGCCAGGGTCGACATCGTCGACAACGGCGGCAGTCCGGACCTGGTCAATCTGGATGTCGATTCGACGGATTTGACGGACCCCGCCCATCCGACGCACTTCGATATCTACCTCCATCCGCAGGAGGTGCTGCTGAACCATCTGGACCTGACGTTCAACACCGGCGTCGAGCAGCTGCACCTGACCGATCGCGCGGCAGCGACCGCCATCACGACCAAGCCTGGCAGCGGCTTCAGCACGCTTCTGATCAAGACCGGCGTCACCATTACTCAAGCCAGCGGCGGCGATATCGAACTGGACGCGAGGGGCGACTTCACCCAGCAGGCCGGCTCGCTCATCGAGACGACTGAAAACGTCGTGATCTACAGCGATGTCGATGATGTCGCCCCGCCGGGCGCCGTGATCACGCTGTTTGGCCCGATCAACGCGAACCACGTGACGGTCTACGGCACCGACGACAACGACACTGTGAACGTCGGCAGAGTTACCAGCCCAACGGATGTGTATGCCGGTGCCGGAGACGACACGATCAATGTCGGGACGCCTGCCCCGGGCACGGTGGATGGAATCAACGGCAACCTCAATGTTCACGGAGAGGATGGTTCCGACACCCTCAACATCGACGACACCGGCGACGGCAGCGCCAACACCGGAACCCTGACGGCGACGACGATCGCGGGTCTCGATATGACCGGCATCATCACCTACGACTCCTTCGTGGCCGTGAACGTCGGCCTGGGCACGGCAGACGACGACTTCACGATCGAAAGCACGCACGCCGGCACGACCGTCGTGAACGGCAACAACGGCAACGACGTCTTCAACATCCAGACGATCAGCGGGCCGACGACCGTCAACGGCGGCAACGGCTCCGACACGTTCAATGTCGGCAGCAAGGCACCGGCGACGGGTGGCGTCGTCGACGGGATCGCCGCATCGCTGACGCTCAACGGCAACGCCCCGACGACCGGCAGCGATTGGCTCAATGTGGATGAAACCGGCGACACGAAGGACAACACCGGCACGCTGACCTCGACCCAGATCACCGGCCTCGGCATGGCGGTCGGCATCACCTACGGCACCATCGAGCACGTGGTGATCTCCCTCGGCAGCGGCAACGACCAATTCACCATCGAGGCCACGCACGACGTCGCGACCCCGACTTCCGAGGATGTCACCCTCAACGCCGGCCCGGGCGCGGATACGGTCGACATCAACGACGCGACCATGACCGGGGCGCTGGTCGTCAATGGCGAGGCTGGCGATGACACGATCAATATGAACGGGGCCGGGGCGAGCGGCGGGTCGACTCTCAACGGGAATGACGGCGACGACATCATCAACCTGAATGCGGTGATCGGCCCGGTGACCGTGAATGGCGGCAATGACGCCGACACGGTGAACGTCAACGACGTGACCGACGTGCTGGTGGTCAATGGCGGGGCGGGCGGCGACACGATCAACGTCAACGCCACCCGTGCCGGCAGCAAGTCGACGCTCAATGGCGATGCCGGCGACGACGTATTCAACGTGCGCGCCATGAACGGTCCCGTCGACGTGAACGGCGGTGCCGATAACGACACAATCAACGTGGCGGACAAGGCCCCGTTGTTGCCAGCCGGCCCGCGGACCACGCCGACCGGCACGATCGATGACATCAACGCGCTGCTCAACGTGGACGGCGGCGGCGGGACGTTGGATGCCCTGAACATCGACGACTCGGCCGCGGCGACGAACGACAAGAGCGGTACGCTGACCGACGACACGCTGAGCGGCCTCGAGCTCGAGGTCCCAATCCACTATCTAGGCCTCGAGAAGCTGAGCATCTGGCTCGGGTCTGGGGCCAACACGTTCACGATCAACAGCACGCACGCCGGCGAGACCACCGTCTACACGGCGAAGGGCAACGACACCGTCTACATCAACGGTGCGAGCGGACTTCTGACCGTGAACGGCGAGGAGGGCGACGACACGTTCGACGTGCGTGCGACGGGCCTCGGCAGCGAGGTGCACCTGAACGGCCAGGAGGGCAGCGATACTTTCAACCTGAGCGACCTGTCGCCGGCGCTGCCCGCGGCGTACCCGGCGACGCTGCCGCCGCCCGCAGCCACGACGTCCGGCAAGATCGACTCCATCAACGGTCTAGTGGTGATCGACGGCGGCCTCGGGGCCGGGGACGACGATGTCATCAACATCGACGACTCGGCGAATACGGCCAACAAGGCCGGCACGCTGACATCGAGCACGCTGCGCGGGCTCGATATGGAAGGCGGCGTGGACTACGCCAATGCCGAAGAGTTCAACCTGTGGCTCGGTACGGGCACCGACGGGTTGTACATCGATAGCACGCACGCTGGGACGACCAACGTGTTCATGGGCGACGGCAACGCGACCGTGAACCAGCGCGACGACACGGTCGCGATCAGGAGCATCGGCGGCACCACCACGATCCATGGCCAGGGCGGCAACGACTTCTTCTACGTGAACGTCCAGCCCACCGCCGCGAACGACAACGACCCTGGCTTCTTCGCGCAGCTCAAGCTCGCCGCCGCCGCCACAGCTAATGACAACCTGTTCAATGCGCTGTTCCAGCGCACCAATGCGAACGGGATCGGCGGGGTCCTCAACCTGCACGGCGAGGGCGGCAGCGATCAGTACACGGTGGACCTTGCCGGCGAAGGCGATGCGCTGATCAACGTGCTCGACAACGGCGCGCCGAACGACGGCGTCGACACGCTGATCGTCAACGGCGCGGATAAGGTGATCGGCCTCGCCAACAACCCGAACGACACGTTCCTGCTGCGGCGCGATCTCGTGGCGCTCGTCAATACCTTCGTTCAGGGAACCGGATTCACGCACGTCGAGCGCGTGAACTACGACGAGAACATCAACGCGCGGCTGATCGTCAACGGCCTCGGCGGGGACGACACGTTCGTGGTCGACGACAACAGCGCCATTACCACGCTGGATGGCGGGGACGGCAACGACACCTTCCAGATCGGTCAGGTGTTTGGCTTGCCGCGCACGACCGCGGCCGGTCTCGATGCCGCGGACACGTTCGATACGACGCCGGTGATCATCGGCCTGATCCGCGACCCGGTGACGAACGCGGTCCTGTTCGACCCGACGTCGTTCGACCCGATCAACGGCGTGCTGTCGCAAACGACGATCGATGCGATCAACGCCGCGATCGCCCACCAGGCGGCGCTTGGGCTGGCACTCAACGGCATCGCGTACGTCAGCCAGGGTGTCACGTATGCGACAACCGTGTTCGGTGGCGCGGGTGCAGACACGTTCAATGTGTACCACAACAAGGGCACGCTGCGGCTCGAGGGCGAGGAGGGCAACGATGTGTTCACGGTCCGAGCGTTCGTGACGCTCGACCTGTCGAAGCAGGGGAATACCGAAGTCAACGGCGGCGACGGTGCCGATACCATCAACTACGCGGTCAATGCGCCGGTCAGCCTCGACGGCGGCCCGGGCTTCGACAAGGTCGTCGTACTCGGCACGCCGTTCAACGACAACTTCGTGGTCACCAGCCAAGGGATCTTCGGCGGCGGCCTGAATGTGGCATTCGACAATATCGAGAGCGCGGAACTCGATACGCTCGAAGGCAATGACACGATCTACGTTCTTGGGACCAACCCGAACATCATCACGACGGTGATCGGCGGGCTGGGAAGCGACACGATCCAGGTCATGGGCGACGTGACCAAGCCGATCGCCAGCGGCGGGCAGGGCAGCTCGGGCGAGATCACGCAAGGACTCTCGAGCGGCGACCCGAACTACAATAATGTCGGCGCCGACGGCGTGGCCGTCAGCGTGCTTTCGCCCGCCGCCGACAGCCTTGTCAAGATCGAACCCTCCGGCGCTCCGTTAACCGCGGCCGAAGGCGGTGACGCGACATTCTACTTCATCAGCCTGGTCTCGCCGGATGCCAGTGCGCTGGCGAGCAAACCTGTGTACCTCACAGTCTCCGCGGGAGTGGCGAGCAGCGCGGACCGCGCGAACGGCGGCGCGGGCGTGCTCGTGTCGACCGACGGCACGACGTTCACGAATGCCGTCGTCCTGACGTTCGATGGCGCAACCGCGACGAAACAATTCAAGATCTGGGTCAAGGCAATCGACGATACCGCCGCTGAAGGCCCTCGGGTCGCGCTGATCAGCCACAGCATCGTCACCAATAATCCGACGTACAAAGGCCTTGCGCTGGCCGATATCTTCGTCAACGTCGTCGACAACGATCAGCCCGGCTTGGATATCCGGAACCTCGTCGCGGATACCTTGGCGCCGGATACGTCGACACAGATTCTCGAGGGTGCGTCCGGCTTCAGCGACGTCTACTCGGTTGCGCTGACCGCCGCGCCGGTCGTGGGTGAAATCGTCACCGTGACCCTGTCAGCCGACGACAAGCGGGTCACGGCCAAGTCGAAGGACACGAATCTTTCGCAACTGACGTTCACGGCCGACAACTGGAATAAGCCGCAGTACGTGGTCGTGAGTGCGAGCGACGACAGCGTTGTCGAGGGTACCGTGCTCTCGACGATCACGCACCAGATTACCAGCACGGGGGGTAAGTACTCTGCGTTCCCGAGCGCCGGCTCTCCGAAACTGACCGTGACGGTCTACGACGACGAAACGCCGGGCCTCATCGTGCAGGAGACCGACGGCTCAACGACGGTCGTCGAGAACGGCGCGAACGACTCTTACAGCGTGCGGTTGACGAGCCAACCGAGCAGCGATGTGACGCTGACGATGCGCGCCGACCAGCAGACATTCCTCTCCGGCGCTGGTGTCCAGATCGTCGATCAGTCGGGCACGAAGCCGTACTTCGAATACTCGTTCACGTTCACGGCGGCCAATTGGAACAAGTGGCAGGTCATCAACGTCAGCGCGAACACGGCGTTCGTCGGCACCAATAGCGGGCTCAAGGCCTTCCCGCCGCAGGTTCAGAACCTCGACCAGATTCGCGGCCCGCTGATCATCGAAGGCGGCGTCGGCTCCAACGTGGATCGGTCGCTCAGTCCGCCCGTGCTACTGCCGAACGAGATCGATTCGCCCAGCCTTCAGGTCGGCGGCAACGTGGCGAGCGAGTCGAATGACATCGACACGTTGAACGTCTTCAACACGGACACCACCGGTGCCGACGTCGGCCGGCTGTACTACCGCACGACCGACGCCGCCGGTCATTCGATCGTCAACGGCGGCCTCGCGCTGACCGGCTTTAAGATGGGCGGCGACCTCGTTGCGAACCAAGGCACTGCCGCAGCTCCGGATTTGCTCTACTTTGGTGGCGGCATCACCTACAACGGCCTCGAAGTCGTCGACATTCTGCTCGGCAAGGGCAACGACACGCTGACGATCGACGATACGGGCGATCGCGACGAGAAGGCGGGTGTCTCTCCCGACCCGGCGACAATCACTGCGGTCCACGGCGGCGGCGGCGACGACACGATCATCGCAAACAACCGGGGCCACGGCCCGCTGGTGATCTACGGCGATACGTCGGACGACGGCGTCAGCTACAGCAACGACCAGCCGGCCGCATCGGACAGCGGCACGAAATTCAACAACCCAGGCAACGACACGATCGATGCGTCCGCGATGCCCGCATACAACGACGGCTTCGTTGGCGTGGTGATTTACGGCGGCCCTGGCAATGACACCATCTACGGCAGCCAGGGCAACGACCAGCTCGCAGGTGGCTCCGGGGACGACACGATCCACGCGGGGGCAGGCAATGACAACGTCTACGGAGATGCGGCGTTCAATGTGAACCTCCAGCTCTTCGCGCAGGACCAGATCGCGCGGTTCAACGCCAACGACCCGGCCCAATTCGCCGAGATCAATGCGATGTTCACGGTGGCAACGACACCGGCACCGGGAGCTGACCATCTGTATGGCGACGACGGGGCGGATATCATCCTCGGCGACCAGGGCATCATCACTCAGACGAGCGGCACGCGGCGGATCGAGACGACAGGTGCGATCGCGCGCATCGAGACCACGCGCGAGGATGTCGGCGGCGCCGACACGATTCAGGGCAACGCCGGAAACGACATCATTCTTGGCGGTGCGGCGGGCGACACGATCGATGCGGGCGAAGGCAACAACATCGTCTTCGGCGATCACGGCTATATCGATTACGTCGGTACCGACAGCGATCCCTCGGACATCGACGCGATCGTCAGCACGTCGACGACTGCTTACGGTGGTGCCGACCAGATCACGGCCGGCGCAGGGCAGGACATCATCATCGGCGGTCGTTTCGGCGACACGATCAACGCGGGCGACGGCGACAACCTGGTGATCGGCGATAGTGGCCGCATCCTGGCCGCGACGTCTGGCGCCCCGCAACTCGCCGGCCTGCCGATTACACTCGGCACCGTGGAAACGATTGAGGTCTCGGACGGCGGCAACGACTCGATCGTTACCGGCGCCGGGAACGACATCGTGCTCGGTGGCGCGCAATCGGACGACATCCGCGCCGGTGCCGGAAACGACATCGTGCTCGGAGACAACGGGCAGCTCAGCTGGATCGCGGACGGCAATCCATCCACGCTCGATACGGTGACGACGACAGCGGACGCCGTCGGCGGATCGGACACGATCCGTGGCGAGGCGGGCGACGATGTCTTGATTGGCGGCGCCGCAGGTGACCGAATCGACGGCGGCCTTGGGCGCGACCTGATCTTCGGCGACAATGTCCGGCTCGATCGCACGATCGCCGACGGCAAGGCCTATGCGATGTACAGGAGGTTGACCGGCGCCGAGGGTGGGCAGATCTACAGCACGCTCCCGGGCACTGCCGGCAACGTGCTCGTGAGTTCCGCTGCCAGCGCCATCTCTGGCGGGCCGGTCTGGCAGGACTTCAGCATCGCGCTCCTCGACCACGACCTCGCGACGCAGACCGCGGGAGGCAACACCTTCGGCGACGATTACATCGCCGGCGGTGGCGGCGACGACATGATCTTCGGCGAACTCGGCAACGACATCATCCAGGGCGACGGCAGCATCGACCTGACGGTCAGTGCCAAGCGCCTCGCGGATGGCACGCTGTCGGTGCAGCCTTCGGTGGAGGCGACGACCGACGGCAACGACTACATCGAGGGCAACGGCGGCAACGATGTGATCTTCGGCAACCTGGGCCAGGACGACATCATCGGCGGCAGCTCGAATCTGTTCAACTTGAAGACCCCCGCGATGCGGCCGGACGGCTCCGACCTCATCTTCGGTGGCGCCGGCACCGACATCGCGCGAGATGACGTGGGTGACGGGAGCCATGGCCGCGACGCGGACATGATCCTCGGCGACAACGGCAACATTTACCGCATCGTTGGAACTGCGGGCTTCAACTACGACAATAGCTACGGCGAGCAGATCGTCGTGCGCGCAGCGCAGCTGATTGACTACACGCCGGGCGGCCCGGACTACAACGCGGCAGCTGCGGCGAAGGACATCGGCGCTGCCGATGAAATCCACGGTGAATCCGGCGACGACTTCATCTACGGGGGGGTCGGCAACGATGTGCTCTTCGGAGAAGGCCAGGACGACCAGATCATCGGCGGCTGGGGCAACGATTGGATCTCCGGCGGCACCGGTGACGATGCTATCCTGGGCGACGACGGGCGCATCTTCGTCAGCCGCAACAGTGCGACGCTCGGCGAACCGCTCTACGGCATCGCCCCGATCCCGGCGGGTCAGCTCAACGCGATCATCGAGAACTCGAACGGCAACGACTTCGCGATCACGAACGTCGATGGTGCACTCAAGTACACGGTCGACCTGACGCCTTACAGCGTCGATCCGACCAACGCGGCCCCGTCGACAACGATGCCGCGCGCGCTCTACGCCAATGACATCATCTATGGCGGTTTGGGCGACGACAGCCTGCATGGCGGTGCTGGCGATGACGCGATCTCGGGTGGCGAGGCGCTGCCAGTCTCCTACGTCACCAATTACAACCAAGCTGGCGTCCAGATTGGTGGTCTTATCCGGAGCGACTATGCGCACCCGGTCAATCCGGGCAACGTGCTCGGGTACAACCCGACCACGACCAAGTTCGCGCTCTATGACGCGAACGATCCGCTGCGCAAGATCCTCTTGAACCAGGACGGGACGCTGTCGAAGACAGGATCGGGCGTCGAGTGGGCGCTCAACTTCGACGAGAACGACGGCCCGCTCGACACGCACTGGATCACCGGTACGTCGTATGCGGCGGTGCCGACCGATGGCGACGATGTGATCTTCGGCGATCTCGGCAACGACTGGATGGTCGGCGGCACGGGCCGCGACACGATGTGGGGAGGCTGGGGCGACGATCTGGCCAACGCCGACGACAAGTTGTCGACCTTCACAGGGCCGGACACCAACCCGTCGTGGGAAGACCTCGTGTACGGTGGCGCCGGACGCGACGTGCTGATCGGCAACACGGGCGGCGATCGCCTGATCGACTGGAACGGCGAATTCAACAGCTACTGGCTGCCCTACAACCCGTACGGCCTGCCCGCGGTGTCCCGCGGCATGGCGCCGGCGCTGGAGGCGTTCCTGCTCGCGCTGTCGAAGAGCCAAGGCGCCGATCCCACGCTGGCGGCGCAGTACGGTGGCAGCGCGGCGCGCAATGGTGAACCGTTCGGCGAGACGGGCATGACGCGTCAAGGCGACGCTGCCCAGGGCGATCAGAACGGCGGGCCACGCGATCCGCAAGGTCCCGTTGCCAAGGCGAAGCAGGACGTGAAAGTGTCGGCTGGCGTGCAGCCGCTGTGGGAGACGGCGGACGAGTCGGCGGCCGCTGACAGCGCTGCATCAACAGGCTCGATCAGCAATTCGACGTTGGCTCCGTTCGTCGAAGAGGCCAAGCTGCTCTGGACCGAAACGTTGGGAGCTGGCGATGCAAGGCTGCGCTCGTTGGATAGCGTCAACGTCCAGGTCGGCAACCTGCCTGACGACAGGCTCGGGCTGACCCTCGGCTCCAACGTCTACATCGACAGCAATGCCGCGGGGCACGGGTGGCAGACGACCGACCTGCTGTCCGTCGTCATGCATGAACTCGGACACGTACTCGGATTCGACCATGACGACGCCAGCGTGTTTCCGGTGATGAACGGAACGCTCGATGTGGGCGCGCACGATCAACCGAGAACCACCGAAAGCACCGCCGCGTCATCGAGCCCCACTGGTTTCTTCGCCGGCGCGGACACTGCACAGCGGGTCATTGGTCTGCAGTCGAGCGGTGTCTCCGTCGTAATGCCGGCTGCGGGTACGTTCCTCGACGGGCTCGACTTCTCCGCGAGTTGGATGGCCATCCGCGTTATTTCTCTGCTCGGTTACACGATGGGCACTGACGTGACCGACCCGACGGCGATCCTGCCGGCAGCCATCGATGACAAGGATGGCGCCGACGGGATCCATGGCGATGCGGGCGATGGATGGGTCCACCGCATGGCCGCGCGCGACATTCTCGCCAGCGAGGGCAGGGACGATGGCGGCGGCAACGACTGGATCGTCAGTGGCACGAGCAAGGATCACGCCCACCAAGGCTGGCGCGACGACCTCATCGACATGGACGACGATCAACTCATGACGAGCGGTCTCTATGACCAGCCGGGCACGGACGCGTTGTACAACAACGCCACCGATGGTGGCGCGGGTCGTGACGTCCTTGCAGCCAACATCGGTGGCGACCGCCCGATTGATTGGACGAAAGAGTTCAGCTCGTCCATCGTGCCGTTTGGCGCCGCCACAATCGGCCGCGCCCGGGATCACGGAACACCGACTTAAGTTCTTTAGACGGCCGATGGCGCCGCCCACACACCCGTGGCCGATGCACGCCGGCGCGGAAACTCGCCGTCGTGATCCAGCGGAACTTTCGCCGGGGGAAGGCCGTGACCCGGCCATCGGGGATCGGCCGATCTTGGTGACGGCCATTGGCGGCGTGTTAGCCCCAACTCGCAATGGTTAATGTCCTCCTTGGCGGTAACCTTTGCTGAAGTTCCCCATTGCGTTCGGTTCATTACACTCGTTAAGGTCGTACAATTCTTTGTAGCGAAGTGAGGTTGGAGTGCAGCCCTCAGTAGCCCCTGCGTCCCGTGAATCCGGGCAGGCGGCACCCGGCGGCATCGCACCTGAAGTCCTCGCGCGTCTTTCGGCGGCCAACGATCCCGCCGTGTTCGCGGCGGCTTGGCTTGATGCCGTTGCTTCACTCACCGATGGAATGCAGCAAGGCCTTGTCGTGCTCGCCGCGATGCGCGGCGGCCGCAACGAGCCCGTGGCCGCCTGGCCGTCGAATGTCGTTCCGGACCCGGGACTTCTGGCTGCGGTCGACGGCGCCGTGCGCGGCGGGCGGATGGTCGTGCAGACTGTTGAGGCACGGCGGAATGCGGCCGAAACAGCACCACTTCTTGCGATTGGATATCCCGTCACCGTGGCCGGGCGGGTTCGCGGCGCCGCCGGCCTGCTGCTGGCGTCCGATGCCGAGAACCCTCAGGTGGTTATCGACCGCATCGCCTGGGGTTGCGGTTGGATCGAAGCTTTGTTGCGCCGCCGCACCGTGTCGCTCGGCGACCGCATCGGCACCGTGGTGGAACTCCTCGCCACCGGCTTGCACCACAACCGCTTCCAGGAGGCGGCAACGGCGGTCGCGACGGAACTCGCCGGCGTCTTCGGCTGCGAACGTGTGAGCATCGGGTTCCGAAACAAGAACCACGTCAAGCTTTCCGCACTCTCCAACAGCGCCGCTTTTGGCAAGAGGGCAAACCTCGTTCGCGCGCTCGAACTGGCGATGGATGAGTCGATCGATCAGCAGACGATCATCGTGATCCCGGCGGTTGAAGGTCAGGAACTTGTCGTGCGGGCGCATCAGGCGCTGTCGCGCGAACATGGTCAGAACACGATCTGCACGGTTCCGCTGACCGAGAACAATCGCGTACTGGGTGCAATCACGCTGGAGCGCCCCACAGACAAGCCGTTCGATCCTCCGAGCATCCAGCTCTGCGAACATATCGGGGTCCTGCTCGGGCCGGTCTTGGAACTGAAACGCAAGGAAGACCGCTGGATTGGGCGGAAGGTGCTGGACAGCGTCACAACCTTCGTCCGGAACCTGGTCGGACCGCGCCACGTCGCACTGAAACTGGGAGCGATCACGGCTGTCGCCGTCGCAGCCTTCCTTCTGTTCGCAAGGGGCGATTACCGGGTCACCGCGGACGGCAGTCTCGAGGGCACGATCCAGCGGGCACTTGCGGCCCCTGTCGCCGGATATCTGTCGGATGCGCAGTCACGCGCCGGCGACCTGGTGAAGGCGGGTCAGGTCATGGCCACGCTCGATGATCGCGACCTTCGGCTCGAGCGGCTGAAGTGGGCTACGCAGCGGGCCAAACAACAGCGCGAGTACAGTGAAGCGCTTGCCAAGCAGGAACTTGCCAAGGCGCAGGTGCTGCGCACCCAGATCGAACAGGCTGACGCCCAGCTTACGCTTCTGGACGAGCAGATCTCCCGCTTGAAGATCACAGCTCCCTTCGATGGCGTCATCGTGTCCGGAGATCTCAGCCAGCAGCTTGGCGCGCCGGTTGAACGCGGCAACGTCCTGTTTGAAGTTGCGCCGCTCAAGGCGTACCGGATCGTGCTCAAAGTCGATGAGCGCGACATTGTCGGGATTACGCTAGGTCTTTCGGGCGAGTTGGTGTTGAGCTCGATGCCGGATCGCGGTGTTCCCTTCCTGATCGAGAAAATTACGCCCATATCGACAGCCCAGGAGGGGCGTAATTTTTATCGCGTCGAGGCGCGCCCAACCGGGGACGATACCGAGGCGCTTCGTCCCGGCATGCAGGGCGTGGCCAAGATCGTCGTTGATCGGCGCCGTCTCGCATGGATCTGGTCGCACAAGGTGGTTCATTGGCTGCGGATGTTCCTCTGGTCCTGGTGGCCATAAGGTCGCGCGATGGCCGGAACGTTGTTTTCCCCGTCTTGGTACCGCGTGGCAGGATTGAAGCCGCGTTTAAGAGCCCATGTGCAGATTCACAGGCACAGTTACCGTGATGCGATCTGGTTTGTTCTGCAGGATCATTCGTCAGGCCGCTCGCACCGGCTGACTCCCGCGGCCTATGCTTTCATAGGCTTGATGGACGGAACACGGACCGTCCAGAATATCTGGGATCTCTGCAACGAGCGCAGCGGCAAGGACTCGCCGACACAGGACGATGTCGTCAGGCTTCTCGGGCAGCTTCACGCCGCAGATGCGCTGATTTGCGACGTTCCACCGGACACGCGCGAGCTCTTTCGCCGCTTTCAGCGCCAGCGACGGCAGACGTGGCGTCAGCGGTTGTGGACCCCGCTCGCGATCCGAATTCCGCTCTTCGATCCCGATGCTTTTCTGGAGCGCACGGCGTTCCTGGTGCGTCCGCTGTTCGGCTGGCTCGGAGCCTTGATCTGGCTTTGTGCGGTTGCGGCGGGTCTGGTGTTGGCGGGACTCAACTGGCCGGCCTTGACTGAGGATGTCGTCGACCGTGTCTTGGCGCCTCAGAACCTTGTGCTGCTCTGGTTTGTCTATCCGCTCGTCAAGGCCGTTCATGAACTCGGGCATGCCTATGCGACCAAGATCTATGGCGGTGAGGTGCACGAGATCGGGGTGATGTTTCTCGTCTTCGTGCCCGTACCGTATGTCGATGCGTCAGCGGCATCGAGCTTTCCGGATAAGCGGCAACGCATGGTTGTTGGAGCGATCGGCATCGGGGTCGAGATGCTGCTTGCGGCCGTGGCGCTTTTCGTCTTTGCGCATGCCACGGCGGGACTCGTTCATGCCGTTGCCTACAACGTCATCCTGATCGGCGGTGTCTCAACGGTCCTGTTCAACGGCAATCCGCTGTTGCGCTTCGACGGCTACTACGTGTTCTCGGATGCTCTCGAATTGCCGAATCTGGGCCAGCGCGCAAATCGCTATTTAGGCTATCTCATTGAGCGCTATCTTTACGGTTCACGCGAGGCGAGCTTTCCGGAGACGGACCGACGCGCGCGCGCTTGGTTCTTGTTCTATGGCATCGCGTCCTTCGTCTATCGCCTGTTTATTTCTGTCGCGATCATCATCTCGCTGGGGTCGCGTTTTTTCATCATCGGCGTGCTCCTTCTGATATGGGCGGGCGCAAGCCAATTGATTATTCCGGTGGGCAAGTCGTTGTACTTTCTGTCGTCGAATCCTCGGTTGCAACGCAACCGGCCTCGCGCCGTTGCGGTCACCGCAGTGGCCGTTGGTCTGGTCCTCCTGTTCTTTTTCGTGATGCCGTTTCCGCTGCGCACTGTGGCGGAGGGCATCACGTGGCCTTCGGAGCGCTCGCAAGTCCGGGCTGGAACTGACGGTTTTGTGGAACGGCTTCTTGCCGCCAACGGCTCTCAGGTTGAGGCCGGACAGCCGCTCATCAAGACGTATGACCCATTTCTCGACGCTCGCGTGGAGGTGCTGCAGGCCCAGCTTCGCGGATTGCGTCGCCAATACACAGCGATGCGCATGACCGATCAGGCCGAGGCGGCGGTGCTGCTTGAGGAGATCAAAGGCGTATCGTCCGATCTGGATCGTGCCCTCGAGCGCCAGCGAGAACTTGTCATGCGCAGTCCACGCGCGGGCGTGTTCGTGGTTCCGGTCGAGCAGGACATGCCCGAACGCTTCATCAAGAAGGGCCAACTGGTCGGCTTCGTGATCGACGCCAGCGATCGCCTGACCGCCCGCACAATGGTCGACCAGAACGATATCGCTCTCGTACGCGCGCGAACGCGCGGCGTCGACGTCATTCCTGTCCAATGGAATGGAAGGTCGGCCCCGGCAACCATTATCCGCGAAGTGCCAGAGGGCCTGAAAGCGCTGCCGACTCCGGCTCTGGGTACGATGGGCGGCGGCAGCATCGCCATCGATCCACGAGACAGCAAAGGCGTCACTGCGCTCGATCGCTACTTCGAATACGAGATCGCACTTCCCGCCATTGACGACCGTGCCTTCATCGGCCAGCGGGTCAAGGTTCGCTTCGATCACGGGACCGAGCCGATTGGCTTCCAGGTGTTCCGCTTGATCCGCCAAGTCTTCCTGAGGCTGTTCGATGTCTGAAGCGGCGTTGCTCCGGCCAGGCATTACCGCGGGCTCCTATCCCGAGCGGGAAGAGGAGCGGGAGAGCTGGCTGGACCGCACCGCCAGCGCCATGTGCGGTGCGCTTTTCCAGCACCTTGGTGGCAACAATCTCGATCAAAATTTTCTGCGTCACGTTGAGCAGGCGTCAGAAGGTCTCGAATTGCTCCCACCGCAGGATCTCAATGAAGTAGTGATCTTGCTGCGTCAGGAGTTGCACCGCAATGGTTTGCGGCCGGATCTGGTGGCCAGAGCCTTCGCGGTCATTCGCGAATTGTCGAGCCGCAAGCTCGGGATGCGCCATTTTGACGTCCAGTTGCTCGGCGGCTGGGCGATGATGCGGGGCAAAATCGCCGAGATGGAGACGGGCGAAGGGAAAACACTCACGGCAACGCTACCCGCAGCTACGGCCGCGCTGGCCGGCATTCCGGTGCACATCATCACGGTCAACGACTTCCTGGCTGCGCGCGACGCGAGCTGGATGAAACCGCTCTATGATGCGCTGGGGCTCAGCGTCGGCACGATCCTGGAGGGAATGAGTCCGCCTGAGCGGCGCCACGCTTATGGCTGCTCGATCACGTATTGCACGAACAAGCAGGTGGTTTTCGACTACTTGAAGGACCGCCTTTTGCTGCAGCAGGAAAGCCGCGCCCTCCACCTCAAGCTCGAGGCGTTGCACCGGGAGGATCCGCGCTCCAACCGGCTTGTGATGCGCGGCCTCTGTTTCGCGATTGTCGACGAGGCCGATAGCGTGCTCGTCGACGAGGCTCGCACACCGCTGATCATCTCGGGAAAGCAAGGTGCAGGTGACCAGGAGCGGCTCTACCGCCAGGCACTGGATGCTGCTCGACGAATGCAGACAGGGCGCGACTACCTTGTACGTGAACACGAGCGCCGCATCGACTTGACCGATCTCGGTCGTGCACACGCAAAGCGCCTCACCGATCGATACGGAGGAGTTTGGAACGCCCCGGGCCATCGTGAAGACATCATGCGTCAGGCATTGGGGGCTTTGTATCTGTACACGCGTGACAAACACTACATTGTCGAAGAGGAGCGCGTCCGCATCGTCGATGAGTATACCGGCCGAGTCATGGCCGATCGTTCCTGGGAGCGCGGTCTGCACCAGATGGTCGAGGCCAAGGAGGGACTACAGATCTCCAGCCGGCAGGAGACGCTTGCGCGCATCAGCTACCAGCGCTTTTTCAGACGGTATCTAAAGCTGGCAGGCATGACGGGCACCGCTCAAGAAGTCGCGGGTGAATTGTGGGCGGTCTACAGACTGGACACGGTCCGCATTCCGACCAACCGCCCGCAGCGGCGCAAGATACACAGCGACCTCGTCTATCAAACGTCCCGGGCGAAGTGGGGTGCCATCGTAGATCGAGTGGCGCAACTTCATTCGACCGGCCGACCTGTCCTGGTCGGCACCCGGTCGGTGGCTGACAGCGAGCATATTTCCGGGCTGCTCGAAAAAGCAGGACTCAAGCATAGCGTGCTTAACGCACGCCAGAACCGCGCCGAGGCTGAGATCGTGGCCCAGGCTGGGCAGCCCGGCAGAGTCACGGTGGCGACCAACATGGCCGGGCGCGGAACCGACATCAAACTTGCTCCGGGAGTCGCGGAAGCCGGCGGGCTGTTTGTTATTGCATCCGAGCGACATGAGGCGGGCCGGATTGATCGTCAGCTCTTTGGCCGCAGCGGCCGCCAGGGCGACCCCGGTGAGGGGCAGGCGATCGTGAGCCTCCATGACGAACTCGTGCGCAGTGTATTTGGCTGGCTTCTCGACAGACTGTTGGCGCGTAACGCGCATTTGCCCGACTGGCTGGTGCGAACGATATTCGGTTGGGCTCAGCGAATCACCGAACACCGCCACGGCGGAATCCGCAAGCGCCTGCTACGCAGCGACGACAGCCTTCAAGATCTGCTGGCGTTCAGTGGGCGTGGTGAATAGGGGGGACTCATGTCAAAGGTTATCGCGGCCACGATAGTGGCGGTTTCGCTCATAGTGCCTGCCTCTGCCGCAGACTCCGGCATCTCCGCTATTCTTGGCAGGCCGCACGATTGCGTCATCGAGCCGTTTATCGCGAGCGAACTGGGCAGCCCCGCCACCGGCATTTTGGAGGAGCTGCTGGTAGACCGTGGCAGCCGCGTGACGAAAGGTATGGTTGTCGCACGGCTTCGCTCCGATCTTGAGCAGGCATCCTTAAATCTCGCCAAGGCTCGAGCGGAATCGACAGCGGTCATTGACCTCGGTCGGGAGCGTGCGAATCTTCTGAAAAAGGAAGCCGCTCGCACGACCGAGTTGTATGGCAAGCAGATTTCTTCCACCTCTCAGCTCGACAAGTCATTGAGCGAGCTGCAGCAGGCCGTCCTGCAGCTTCGTCAAGCCGAAACCGATCAGGAGTTTGCAGTCCTCGAGATGCATCGTGCTGCGGCCCTTCTGGCGCAACGTACGATCATCAGTCCGATCGATGGTTACGTCACCAAGCTTATTATGGCGCCCGGAGAGAATGTCTTTGAGCAGGCTAAAATCATGAAGATTGCTCAGATCGATCCTCTCCGCGTTGAAGTTTATCTGCCGATAGCTGCCTTTCCGTTGATCAAGTTGGGAATGACCGCGGAAGTTCGTCCAACTCAGCCGGCCGGGACTGTCCTTGCGGCCACGGTGTCGGTCATCGATAAGGTGCTTGACGCGGCTAGCGATACATTCGGAGTCCGCCTGATACTGCCCAACCCAAAGCACGATATGCCTGCCGGCGTGAACTGCACGGCAACCTTTCCAATATTGGAGAGGTGAGCGGCCCTCACGCAATTAATTCGGCGACCTTACTTCCGGACGCGCGGCAGCGGAGCGCCTTGTATGTTGTCCCGGATGTGATCCATCACGTCGTACATTCGGGCTAGCCCCTTGGCGTCTGCATCGATCAATGTCTTGGCATAATATTTGGCTCGGTCGCGAGCGCGGCTCAAGGCGCTGTAAATAGGCGCCATGTCCATATTGGCCGAATTGGCCTCCTTGAGAAGCATCAACACGATCGTCTCCAGCGCCAGGTGCTGGGCTGCCAGATCGTCTATTTTTGCTTTCTGTTCGGCCAATTCGGCTCGCAGTTCTTCAATTTCAGACATGGGGTTCCTGGACGCTCGGCACGGAAAAACGGCGGTGGGCCCGACGCCGACTGGACAGCGCGGCTTGTGGCCGCCCGTTCGGGCGTTCGCTGACCAATGCGCCTTTGGGCGCGTTCGCTTCGCTCTCTCACTATAACGACCTGCCTCATAACGGATGGTGAATCGGAGGCAGGGCTTAGTTTCGCTTACGCGGGCCCAGGAAGTCGCTCGCTCACCTCCCGGAGAAAACTGGCATTCTGCAATGAGGTCTAGGCCATTGGCCCCTCTGCGCCCGGTATTGCGCTTTCGCAGGATACCGCTTGGAGAAACCACCAGTTTTCGCGGCCCGTCTCGTAGACGCGCTTCGTCATGACCTGGGGCTTCATGCGGATCTCTGCTCCCTCTGTTCGCCCGCAGCGATATTCCGAAGCCCCTGAAGGGCAAGCGTGACCAGTTCGTCGTCGGCCTGCGCCGAACACACCGCATAGATCGGATAGAAAAAGCTTGGTGCGCCCGCGACGAGGTGCAGCTTTCCAGCGGCGATATGGGGCGCGACAGCCCGCTGACGGAAGTATCCAGATCCCCCGGCTTCAAGGATGTAGGTCAATGCCAGCGGGCCCAGCCCCACGAACAGGCCGGGATTGGTGTCCTCGGGAAAGCTGAGTTCGTGGTGCTGCGCGAAGTCGGGGCCCCAGTCGACGTAGATATAACTGTCCGGTTCGACCGTTTTGCCTTTCGCGTCGGTCGTGACCAGGACCAGCTTCTCCTCCAGCAGCAGTTCGACACGCGCTCCCGGCCGGTACTCGGGCGCATACATGACTGCAACGTCGAGCGCGCCCGTCGAGACTTGATTGGTCAGGCTCTCCGGCACGCCGACCTGCACACGGAGCGCCACATCGGGCGCGGCGCGGCGCATCCAGTGCAGCCACTCGATGAGCCAGGGATGCCAGAGGCTCAGTTCGCCGCCGATGGTCAGGACGGCCCGTCGTCCGGGCGGCACTGCGACTTGATGCCGAGCTCTTTGCCACAACTGCACGAACATCGGCGCATAGCGCAGGAACTGCTCACCCGCGGGAGTAAGCGAAGCGCCGTTTTTGTTGCGAATGAACAGGGGCCGTCCAAGCCGCTCCTCAAGCGCCCGGACACGGGCGCTCACGGTCGTCTGGCTGACGTTGAGCTGGTCGGCAGCACGCACAAAGCTGCGCGCCCTGACGATCTCCAGAAAGGTCCGCGCGAGCTCGATATCCATAGCGAGGCACCTCCTGGGAGTAATATAGCATTTTTATTGCAGTAAAATAGCTATTAAATTCGTTTGCTTGCACCATTCGTCTGCGCAAGATGGGTGGGCGGCTGTCCAAAGCCATTGTCCATCGCGGATCAGCTCTTTCGCTCGACCCTCCGGCACATGGCGGCCCCAGTCCGCCTGACGTGTGGTGATGAGCAAACCCGCTGCCGATTTTACTGGGACCGACGTTTTGCGGCTGGCCGCCGACCTGATCGCGAGCCGCCAGCCCTTCGCGCTGAGTATCGTCGTCGAGGCGCAGGGCTCCACCTCGGCACGCACGGGGGCCAAGGCCGTATTCGATGCCGAGGGCACGGTGATGGCCGGGTGGGTCGGCGGCGGTTGCGCCGAATCCACCATCGCGCATGCGGCAGTCGAGTGCCTCGAAACCGAAACGCCGCAGATGGTCGACGTCGATCTCGACGACGAAGTGCTCGGCGCCGGCATGCCTTGCGGCGGCCGGATGCGGGTTTATGTCGAACCCGTCATTCCCCGTCCGACGCTCTGGATCCTGGGACACGGCCGGGTGGCCGAATGCCTGTGCCACCTCGGCGCGCTCCTGTCCTTTGACGTGGTGGTCGACGACGTGATGGCGTCTGCCGATCGCTATCCTGATGCTTCCCGCGTGATCGCGGACGACAGCGACTACAAGGCTCTCACGCCGGCCTCCTCGGACTTCGTGGTAATCGCGACCCAGCATCGCGGGGACCACGAATCGCTGCGCCGATTGCTCAAGAACGACGTTGGCACCATCGCGCTGATCGCGAGCCGAAAGCGGACCGGCCTGGTGATCGACTATCTGCGTGACGCAGGCTTCCAGCAGAGCGACATCGACCGCATCCGCGCGCCGGCCGGCATCGAGCTTCGCGCGCGCACTGCCGAAGAAATCGCACTGTCCGTCATCAGCGAGGTCGTTCTCCTTCGCCGCAGCCGCACAGCGCCGCAGAGGCTCGAAGGCTCGACAGACAAGGATCCTGCGCCTGCCAGAGGCGATCAGCGCCACCCGGTCACGCTCTCCCTGGCCGGCCAGCGCGCGCTGCGCGCGATCGGAGAATGAAATGGAAACCGCCGCATTGAACCATGCCGATCATCGACCCGGCTTTTGGGTGCGCTGGTTCTATTCGACCAATCACAAGGATATCGGCACACTCTATCTCATCTTCGCAAGTATCGCGGGCGTCCTCGGGACAGCGCTGTCGGTGGCCATCCGTATGGAGTTGCAGGAGCCGGGCCTGCAATTCTTTGTCGACCCTTCGCTGTTCAACGTCATCGTCAGCGCTCACGGCCTGGTGATGATCTTCTTCGTGATCATGCCGGCGCTGATCGGCGGCTTCGGCAACTGGCTGGTGCCGCTGATGATCGGAGCGCCGGACATGGCGTTCCCGCGTATGAACAACGTCTCGTTCTGGCTTCTGGTCGCGTCCTTTGCCCTGTTCACGGTCTCCTTCTTCGTCGAGGGCGCGCCCGGCGAGCGAGGTCACGGCGGCGGATGGACGCTCTACCCGCCATTCTCAACGTCGGGACAGCCGGGACCGGCCGTCGACTTCGTGATCCTTGCGATCCATCTGTCGGGTGCGTCTTCGATCCTCGGCGCCATCAATTTCATCACCACGATCTTCAACATGCGTACGCCCGGCATGACCTTACATAAGATGCCGTTGTTCGCCTGGAGCATGCTGGTGACGGCCTTCATGCTGCTCCTGGCGCTGCCGGTCCTTGCCGGCGCTATCACGATGCTGCTGACAGACCGCAATTTCGCCACCACCTTCTTCAGTCCGGCGGGCGGCGGCGATCCACTGCTGTACCAGCACCTGTTCTGGTTCTTCGGTCACCCGGAGGTCTACATCATGATCCTCCCAGCCTTCGGGATCATCAGTCACGTCGTATCGACCTTCGCGCGCAAGCCGATCTTCGGCTACCTCGGCATGGCCTACGCCATGGTCGCGATCGGCGGCATCGGCTTCGTGGTCTGGGCCCACCACATGTACACGGTCGGAATGTCGCAGGCCACGCAAGCATATTTTGCGTTCGCCTCCATGGTCATTGCCGTTCCGACGGGCATCAAGGTCTTCTCGTGGCTTGCAACGATGTGGGGCGGCTCGATTCGTTTCAGCGTCCCCATGCTGTGGGCCATAGGCTTCATCATCCTGTTCACCATCGGGGGCGTCACGGGCGTCGTGCTGGCGAATGTCGGCGTCGACTACGCCCTTCAGGACACCTACTACGTCATCGCGCATTTTCACTATGTGCTCTCGCTCGGAGCCGTGTTCGGCATTTTTGCCGGCTTCTACTACTGGTTTCCGAAGATGTCCGGCTATCTCACCAACGAATGGCTGGGACGGTTGCACTTTGTGCTGATGTTCGTCGGCGTGAACCTGGTGTTCTTTCCCCACCACTTCCTGGGCCTCGCCGGTATGCCGCGCCGCTACGCCGACTATCCCGACGCGTTCGCGGGATGGAATTTCGTTTCGTCGATCGGCGCCTACATCTCGGCGGCGGGCTTTCTGGTCTTCTTCGTTGTGGTTGCGGAAGCGGCGTGGCGCAAACGCCTTGCCGGCAACAATCCGTGGGGCGACGGGGCGACGACGCTGGAGTGGACATTGTCGTCACCGCCGCCGTTTCACCAGTTCGAGACGCTTCCGCGGATCGACTGATGCGCCAGCAGTGAAAATGGCGCGAGGCGCATGGTGGAGGTGGAAATGCCTCAAGATGCTGAAAGCTCGGGATTGATCTCCCTGTTGTGGGCCATCTGGGTGTACCTGAACATCTACTGGTGGCTCGATAATCTGTCGTCGACGGAACAGACCGACAAGAATTGGCCGCAGCGCCAGCTGTTCGGCTGGTCGGGCAAAATCACGACGATCCCGTCGCTCGCCGCTGCGGCCGTGCCGCACCATCTCGCAGCGCTTGTATCCGAGATACTTCGGCGTGATGGCGGCGGTCTGGTGGAAGATTTTCTGGGCAAATTGCTGAACGCGTATGAAACGATCGTAGTCGCGTTCGAGTCCGGTGATCGGACGACGCTTCGCGGGCTGGTGTCTGCCGACGTCTATGATGCGCTGACGGACGCGATGACGGTCCGAGAATCGCAACAGATCACCATCGAGACGGTGTTCTCGCGGCTCGACGCGCCCGAGATCGTCAACGGATCGATCGACGAGGCACACATGGAGATTTCCGTCCGGTTCATCGGCGAGTGTTTCAGACTTTGCCGCAACGCCGCGGGCGAGCTTGTCGAAGGAACGGACAGGTACCGCAATATCGAAATCTGGACGTTTGCGCGAGCGCCCTCGTCCCGCGAAAGCGCATGGCGCGTGGTGGCGACGGAGGCCTGTGTCTGATGAGCGCAGCAATGATGGATAACGACGACAATGCCTCGCCGATCGAGTGCGCATCGCCGCCATGCTTCATGCATGAGGTCGATCCGGCCTATGCTGGGCTCGATTGTCCCGCGCAAGCCACCGCCTTGCCGGTCACAACGTGGCCGGTTGTGGCGCAATGGCGCGAGGCCGAACGCCAGCGGCTGATCTCAGATCGGCTGTCGTTGGACGCTGCCACCCGCGCGGACCATGCACGCCGGATTTCGCTGCTTCTCGACGAGCTGATCGGTGATCCCGCGGGCCTCATTGTCAGCGCCTACTGGCCGTTCCGCGGCGAGCCGAATCTGCAACCATGGCTTCGGGACCTGCGCGCCCGCGGCGCGGAGACGGCACTACCGGTCGTGATCGCAAAGAAGACGCCGTTGGTCTTTCGTCTCTGGCGGGATGGCGACCTGCTCGCCCGCGGCGTGTGGAACATCCCTGTTCCGTCTGACGGCCGGGAGGTCCAGCCGGACATCGTTATTGCGCCGGTGGTCGGATTTGACACTGGCTGCTATCGGCTCGGCTATGGCGGCGGCTTCTTCGATCGGACACTCGCGCAACTGCCAGCCTCCACGACCGCCATCGGCGTCGGCTATGCGCAGGCCGCGATCGCGACGATCGAACCCCAACCGTTCGATATTCCGATGCACCACATTGTAACCGAAAGCGATATCAGGACGCGTCACACCGCGCGCTGAGAGCGCGTGCCTTCGCTCACCGGGGGCGTTCCGCCAACTCCCGCTTCAGCCGGCGGGTCTCTTCGAAGCGCGCCGTCACGTCGCGAAAGACCGCGGCCATACCGATGATCCGCCGCTCGGCATCGTGAAGCAGGGTGATCGTGAACTCGACCGAGATCTGGCGCCGATCCTTGGTGATGGCCGGGACCGCAAGCAGATCGCCGGCTCCATACCGTGTCCGGCCTGTCGCCATGACGTGTTCCCAGCCGTCCCAATGTCGCTTCCGAAGCCGCTCGGGGATGATCAGATCGAGCGAGGCGCCGACAGCTTCGTCCTTTGTGAAGCCGAAGATACGGACAGCACCGGGATTCCAGAAGCGGATCACGCCCCGCCGGTCGGTTGCGACAATGGCGTCGGCGGACGTTGCGAGAATCGCCTCACCAAGGTCCGCCAGAATCGGCTCGAACTCCCGATCCATGTCAGCCGCCTTTCGGCTTGGAGGGCGCGCCGATCACGGCAAGGCCACGTTCCAGATCGGCGATCAGGTCGGCCTCCGCTTCAAGACCGATCGACAGCCGGACCAGGCTGTCGCTGATGCCAGCGGCCCGACGGGCTTCCGCCTCCATGCCGGCATGGGTCATCGTCATCGGGTGGGCGACGAGGCTCTCGACGCCGCCGAGCGATTCCGCCAGCGTGAAGACCTCGACGGCTTCGACGAAGCGGCGCACAGCTTCAATGCCTCCCTTCAACTCGAAACTCAACATGGCGCCGAAGCCGTCCTGCTGGGTCGATGCGATGGCATGCCCAGGATCAGAGTCGAGACCGGGATAGTGGACTGCCGCAACGAATGGGTGCCGGGCCAGAAACTGCGCCACCGCCATCGCGTTGGCCTGCTGACATTCGACACGCGGAAACAGCGTCCGCAGACCACGCAGCGTCAAGTGAGCATCGAACGGCGCGCCGGTCGTGCCCGTGATGTTCGCCCAGGCCGACAGCACCTCGGCATCGGTGCGGTCGGCCGCAACGACCGCGCCCCCGACCACATCGGAATGGCCATTGAGATATTTCGTCGTCGAATGAATGACGAAATCCGCGCCGAGCGCGATGGGGCGTTGCAGGGCGGGGGACAGGAACGTGTTGTCGACCGCGACCTTGGCGCCCGCGTCCTTGGCATGGTCCGCGATCGCTTGAATGTCGACCACGCGCATCAGCGGGTTGCTCGGCGTCTCGATGAGGATGAGCTTGGGCCGCCGGCGGAGCGCGGTGGTGAGCGCCGTCTGGTCACCCTGGTCGACAAAGCTGACGTCGAACTGCCCGCGGTCCCGGCGCGCGGCGAGCAGACGGTAGGTTCCGCCGTAGCAATCGTGCGGAGCGATCACGAGATCGTGCGGCCGGAGCAGCGACAGCACGAGATCGACCGCTGCCATCCCGGACGATGTCACGACTGCGCCTGCACCTCCTTCAAGGCGGGCAAGCGTATCGGCGAGGAGATCGCGCGTCGGATTGGAGGTGCGCGTGTATTCGTGACCACGGCCGCGCTCGAAGCCCTCAAATGCGAAGGTGCTCGTCAAATAGAGCGGCGGCGTGACGGCTCCGTATGTTCGATCCGTGGCAACGCCGTTGGACGCCGCCACAGTCCGTGGATCCTTCGCCTTCGCCACTGTCCGTACTCTCCTGACAGCAGGCTCCGTTGCCGTGGTCGTTCGGCCGCCCGCAGGACAATCCTTGATGCGGTTCTCCTGCGAGCACAAACGAATGATCATGCCGACATGATGCAACAATTATGCATGATCGGTGCGGCTCCGGCCGTGCCCGGCCGATGCGAGCCTGCCCGAGCGCGGTTCAAAGAGCGAAAGCACCGTGAGCTGCCGCGCCTCGCCTCCGAGAGTTTCCCAGGTGATCGAATGCCCGAGCGGCGACCCAATCAGCGCTGTGCCGACAGGCGTCATCACCGAAATCTTTCCCTGCGAAATGTCAGCCTCTTCGGGATAGACGATCGTGACCGTCCGAACCTTGCCGGTCGCGTCATCGCGAAATTCCACCTCGCTATGCATGCGGACGAAGTGCCCTGATAGCTCGCCATCGGCCAGCACATGTGCGCGACCGATCTGGTCCGCCAGTCCGGCTGCAAGATCGGGCAGCCGGTTACGGGCTGCATGGGCCAGAGCTGAAAGCTTCTCATGGTCGAGCGACGAGAGTGCTACTCTCGGCTTGGACTGGCTCGCTGTTGTCAGGATGTTTTCACTCGTCATCGCAATCTCCTCTTTCTTGCGCCTAGGCCGCTGTGGGATCGGGATCGTCGTCGTCCCCAGACACCTGCGGGCTGGCGATGGATCGCTCGTGTTTGGGTTTGGTCGTCTGGATGTTTGGTCGCGGGAAAAGGGGACGCACATTCCCGTAAGGTTCGTTGGCCGCCACGACCGTTGGGTTCTCGTTTTCCGTCATTTGCCGAACTCCGCTGCTGATTATCTTTGCATGGCCGGGCGCCCCACTTGCGTGAGGGCACCCGCTCTTTGACTTTGTTGGATGAGCGACGACGCCGTACCCATGGGCCGGCAAGCCGTTTCTGCGGCTGCCGAGTGGTCGTCTTGGCTTGGAAGGTGGTCCCCGAGGCTCGCGAAAGCGCGCGCTGAGCTCGGGGCTAGTTGCCCGCGATCAGATTGCCTGCGTGGCAGAGGCCACGTACGAATGTCGCGAACTTGAACATGTAAACAAAGCTAAGTGCTTTCCCATGAAAGTCAAACCGCGGAGTCGGTACTTGCTCCAAGGTGTGACGAGCCAATTGCGAATCTGGAGCAAACCAGAAGCAGATACATCGAATAGCGACACTTGGACGCACGCGATCGTGCCTGCACGTCTCCGGAGCTTATGCTGCGTCCAGCTCCGTCATCAACGGCTGGAGGTCGTCCTGGCGATCCAATGACATGACGATGTCTACGATCCGGTCGATTCTGATAGCCGGCATGAGATCTGAAACATTAGAGCGAAACTTGCGGACAATATCTTCGGTGCTCATCGGATTTTGCGGCATGCCGCGCATGTGATCGACCGTGAACGCCACCTTGCGGCCGTCCGTCAGCTCAATTTCGACGCGCCCGCCGAGCTGATTGCGGTCGGTCATCTGCCGATCGACCATCGCATGAACCTTGTCGGCCAGTGTGTTGAAGCGTTGATCGGTCAGATTGGCGGCGTCGAAGCTTTTCTTGTCCAGTGTGCCCTGGAGCATGGCCTCGGCCATCGAGTGGTGCAGGCTGAAGCGTCCGTGAAATGATGTCCGCGGCCGGCGCTTTTCGGCGACCGGCTCCGCCACCAGCGGTATGACAAACTCCGGCACCGAGCAGGAGATCGAGATCACCTGATCCGGGGTGATGCCGTGTTGTCGACGCAGCGTCAGCGCGGCGTCGATCAACGGCTGAATGTAGTGCCCGCACGGATAGGCTTTCGGCGCGATCTTGAGCGCCTCCCAATCGTCGCCGAGACGATCCGTCGCTCGGGAGAAAGCAAAAGGATAGCTCTTGTCCTGGACATGAGCCTTGAAGAAGCCGAAGCGTCCGTCGAACACGCCGCGCGGTCCGGTGACGCCGTTTCTGGCACAGAAGGCCGCATTGACCGCCGACAGCGCCGAGAAGCCGGCGTGCAACGACTTCGCGGCGCTGCCGTCTTCCCATGACGCCATTGAGGCGGACGATAGACTGCCGCCGATACCGATCGCGTCCATCGTTTGCGTGGCGTTGAGGCTCAGGCAGCGCGCCGCAGCGCAGATCGCGCCGAACGTGCCGAAGATGCCGGTCGGATGGAAGCCGTTCTGGTGAAACTTGCCGACGGCCACCATTCCAAGGCGGCATGCTATCTCGTTGCCGAGCGCCACCGCCGCGATGAATTGCCGTCCCGTGCAGCCTTGCGCATGCGCGACCGGAATCGCCACGGCGATCACCGGGCTGCTGGAGTGCAACGCGGACTCCAGATGCGAGTCGTCGAATTCCAGAACCAGCGCGGCCGTTCCGTTGACGAGGGCTGCACCGGCCATGGACGCGCCGCCGCCGTATGGGATCGAACGGGTCTGTGCGCCGGGAAACGCCTGCGCGGCAGTGTCCCTGGCGCTCAGCGCATCGGGATGCGCGGCCGCGCCAAGCATGCATCCCATGATGTCGAGAATGCGGAGCTTGGTGCTCTGGATTACGTCTGCGGGCAGGGCGTCGTGCGAATAGCCGCTGACCCAGTCCGCGATTTGTTGGCTCAACGAGTGCGGGAACTGGGCCGGCATCGGCGTTACACTTTCCGCAGCACGGCCACGACCGCATCGATAAGCGGCCCGAGTTCGCGCTCGAGCCAGGCGTCGTTGCGGGTGCCGGCCGCGATGTGCGGCGTCATGATGACGTTCTTCAGCCCGAGCAGCGGATTGTCGCCGCGCACCGGTTCGACCGAAAATACATCCATCGCCACGCCGCCGACCCTGCCGTCCTTCAAAGCGGCAGCAACGGCGGCTTCGTCAATGATCGAGCCGCGCGCCGTGTTGACGATGAGCACGCCGCGTTTCGCCCGCGACAGCAGGTCGGCGTTGATCATCTTGGTGGTTTGCGGCGTGCCTGGAACGTGGATCGAGAGAACGTCCGACCTGCCGATCAACTCGTCGAGCGTCGTATAGGTGATGCCGAGCCGTTCTTCGGCGGCGCGATCGCGGCTGCGTTTGGTGTACAGCACCGTCACGCCGAACGGTTTCAGATAGTCGGCCACCAGCATGCCGACCTGTCCGAGGCCAAGCAGACCGATGGTTTTCCCGGTCAGACCGCCGATCCCGCCGCTCGCCGGCCAATTGTAGGCCCATTCGCTGGGCGGCAATTGCGACGGCAGATGTAAATCCGCGCGCGATCCGTCAAGATCATGAGACAGCGCCAGCATCATCATGACGACGTGCTCGGCGACCATCCGGTTGGTGTGCCGGTCGAGCACCTTGATGGGGATGCCGCGCGCGCGGCAGGCGACGTGGTCGATATTGTCGGTGACGAGCCCGAAGGTGTGGATCAATTTGAGCGACAACGCGCGGCTGAGTTCTTCGGCGCCGAGCTTGCCGTTCTCGATGATGAGGACATCGGCGTCCGCCAACATTCCCGGCAGGTCTTCCGGCCGCGCGCAATGCGCCACAGCGATGCCGGGCGGCACGTTGTGCTTCGCCGACCACGCCTTCAGCATAGCGACGGGATCGGCGCACTCCGTGAGATAGAACTGCCTGAGGAATTTTTCGCCGTCGGGAGAGGGGGCCAGCGCCTCGGAGATGAGGCGAAACATCTTGTCCGGCTCACCGAAAACAACCTTCATTATCCTGCCCGCAGTTCAGACAGCTTCCCAATCAATGCGCCCGTTTCAGCAGGCGCCAGCCGGCCATGACATAGAGAACATACTCTCCATGCCAAGGCCGGGCTCGCTTTCTTTCGGGACTCAGTTGTTGTCTGGTTTGAGCCCAAGCGAGTTGACGAGCTCCTTCAGCTTCTTGTTCTCGTTCATGAAGTAATCGCCGAACTCGCGGTCCGAGATGTTCTGCGGCTCGGCGCCGAGCTTCAGGAAGAAATCCCGGACTTCGGCTTCCTGCACCGCCCGGTTAATTTCCTTGTTGAGGCGGGTCACGATATCCGGCGGCGTGCCGAGAGGGGCGAGCACGCCCCACCATTCGTTCAACTCGAAGCCGGGGAGGCCGCTTTCGGCGAACGTCGGAACGTTCGGAGCAGCGGTCGAGCGAGTTTTGCCCGTGGTTGCGATGGGCTTGAGCTGGCCGGTCGGGATGAAAGGTAGACAATTCGACGGGCCGCTGATCGCGAGGCTGATCTGGCCGCCGAGCAGATCCTGGAAGGCCGGCGCGCCGCCTCGATAGGGAACGGCGCGAATATCGATGCCGGCGCGTTGCTTGAACAGCTCCATCGCGAGCTGGCCGGCCGAGTAGGTGCCCGGGTTTCCGTAGGTCAGCTGTCCGGGCTTGGCCTTCGCCGCCGCGATCACCTCCGCGACGGTGCTCACGCCCACGGACGGATTGGCGCAAACCAGGCTCGGCACCACCGCGACCAGCGAGACGGCTGTCAGCTTGGTCGGATCGAAGTTCATGTTCGGGTCCGGCGGCGTTGCCACATGCGGAGTTGCCAGCATGCCGATCGTGTAGCCATCCGCCGGGGAATTCTGCAGCACCGAAGCGCCGATCAAGCCCGCGGCCCCGGCGCGGTTATCGATGATCACCGGCTGGCCGAGATTCAAGTGCTGCGTGATCTTTCTCGCCAGCGTGTCGGCCGTGCCGCCGGCGGCGTATGGAACGATGATCTTCACCGGACGGTTGGGAAAGGACTGGGCATTGGCGCCCACGCTCATACCCACCGCGCACAGCAGCGCGAGGCTCAAAACGCGCTTCATTTGTTTTCTCCCATCCCTTTGCATGTACTTTGATTGATGCGTCTACTTGAGGTCGCCGCAGCGGCGCGACCAGTAGTCCCACATCCGCTGAACCGAGTTGTCGCTGTAGACGAGCTTCTTCGTCAGCTCGATTTCCCCGGGGCTGAGATAGGTGATCTCGCCGCCGAGCGCCGCCGTGTTGAGGATGAGGCTGGCGTTGATCTTGAAATACACCGCATTCAGCGTTGCGATCTTCAGGCTCTGGCCGACCACGACGCAGCCGTGACGCGGCAGCAGAACCGAGTTCGCGTCGCCCAGGCCGCGAGCCATCGCGTCGCCGCGCTCCTTGTTGGTGATGAGCATGTCGGTGTCGCCGAAGTCGCTCCGGATGTCCCACACCGGGACGTGTGTGCCCATGCCGCACGCAGGATGCACGCAGGCCTGCAGCGGTTTCTTGGTCAGGCCGAACGGGATGGTCTCGTAGGCGTGATTGTGCACGACCGATTGCACATCCGGCCTCACCTTGTAGATCGCGCCATGAATGGGACGCTCGAAGTACATCGGGCGTCCCTGCTGGTCGATCGGGTTGCAGTCCAGATCGTACTCCATGATGTCTTCGGGCTTCACCAGCTCGGGGCTGCGCGAACAGGAGAGGAAAAACCGGTCCGGCCGGTCAGGGTGCCGCACGCTGATGTGGCCAAGCGAATCCGTCACGCCCTCGCGCGCCAGGATGTGGTTGGCGGTCACAAGATCCTTCAACAGGGAATCCAAGCCGGTCATAGGTCCTCTTCGATGTTGCTGGGGCGCCGAGTGGCTGGGAGCGCCGATTGGCGGCCGAGGCGTGTCGAGCCCCGACCGGACGAAAAACGGGTTTTGCCGATTATCAGATGCGACGTCTCTCTTGGCCTCCAGTGCCCAGAACGCTAGAAAAAAACGTTTCCAAGCCGATTGCAAGCGGTATGTTGCAAACGTGTTAAAGACCGCGTCCGATGGTCGCGAGGGGTGGATTCGGAATGGTAATTGGGCAATCGGTTGGCCGGCTTGAGGATCTCGCCCTCGTCACGGGGATGGGACGCTTCGTTGCGGATATGTCGCTGCCTTTCCAGCTACATATGCGCCTGGTGCGTTCCCCCGTTGCGCATGGCCATTTGTTGGGCGTCGATGCCTCAGCGGCGCTTGCGATGCCGGGCGTCGTCGCGGTCTGGACGTCTCAGGATGTTGCCGACGTGCCGCCGGTGGACTTCCGCGACCCGTCCGCGGAGGCTCTGACACCCTACCGGCAATACATTCTGGCGCGCGAGCGCGTGCGCTACGTCGGTGAGCCGGTGGCCGCGGTGTT
This sequence comes from Rhodoplanes sp. Z2-YC6860, assembly GCF_001579845.1. Lineage (GTDB taxonomy): Bacteria > Pseudomonadota > Alphaproteobacteria > Rhizobiales > Xanthobacteraceae > Z2-YC6860. The sequence goes on from NZ_CP007440.1 coordinate 3,171,054, forward strand.
CGCCACCGATGCGTACATCGCGGAAGACGCCGCGCAGGCCGTCCAGCTCGAGATCGATCCGCTGCCGGTCCTGATTTCCGCATCCGATCCGCCGGGTGAATTCGCCCAGGGCCGCACCACCGAAGCGACGGTGCTGCGCCACAGCTATGGCGACATCGCCAGGGCCTTCGCCGACGCGCATGTCACGGTCGAGCTCGAACTCGCGCTGGGCCGGCATTCGGCGGTCCCGATGGAGACGCGCGGCGCCATCGGTGTCTACGACCCGGGCTTGGACATGCTGCGGCTGTACGGCGCCGCCAAGGTGCCGCATCGCAACCGCGACACGTTGTGCAGGATGCTGGGGCGCAGCCCGAATTCGCTGCATCTGCACGAACTGCACACCGGCGGGGGCTTCGGCGTCCGCGGCGAACTCTATCCGGAAGACATTCTGGTGCTGGTCGCGGCGACGCGGCTGCGGCGGCCGGTCAAATGGATCGAGGACCGCAAGGAGCACCTAGTCGCGGCCAATCACTCCCGCCAGCAGACACACCGTGCGCGTCTGGCGGTGGACCGCGACGGTCTGATCCTCGGCCTTGACGACGAATTCTTCCACGACCAGGGCGCCTACATCCGAACGCACGGCGCCCGCGTGATGGATCGCACGCTGTGGTCGATATCGGGGCCGTATCGTGTCCCGGCCTACCGCGGCGTCGGTCATTTCCGGCTGACCAACAAGACGCCGGCTGCGACGTACCGCGCACCGGGCGGATGGGAGAGCACGTTCGTTCGCGAACGGCTGCTCGATGTGGCTGCGGTCAAGCTCGGCATCGATGCCGCGGAGATCCGCCGCCGCAATCTGCTGTCCGCGGACCAGATGCCATACCGGCGCAAGTACGATCAGCCACACGTGGAAACCCTGGTTCTGGATTCCGGCGACTATCCGCTCCTGCTCAAGAGAGCGCTGACGGCCATCAAATACGACGACCTCAAGCAGGAGGTGGCGCGCCGGCGCAGTGCGGGCGCGATCGTTGGAATCGGAATGAGCGTGTTCTTCGACGAGAGCGGGCGAGGTCCCTCCGACGGGGCGCGCGCCACTGTGGACACCAACGGCAGCGTTGAACTGGTGACAGGCGGCGCGTCGGTGGGGCAGGGGTTCGAAACCGTGATGGCGCAGATCTGTGCTGAAGCCATCGGCGTAGAGTACCATCGCGTCAGAGTCATTCACGGCCAGACCGACCGGATCGCCCATGGCATCGGCGCCCATGCGTCGCGCGCAACGGTGCTCACGGGCAACGCGGTTCACGCCACCGCGATGAAGCTTCGGGAGAAGATCTTGTCGTTTGCATCGGATCTGTTGCAAACGCCGGCGTCCGATCTCGACATCAAGGGTGGTCAGGTCACGGCGAAAGGCGGGGTCGGCGCATCGATCTCGCTGGCCGACCTGGCGCGGCGCGTGGCGCCCGGCTCGCCCATTCTCGCAGGCCGGGACCCGGGGCTGACCGCGGAGGGCTGGTACAACACCGACAAGCTCGCATTTGCTTACGGCGTGCACGTCGCGCTTGTGTCGCTGGACAAGGAGACCGGCGCGATCTCCATCGAGCGCTACGTGGTGGCGCAGGAGGTCGGGCGCGCGGTCAACCCTATGCTGGTCGAGGGCCAGGTTCGTGGCGGTTGGATGCAGGGGATCGGCGGCGCGTTGTACGAAGAGTTTGTCTACTCCGAAGCCGGCGACCCGCTCGCCGCCTCGCTCGCCGACTATCTGATCCCGACGGTGCAAGAGGCGCCGCGCCTCGAGGTGCTGATCACCGAAGACGTGCCGTCGCCGGCCAACCCGCTCGGACTGCGCGGCGCCGGAGAGGGCGGTATCAACGGCGTTGGGGCCACTCTGGCGAATGCGGTCGAAGATGCCTTGCAGCAGGTCGGGAGCGTGACCAGTCTGCCGATCTCGCCACAGCATCTGCTGACGCGATTGAATTGCGTGGCGGCTCCCAGGATCGACTGATCTTTGGCTTTGAGCTTGAAGGCCGGTCAGACGGTTTCGTTGGTCATGCGCTTGGCGGCGTCCAGCGCCGCCAGCACGATGCCCTGATAGCCGGTACAGCGGCAGAGATTGCCCGAAATTGCGACTCGCACCTCGCGCTCGGTCGGGTCGGGGTTGTCGCGCAGAAACTCTAGCAACGTGGTCAGCATCCCGGGCGTGCAGAAACCGCACTGCAGACCGTGATTGTCGCGGAATGCCTCCTGAAGCGGGTGCAGCTTGTCAGGTGAATGAGCGATGCCTTCGACGGTGAGGATGTCGTGGCCGTCGGCCTGCACCGCCAGCATGAGACAGGATCGCGCTGAGTGGCCATCGAACAGGATGGTGCAGGCGCCGCAAACGCCGTGCTCGCAGCCCAGATGCGTGCCGGTCAGACCGAGGTCGTAACGGATGAAGTCAGCGAGCGTGATGCGGACCGCAACTTCGCGCGTGTAGGCAGTTCCGTTGACCGTGACAGTGATGGTCCGCTTGTCAGTCGTCATCAGTGTTTACCGTTCCAGGGCGCGTTGTCGGCAAGGCCCGCAGCTTTTTCCAACGCGCGGCGCGACAACACGGCAGCGAGATGCTGACGGTACTCGGACGACGCATGGATATCGGCCAGCGCGTCGATGCCGCGGCAGCTCTCGCAGGCCTTGGCGAACAACTCGGAACTCGGCGCCTGGCCGGTGATCGCGGCCTCGACTTCGCTCGCGCGCACTGGCGCGACCGCGACACCGCCGAGCGTCACCGAAGCACGTGTGATCTTGCCGCCTTCGATCATCAGCAGCGCCGCCGCCGACACGATGGCGAAGTCGCCGTGGCGGCGGGCGAACTCGATGAAGGCCGCCTTGTGGCCCACCGGCCAGAGCGGAATGCGGACCGCGGTGACGATCTCGTTCAATTCGATCGCCGGCGTCAGATAGCCTGCCGGAAAATCCGCGAATGCGATCTCGCGCGTGCCGTTTGGCCCGGCGACCGAAACCGTCGCATCATGGGCGGCGCAGACCGTGACCTGCTCGGCCGACGGATCGAGATGGCAGAGCGAGCCACCGATGGTGCCGCGGTTGCGCGTTTGACGATGGCCGGTGTGCTGCAGGCCCTCCCACAGCAGCGGACATTTGGCCTTCACCAAGTCGGAGAACTCGAGATCGCGCTGGCGCGTCATGGCGCCGATCTCAAGCGCGCCGTCCTTTTCCCGGATGTAGGACAGTTCGGCGATCCGGTTCAGGTCGATGACGTGGTCGGGAAGCACGAAGCGGAAATTGAGCATCGGCATCAGCGACTGTCCGCCGGCCAGAAGCTTGGCGTTGTCCAAGGTGCCGAGCAGGTTCACAGCTTCAGCGACGGTCTTGGGGTCGTGATATTGAAAGGGTGGCGGCTTCATCCGTCGGACGATCGGTTGTCAGCTATGAAACGTTTCCATTTCGAGGGTAGATGGCACGCAGTTTGCTGTCAAATGGCCTCGTCATCTGGCCTCGTCATAGCGCTTCGATTGAGGTAAGGCTCCGCTCATTCCGCCTCATCCCATATCGAGTTTCTGTTCCATGTTCGTTGCGGTGACCGGCGCCCGATCGTTTGCGCTCGATCTGCCGGATCCAGGTGTCCCCGGCGTTGACAACCTTCGATGAACCGTTTCATTACTCAGTTTCTGACGGTTTCGGCGCAGAACACGGCGAGGATGCAACATGAAAGCTGCGGTCATCGAGAAGCAGGGCGGCATCGAGAATATCGCCTATCGCGATTTTCCGGATCCCGTCGTGGGGCCGCGCGACGTCCTGGTGCGTTGCAGGGCGGTGGGACTGAATTACTTCGACATCTTCGTGCGCAAGGGTATGCCCGGATTGCCGGTGCCGATGCCGTGGATCTCGGGAGCGGACGCCGCCGGAGAGATCGCGCAGGTGGGCTCCGAGGTGAAGGGTTGGAAGGTCGGCGACCGCTGCCTGATCGATCCACTGACGAACGAAGGCATGATGGGCGAGGAGGTGCAGGGCGCCTTCGCGGAATATTGCCGCATTCCCGCGGACTTCGTGATTCCGCTCGATCCGCGCCTGTCCTTCGTCGAGGGCGCGACCATTCCGGCCAACTACGGCACCGTTTACCGCATGCTGTTCACCAACGGCGATATCCAGCCTGGCAACCTCGTTCTGGTGCTTGGCGCCAGCGGTGGTGTGGGCACCGCGACGGTGCAGGTGGTGAAGGCTTATGGCGGGCACGTGATCGCCTGCGCGGGCACCGACGAGAAATGTGAGAAGTTGAAGGCGCTGGGGGCCGACCACGTGGTCAACTACAGCACGCACGATTTCTCCCGGGAGGCGTGGCGCATCAGCGGCAAGAAGGGCGTCGATGTCTGTGTCAATTTCACCGGCGGCAACACGTGGAATCCGTCGATCCGCGCTCTCAAGCCGCATGGCAAGCTTCTGACCTGCGGTGCGACGGCAGGCTTCGATGCGCAGACCGACATCCGCTTCATCTGGCAGCGCGAAGTGAAGATCTGCGGCTCGAACGGCTACACGAAGGAAGACGTCCGCCGCGGCATGATCGACATGGCAGACGGAAAAATCCAGAAGCCGGAGACCCGGACATTCCCGCTATCCCAGCTCGGCGAGGCCGAAAAGGCGATGGAATCCCGAGACTTCTTCGGCAAGATCGTTATGATCCCCTGACCGGCGGGCGCCCATCGAGTCCGGCTCCCGCATCGATGTGAAGTTGCTGGAGCAGTCATGGGGGACAGCCCTACCATCCGAGACGTCGCTGTCGCCGCGGATGTCGCCATTGGGACGGTGTCTCGCGTCTTGAATGGCCACAAGTCGGTGAGCGACGATGTTCGCCGCCGGGTTCTGAAGGCCATCAAGAAGCTCAACTACGAGCCCGACCGCGTTGCACAGAGCATGCGGCTCGGCGTGACGCGGACGGTCGCTTTTGCGACGCGCGATATTTCGATCCCTGGGTTCGGCGCGATCGTCAATGCAGCCGAGGAGGCGCTGCGCAACAGCGGTTATACGCTGCTGCTGACAATGACCGACGAGCAAAAAGATCGGGAGCTGAACCTGCTCCGAATATTCCAGCAGCGCCGCGTCGATGCCGTGATCATGACAATCAGCAACGAAAACGATGCGGAGCTGACGAAGCAGATCAAGGGATTCGATATTCCGATCGTGCTATTGGACCGCGAGAGCCCGCCACAGCTCGATGCGGTGACGCTCGATCATCGCCGCGGAGTGCGCGCCGCGACGGAGTATCTGCACGGGCTGGGACACACCCGCATCGCGTTGTTGACCGGCAAGCCGTCCACGCGTCCGGCTCATGAGCGCATCGCCGGATTCAAGGAGGCCTCGGCCCGGCTGGGCCGGCAGGCAAGCCATGGCATTGTCCGCACCGGGGGATTCTCGGCGGAGTTCGGATTTCGCGAGACCTCCTCGCTGCTGTCGGGGCCCAATCGGCCGACCGCCATCATCGCGGGCGGAATGGCCATGCTTGCGGGGGTCCTCAAGGCAATACGGACGAGGGGTCTTTCGATACCCGGCGACGTGTCGGTGATCGCCGGAGCGGACAGCGATCTCGCCGCACTTGCGACGCCGGCGATAACTGCCGTGCGTTGGAGCGGCACCGATGAGGGGCGGATGGCGGTCCAGCTGCTGCTGAACCGTCTCGGCAACCGCACGGCACCTGTGCAGCGGGTCATGCTTTCGACCGAGCTCATCACCCGTGAATCCTGCGCCCCGCCGCCCAAGTGACTGGCCAATGAAAGCTGGCGGGTGAGCGGCAATCTCATCCCTGGAAACGTTTCATTGACACGATACGGGCTTTCGGTGTTCATTGCTGGCAGTGTTCACCGGGTCCAGCAGCATGTCGGGTGCGACGAAAAAACAATCACGAACCTGGATGTTCGTTCCTGGAAATCGGGAGCGCTTCATCCAGAAGGCGAACGGCTCCGCGGCCGATGCGATCCTCCTCGACATCGAGGACGGTGTACTGCCGAACGAGAAGGCCGAAGCGCGCAAGATGATCGCCGCGGCCTTGGCCGAAGCCAAAGGTGGCCCGCGACGATATGTTCGCGTGAACGCGCTGACGACACCCTGGCTGAAGCCCGACTTGGAAGCTGTGATCGCGCCGGGTCTCGAGGGCATCTGTCTGACCAAGGTGACGAAGGCTTCGGACGTCCACGAAACGGCGTCGATGATCGACACTCTCGAAAAGCAGCGCGGGCTCCAGGCCGGCTCGATCCGCATCCTGGCCGCTGTGGAAAGCGCGCGCGGCTTGATGAATGCGGTCGCGATTGCGGATTCCAGTCCGCGAATCGTCGGCCTGATGTTCGGCGCGGAGGATTATGCCCTCGACCTGGGACTTGGCGCGCGTCGCGAGAAGGAAGCCGCCGAGCTTCTGTTCGCGCGCTCTACGATCGTGAACGCGGCCGCCGCAGCCAACGTGCTCAGCATCGACGGCGTGTTTCCGAATCTCAATGACGAGCAGGGGCTTGAAGCTGACATCCGGCAGGCAAGGCGGCTGGGCTTCACGTCGAAATCGACCTTCAACCCGCGCCAGCTCGACATGATCAACGCGATCTTCTCGCCGCAACCCGACGAGATCGAATATGCGCGCAAGATCGCAGCCGGCTTCCGCGAGGCCGAGGCGCGCGGCGATGCGTCGGTGGCGGTCGGCGGGCAGCTGGTCGACAAGCCGATCCTGCTGCGCGCTTTGAGAATCCTGGAAATCGTGGACGGCTGAGGAGTTTCCGATGGGTACCGTCAAGGAAGGCTGGGTTGGCCGCTTCTTCGAGGACTTCGAGGTCGGCGATATCTATCGATGCCGCCTCGGGCGCACGATCACGGAAACCGACAACATCCAGTTCACGTTGCTGACGAACAACACCAACCAGATTCATTTCAACGCGCACTATGCGAGTCGCACCGAATTCAAGCGGCCGCTGGTCAACAGCGCGATGACGCTTTCGGTGGTCGCCGGGCTCGGCGTTGCGGACATCAGCGAGAATGGCTTCGCGTTGGGATGGGACTACATCAAGCTGCCGAACCCGGTGTTCGCGGGTGACACCCTGTATTCGGAGTCGGAGGTGGTGAGCCGGCGCGAATCGAAGTCGCGTCCCGACCAGGGGATCATCAAGGTCCGCACGCGCGGCATCAACCAGGACGGCAAGATCGTCATCGAATACGAGCGCTCGGTCATGGTCTGGAAGAAGGGGCAGGCGCCGCTGAAGGCGCTGTTTCCCGAGGTGAAGTACGAGTAATCGGAGCGGGGCCCAGGATATGTCGAACAGGCTGCCGCTCGACGGCATCACAGTGATCGAACTCGGTCACAGCGTGGCCGCGCCCTATGCCGCAGAGATCCTCGGTGATCTTGGCGCGGAAGTCATCAAGATCGAGAAGACCGGTGGCGATGACGCGCGCAAATGGGCGCCGCCCTATTGGCACGACATGTCGTCGACGTTCCAAAGCCTGAACAGGAATAAGCGTTCGGCGGTCGTCAATCTGCGGGACGCGAATGAGCGCGACGCGTTGCGCCGGCTCATCGTTGAGCAGGGCGACGTGGTGGTGCAGAACCTGCGGCCTGGATCGGCCGAAGAATTCGGTCTCGATGCCGGCACGCTCCGCGGCCTCAAGCCGGACCTGATCTATTGCAACATCGGTGCATTCGGCGCGCAGGGGCCGATGAAGGACAGGCCGGGCTACGATCCGCTCATGCAGGCATTCGCCGGTCTGATGAGCGTGACCGGTGAGCCCGACCAGCGTCCGGTCAGGGTGGGAACTTCGATCATCGACATGGCCACCGGCATGTGGGCGGTGATCGGCGTTCTGACGGCCCTGCTTCAACGCAAGGGTAGCGGCGGCGGGACCACCGTCGACACGTCGCTGTACGAAACCGCGCTCGGTTGGATGTGCTATCACGCCGCGAATTTTCAGGCGTCCGGTGAGCTTCCCGTCCGTCAGGGCTCGGGCGCGGCGATGATCGTGCCGTATCGCGGCTACGCCACCAAAAACGGCTTCATCGTCATCGCCGCCGGCAACGACAAGCTGTTCGCTTCGCTGTCCAAGGTGTTGAAGCATCCGGAGTGGCCGCAGGATCCGCGCTTTAAGACGAATCCGGACCGGGTGAAGCATCAGGGCGTGCTTTACGCCTCGATCGAAGAACTGATCCGCGAAAAGACCAGCGAAGAGTGGCAGGTGCTGCTCGACGAAGCGGATGTGCCGAACGCTCCGATGCAAACGATTGAGCAAGTGCTCGCGCACCCGCAGACCAAGGCGCTGGGGATGATGCAGGACAGCCCGGATGGACGCATCAGCCTGCTTGGCTTGCCGCTGTCGTTCGATGGCGTGCGCCCCGCGTTTCGAAAGGATCCGCCCGCGCTCGGTGCCCACACCTCCGAGGTATTTCCCGCGTCTTCCGCGGCGTCGAAACGCGCCTGATCAAATCGGAAGTCCGTTCGCAACATCGGGTTCTGACAATGGATGAAAGAACGTCAGCCGGCGTCCATATCGACCTGGACACCTCGTATCCCGAGATCAGGGATCTCGTGCGCAAGATCTGCGCAAAATTTCCCGGCGAGTATTGGCGCAAGCTCGAAGAAGGGCAGTCCTATCCGACCGAGTTCGTCGCGGCGTTGACGGAAGCGGGACTGCTCGGATCGCTGATCCCCGAGGAGTATGGCGGCCTCGGCATGCCGCTCGGCGCGGCGCAGGCGACGCTGGAGGAAATTCATGCGGCGGGCTGCAACGCGGGCGCCTGCCACGCCCAGATTTACATGATGGGCACGGTGCTGCGGCACGGCAGCCCCGAGCAGAAGCAGAAGTATCTGCCCGACATCGCGGCCGGCCGTTTGCGGCTTCAGGCCTTCGGCGTCACGGAGCCGACGACGGGTTCGGATACGACCAAGCTCAAGACCCGTGCGGAGAAGCGGAACGACCACTTCCTGGTGAACGGCCAGAAGGTCTGGACCTCGAGGGCGCTGCATTCGGATCTGATGCTGCTGCTGGCACGCACGACGCCGCTCGATCAGGTCAGGAAGAAGAGCGACGGGCTTTCCGTCTTCCTCGTGGATGTGAAGAGCTCGCTCGGCAACGGGCTCGAGATCAAGCCGCTCCGTGCGATGGTCAATCACAATGCGACGGAGGTGTTCTTCGACTCCCTTCGCGTGCCTTTCGAGAACCTGGTGGGCGAGGAAGGCAAGGGCTTCCGCTACATCCTCGACAGCATGAACGCCGAGCGCATCCTGGTCGCGTCGGAAGCGATCGGCGACGGCCGCTGGTTCGTGGAAAAGGCGTCGAAGTACGCGTCGGACCGCACGGTTTTCGACCGGCCCATCGGTCAGAACCAGGGCGTGCAGTTCCCCATCGCGCGGGCTTACGCGGAAATCGAGGCCGCGTCCCTCATGGTGCGCAAGGCGACGGCACTGTTCGAAGCCGGCAAGCCCTGCGGCCCCGAGGCCAACATGGCGAAGTTTCTGGCCTCCGAGGCCTCATGGCACGCCGGCGAGGCCGCGTTGCAGACGCACGGCGGGTTCGGCTTCGCGACCGAGTACGACATCGAGCGGAAGTGGCGCGAGACGCGTCTGTTCCAAGTCGCGCCGATCTCGACGAACATGATCCTGGCGTATCTGGCGGAGCACGTTCTCGGCATGCCGCGATCGTATTGATCGCGGCTTTCGCAACGCACCGCTTACTGCAGCGACAGCAAATCGGCCGCGCCGTTCAGCCGCTCCAGGTTCATCAGCCGGTCGAATGCGTTGCTGCGCCCCTTGGCGCCCAGATCGTCGCCGATGCAATCGTCGAACTTGACTTGAAGCTCACTGCGGGAGAGCGGCCGTTGCATGCTGCCTTTGGCGTGAACGATCGGCTCGCTTGCGAAGATGTCGCCCTTTTTCGTTCGGATCGCCACCGATTCCGACGGAGCGAAGGCCGAGCCGTTCATGGTCTCCTTGGTGGTCTCGATCGCGACGCGTGGGATCAGCCTCTGCACATCGGGTTGCCCGACGAATGCGTCAGTGAGCTGGGCGAGGCCAACGGCACGTGCGACCAGCGACGAGGCCATCGCGAACTCCATCGAGAATTTGGCCTCGAAGGCGTTTTTCGGCCGATGGTTGCGGACCATCAGCATCTGCATTTCCCCTGTGGAAACGCGGATTTCGTCGACATCGGCCGGCTTGAGATCGTGCGCCGCGGTCAGGTCCAGCGCAGCGTCGATCGCGCGATGCGTCGCGTAGCAGATCGGGTAGCGCTTCACGTTGAGGCCTTGTCGCGCGAGGTGCCAGACTTTTTGCGCGGGGTCGAAAGTCTCCGCGAGCTTCGCCTGACCGTCAGGGGAGTAGGCGGCGAGGTAACCCGACTGATGCTCGAGCGTGTCGGGCGAGGCGGTGAGGCCAGCGTCGGCGAGCCGAGCTGCGATGATGCCGGATTGGGCCGCGCGCCCGACGTGGAAGCACTTCGTCAGGCTGCCGAAGTTGGCGACCAGTCCCCCCGCCATCGACGCGGCCATGGCCAGCGCCGTCTGTGTCTTCTCGGGGCTCAGGCGCCGCAATTTGGCGCAGGCGGCCGCGGCAGCGACGGTGCCGCGCACCGCCGTCGGATGCCAGCCCTTCTGATGCAGCGGCACCGGTTCGCGCATCAGCAGTTCGGCCCACACCTCGTAGCCCGCGACATAGGCGGTCAGAAGCTCCGCGCCGCTTGCGCCGACCACTTCGCCCTGGGCGATGATCGCGGGCACCAGCACGGCGCTCGGATGGCCGTCGAGGGTGACGTCGTCGTAGTCGAGCACGTGCGCCGCAGCGCCGTTGACGAGCGCGGCGTCCTCGACATTGCGCTTCTTCAACGAGGGAATGAGCGAGGCCTGCATCTTGCTGTCGGAGCCGGCCATTTCGCGGTCGAGCAGCGCGACCACGGGATCGCGGGCGCCAGCGATCATCACACCGAAGCAGTCGGTGAAGCCCGTCTTGGCCACGGCCAGTGCGTCGTCGGGAATATCGGCGAGGCTCAAGGATGCGACGAAGCGGCCGAGCTCAGCGGTGAGGGCGGTCATCGGATGACTCCTGGTTCGCCATGAACATAGCGCGTCGTGGGCGCCGGTGAAATGCTTGACGGCATGGCGGGAATGCCCAATTGTCCGGCGATGAAACGTTTGCAAGACCAAAATTTGCAAGACCGATGAACACGATACTTACGCTTCAGGACCCCGAGCAGGCACGCTCGTTCTACGAGCGGGGTTGGTGGAGTTCCGACACTCTCTACATGCTGCTGCGGGCGTGGGCTGATCGGACACCGGATTGCTTCGCACTGCGGGACACCAACGGGCGGCTGACTTATCGGGCCGCGCTCGGATGGGTCGACGCCATCGCGCAGGACCTCCACGATTCGGGTTTGCGCGCCGGCGATCGCGTGTCGGTGTGGCTACCGAGCCGGCTGGAAACGGCGCTCGTCTTTCTCGCTTGTTCCCGCATGGGATATGCCTGCAACACCTCGCTGCACCGCGATTACACCTGCAGCGATATCGTCTCGTTGTTGCAGCGAGCGGGCTCGTCGGCGTTCTTCGCGCAGCCGGGCTACGGCGCGGATGCAAGCAAGAACGACATCTTTTCGATGCTCGGCGGTCTGTCGAAGCTCAAGAAGGTCTATCGGCTCGATCCGCTCAAGGAGCAACGATCGGACCGCGAGCCCGAGACATTGTTCGGCTCGCTGTCGCGGGTGGCGGACAGCAAGCTGCCGTTTTCCGCAAATCCCAACAGGCTTGTCTATCTGGCCTATACGTCGGGAACGACCGGCCAGCCCAAGGGCGTCATGCATTCCGACAACACCATCCTGGCCAACAGCCGCGCGATGGTGAAGGACTGGTCGTTCGATCGGAACACCGTGGTCTATTCGTTCAGTCCGCTCAGCCACAACATCGGCATCGTCGGTCTGGCGGTGGGCATCGCGGCCGGCGGCGAGGTGGTGGTCCACACACCGCTCGATGCTCCGCGCATGTTCGACCGCGTGGTGGAGACCGGCGCCACCTTCCTGCTGGGCGTGCCAACCCACGCGCTCGACCTGCTGGCCGAAGTGCGCCGCCGCAACATGAAGACGCTGGGCAAGGTCACGGCATTCGAGATCGGCGGCTCTGCGGTGCCGCCGACCCTCGTGAGCGGCCTGTTCGAGATCGGCGTGATGACGCAGAACGCCTTCGGAATGACCGAGAATCATTCGTTTCTTTATACGCGGCCGGACGACACGCCAGAGGTCATCGCATCGACCTGCGGCAAGCCGACCGACGGCATGGAGACGAAGCTCTGGCGTGAGTCGAACCCGGACGAGGAGTTGCCGGCGGGCGAGGTCGGAGAGCTCGGCGTGCGGGGCGCGTCGCTGATGCTCGGCTATTTCGGCGATCAGGCTGCCACGGAGTCCTCGTTCAACGCTCACGGCTGGTTCATGACCGGCGATCTGGCGAGGCTCGATGCCGCCGGAAACGTGCAGATCGTCGGCCGCAAGAAGGATCTGATCATCCGGGGCGGCCACAACATCTATCCGGCGAAGATCGAGGACTTCACGATGCGCTACAAAGCGGTGGCGAAGGCCGCGGCTTTTCCGGTGCCCGATGAGAGGCTGGGGGAGAAGGTCTGTCTGGCCGTGATTCCGCGTCCAAACGAGACTGTCGCGCCGATGGCCCTGTTGGCGCATCTCAACGATCACGGGCTGTCGAAGTTCGACATGCCGGAATACTTCATCTCGTTGGAGGCATTTCCCCTGACCGCAAGCGGCAAGGTCCTCAAGCGGCGCCTGGTCGAAATGGTCAAGGAAGGCGCTCTGACGCCACAGCCGGTGCGCTGGCAGGGCTGACGCCCAAACGGGCAGGGTGCGACGAAAAAATCCCGTGGCGGCGAGGGGAAAACCCGCTACAGTTGGCCGTGGAAACGTTTCAATAAGACCGGGACCGGCCGCCGAATGACGCAAAGCACCTTCGAATTCGTCCGCGACAACATCGCCGCGACGCCCTTCCATCAGTGGCTGCTGCCCGAACTCACGAACGTCGACGAGCAGGCCGGCAGCGTGACGCTGCACCTGAAGATCCGTCCGGAGTTCTGCCGGCTGCCCGGCCGTCCCGAACTGCACGGCGCCGTTGTTGCCGCCATGGTGGACATTTCCGGCCACGCCGCGGTCTGCGCCAAGCTCCTGCACAGCGTCGCGACCATCGACATGCGGGTCGACTACCTTCGTATGGCCGCGGGCACGGAGATCGTCGCGGTGGCAACCATCGTCAAACTTGGGCGCACCATCGGCTTGGTGGATATCCGGATCACAGACGACCAGAAGCGGCTCTGCGCCGTTGGCCGCGCGTCCTACGTCACGATGAACATGTAGGTTTGCGATGAGGCGCGGCTCCGCCAACGCGAAATGGGCGTTGCTTTCGGCACCGATGCTGCTGACGCTCGCGATTGTGTTCGCGGTGCCGATCGGATGGCTGATCGCGCTCAGCTTCTTCAGCTCGACCGGGCCCGCGCAAGTGGGCGATGAAGTTTCGCTGGAGAACTATCGCAACTTCATCACCGACCCGTTCTACTACCGGATCATCTTCAACACGTTCTGGCTCGGCGGCGTTGTGGTGCTGTGCTGCCTGATCGTCGGCTATCCGGTGTCGTATTTCCTCGCCCGCACGAAATCGCGCTGGCGCGGGCTCCTGTTATTTCTGGTGGTGGCGCCGCTGCTGGTGAGCGCCGTGGTCCGCAACATTGGCTGGTTTCCGATCCTCAGCAACACCGGCCTGATCAATACGGTGTTGCTGAAGTCAGGGCTGATCAGCCAGCCGGTGCCGCTGATCAGCAATCTGACAGGCGTCGTCATCGGCCTTGTCCACGCGCTGCTTCCTTTCATGATCCTGACGCTGACCACGGTGATTCAGCGCATCGAACCCGAACTCGAAGAGGCGGCGGCGAACCTTGGCGCCGGTCCCATCCGTGCGTTCGTGAAGGTCATGCTGCCGCTGACACTGCCCGGCATCGTCGGCGGATCGCTCCTCGTCTTCACGATGGCGATCGCGGCCTACACCACGCCGGTGATCATGGGCGGAAACAAATTCCTGGTGATGTCCACCTTCATCGGCCAGCAGTTCCGGACGGTGCTTGACTATCCGCTCGGCGCGACCAGCGCGGCGGTTCTCATGGTTCTGGCCGGCCTGCTGTCGGTCCTGGCGATCAAGTTCGGTGCGTCGCGCACGGAGATGGCGCGATGAAGCAAGCCATCCTCACCGGCATTCTCGCCGCCACGTTCGTATTCTTGCTGGCGCCGGTCGTTGTCGTGGTGATTTCGTCCTTCAACGCCGTTGGCGTGCTCTCCTTTCCACCGCAATCGTTCACCACGCGCTGGTATTCGGAGATCGACGCGGGCTATTACCAGGCGCTCATCGTCAGCCTTAAGGTGGCTGTGATCACCGTTCTGATCGCGGTGCTGACCGGCGTCCCGGGCGCACTGGCGCTGGCGCGCGGCCGCTTCCCGGGCCGCGATGCCCTCAATGCGATTTGTCTCTCGCCGCTCATGGTGCCGGCACTGGTGATGGGGGTCGCCGCGTTCCAGTTCTCGCTGGTGATCTGGGATCAGTTTCACCTGACGCTTGGGGGCACCATCGCTGGTCTTGTCATCGGCCATCTGACGTTTGCGATCCCGTTCGTGGTTCGCGCCGTGCTCGCGGGGCACACCCGCTTCGACCATTCTCTGGAGGAGGCGGCGCAGAATCTCGGCGCCAGTCCGTGGCGAACCTTCGTCCACGTCACGCTGCCGATCTTGCGTCCCGGCATCATATCGGGCGCGATCTTCGCGTTCCTGATTTCGCTCGACGAGGTGCCGATCGCGTTGTTCATGGGCGGCGGTGATGCCACCACGCTGCCGGTCAAAATCTTCACCGCAATGGAGATCAGCTTCGGCGGCGACATCCTCGCGGTGGCATCGGTCATCGTTGTGGTGTCGGTCGCGCTGATGCTGGTGCTCGACCGCGTGATCGGCATCGAACGACTTTTCGCAACACGACACTAGACAATCGCACCACAGGAGAACGCCATGAGGCTCATGAAACACTTCGCTGCCGGAGCACTTGCTCTGGCCTTGGGCGTCACCGCCGCGGCAGCGCAGCAGCGCACCGACATCACCTTGAAGGTGGCATCTTTTGCTGGACCCTTCGGCGAGGCGCTGCAGAAGTACGCCTTCGACCTCTACACCAAGCGAACCGGCATCAAGGTTGAGGTGCAATATGCCAATCCGGCGGACTTCCTCGCCAAGATGATCGCCAGCCGCGGCCGTGAGGCGCCGTTCGATATCGTGTGCCTCGATGACGATGTGACTGCCGCGGCCATCGACGCAAAGGTGGTGCAGAAGCTCGATCCGAAGATCGTGACCAACCTGCAGCACTTGTATCCGGAAGCCGTCGACAAGGACGGCTACGGCGCGACGTTGTTCTTTTATTCGGTCGGCATCGCATTCAACAAAAACAAGCTGAAGGAAGCCGGTGTTCCTGAGCCGAAGTCGTGGAAGGACCTCTGGGACCCGCGGCTCTCGGGCCACATCTCGATCCCGGACATCATCAACATCCAGGGTCGGGACTTCGTCATCGCGGTGTCCCGCATGAAGGGAGGCGACGAATCCAAGCCCGAGCTGGGGATCGACGAAATCGCCAAGATCAAGGCGCACTCCTACAACGTTGCTTCCAGCACGCTGCAGGCTCAGCTCGAATCCGGCGACGTGTGGATTGCGCCTTGGAACAACATGCGCGCGACCGCAATGGCGGATCGCGGCTTGCCGATCGGCTTCGTCAACCCAAGCGAAGGTGCGATCGGCAACACCGACACCGTCAATCTCGTGGTCGGGAGCAAGTATCCGAAGGAAGCGCAAGAGCTGATCAATTATATGCTGGACCCGTTCTCGCAGCTTGGCATGGCGAAGCTCCTGCCGACGGGACCCTCGACCAAGCTCCTCGCCGCGGTGATCGAGGCCGATCCGGAGTGGGCGCGAAAGGCTCCCGTGACGCCTGAGGCGCACAAGGCCCTGTACCTTCCGAATTGGACCGTGTTCAACAAGAACTTGAAGCGGGCGACCGATCACTGGAACCGCACGATCCAGAAGTAAAAGATGTCTGACGTTCTTCTGGAGCAGGTGCGAAAGGCGTACGGCGGGGTCGTCGCGGTGCGCGGTGTCGATCTGCGTGTCGCGCCAGGCGAGTTTGTCACGCTGCTCGGGCCGTCCGGGTGCGGCAAAACCACGTGTCTCCGCATGGTGGCGGGTTTCGTGGAGCCGGACACCGGACGTATTCTGATCGGCGGCAAGGACGTGACACACGTTCCGCCTTATCGCCGCAACACTGGCATGGTGTTTCAATCCTACGCCTTGTTTCCCCATCTGACCGTCGCTGCGAATATTGCGTTCGGCATGCAGATGCGCGGCGTCGGGCGCAGCGATGCCGATCAGCGCACCAAGGAGGCGCTGCGGCTGGTGCAACTGGAGGCGCTCGCCGGGCGCTATCCGGCTGAGCTCTCCGGCGGCCAGAAGCAGCGTGTCGCGCTCGCCCGCGCCGTGGTGATCAGGCCGCAGGTGCTGCTGCTCGACGAGCCGCTTGGCGCGCTCGATCTCAAGCTGCGCGAGGAATTGCAGGTCGAGATCAAGCGGGTGCAGTCGGCGCTCGGCATCACGACCTTGTTCGTGACGCACGATCAGGGCGAGGCGCTCGGGATGTCCGATCGAGTGGCGGTCATGCGCGGCGGGGAGATCGTTCAGATCGATACGCCGACAGCCCTGTACGAGCGGCCGAACAGCATGTATGTCGCGAACTTCGTCGGACGGACCAATCTCATCGAGGTGGTTTTGAAGGACCGCGAGGGTGACAGCATGCGCGTCGAG
This sequence comes from Rhodoplanes sp. Z2-YC6860, assembly GCF_001579845.1. Classification (GTDB taxonomy): domain Bacteria; phylum Pseudomonadota; class Alphaproteobacteria; order Rhizobiales; family Xanthobacteraceae; genus Z2-YC6860. Next base: position 3,187,905 of record NZ_CP007440.1, read on the forward strand.
GCCAACGGGGCGACGTTCTCCGTCGCGGGCCCGCAAGATGCGGCCTTCTCGGTGGGCGAGCGCTGTCTGCTGGCGACCCGGCCCGAGCATTTCACGATCGGACTTGGCGGTGGGAACGTGCTGACCGCCAACGTGCTCGATGTGAGCTATCGCGGCAGCATCTGGAATGTCGAACTGTCGGGGCCCCGCAACGAGTCTTTGAACGCCCAGGTTCGCTCGGGCCAGCCGGTACCGCAGAAGGGCGAGGCGGTGACGCTCTCCTTTCCGCCCGCGCGCTGCTTCCTTCTCAAAATGGAACAGCCTCGCGCCTCTTAACAGCCAGGAATCGCAAGATGACTCAACCACTCAAACTGACCATGGCCTGCGGCCTCTACGACCGCATGCTGGACCTCTACACCGGCGATGTGCGTCCCGACGGCATCGAGCTGAATTATGTCCGCATGGACGGCTCGGCGGGTGCGCGCGAAATCTTCGATCGGATGGCCAACCTCGAATTCGATCTCGCCGAGATGTCGAGCTCCGAGTATTTCGCTCGCCGCTCGGCGGGAGAGAACAAGCTTGCGGCGCTGGCGGTGTTTCCCTCGCGCGTGTTCCGGCACGGCATGTGCACGATCAACAAGAAGTCCGGCATCAAGAGTCCCAAGGACCTCGAGGGCAAGAAAGTCGGATTGCCGATGTACACCATGAGCGCCGCAGTCTGGATGAAAGGCCAGCTTCAGCACGACTACGGCGTCGATATTTCGAAGATCCAGTGGGTCGAGGGCGCGATCAACCATCCGGGCCAGCACGGCCATCCGAGCCTCCTGCCGATGCTGAAGCCTGCGAACATCGTCAAGAACAACTCAGACAAGTCGATCAGCGATCTTCTGGAGAGCGGTGAGATCGACGCGATCATCGGCACGGTGCTCCCGGACGCCTATCACACCAACCCGGACATCGTGCGGCTGTTTCCGAACTACCGGGAAGAGGAAAAGAACTACTACAAGAAGACCAAAATCTTCCCGATCATGCATCTGCTCGCGTTGCGCCGCGACGTCTACGAGGCGCATCCGTTCATCGCGTCGAGCCTGTTCGATGCCATGTGCGAGTCGAAGGAGCGTGCGCGGCTGCGGGCGCGCGATCTCGGAACTTTGAACTACATGCTGCCGTGGATGACGGCCGACATTGACGAGCTCGACGAGGTGTTCGACGGCGACCCGTGGCCTTACGGCATCGAACCGAACCGCCCGACACTCGAGGCCGCGATGAAATATCTGACCGACCAGGGCATCATCAAGGCGCCGATGCCGATCGAGGACATGTTCCTGCAGACCTATGGCCGGTATGACCGCAAGACCGGCAAGAAGACCGGATAGCGTTAGCAGGCGAATGTCGGGACGCGGTGAGGCAGTGAGAGGAACAATCTCGTGACGGAGCTTAGCTTTCCGGCGACGGAATTCGATGGGCGCATCGCCAGAATCCGCGAACGGATGAAGGCGAGGGGGCTCGACGCGCTGGTGCTGACGCGCGGCGAGAACATCTTCTATGGTTGCGGCTTCCGCGCGTCGCACTTCGCGAGCTGGTTGTCGGAGCTCCACGCGCTAGTGATTCCGGCGCAGGGCGAGCCGCGCATGATGACCCGGGCGCTGGAGCGCGAAATCTCCAAGCTGCAATGGACCGCTTCGCCGCAGCTCTACATGGATCACGAGAACCCATACGAGGGTCTCGTGAAAATCCTGAAGGAGAGCGGCAACACCGGCAAGGCGATCGGCATCGAGGAGCGCTTCCTCAAGGTCAGCCAGCTCCGGAAGATGCAGCAATATCTGCCGGATGCGAAGCTCTCCGACGCTTCAGGGCTGGTCGAGGCGGTGGCGGCGAGCCCGTCGCCGGCGGAATCCGCTTGCCTGCGCCGCGCGGCCCGTATCACTGACATCGGCTTCAAGACCGGCATCGCGGAGCTGCGCGACGGCGTTTATCCCTATCAGGTGATCGGCAAGATCCACGACGCCATGTATCAGGCCGGGCAGCGCGACTTCGACATGTCGCTGGTCTGCGTCTGGTCCGGACCGCAGGGCGGCCGGATGCACGACACCATGACGACCGAGAAGATCAAGAACGGCGACATCGTCACCGTCGAAGTCTGGGGCGTCGACAACCATTACAAGGCCGGCGCGCAGGCGAGCATCTATGTCGGATCGAACCCGCCGGCGAACATCGCTGCGGCCTACGATCTCAATGCCAAGATGCATGCGGCGGCGCAGAAGGCCGTGAAGGCCGGCGCGACCGCGGGCGACGTATTCAACGGGGCCAATTCGGTCTATCGCCCGGCGCGCGGCACGGATTATTACCGGCGGTGCGGCGGTTCGATGGGGCTGACGGTGTTCACCATCGATCTGGTCAACGGCCGCAAGGACGTTCTGCAGCCCGGCGTTGCGCTGCTCGTCCAGACACTGGTCGACGATCCGGTGCTGCTGACCTGCGCCTCGACCGTGATGGTCACCGAGACCGGCTGCGAGGAGCTGTGTTCGCCGCTGCATTCGTTCAAGACCACGGGCTGATATGGCGAAGCCGACGGTCATCGTTCTCACCACCGGCGGCACCATCGGTCACCGCTCCGAAGCGAACGGCGTCGCGACCATGAGCTTCGATCCGGCGGGGCTCGTGTCGGCGTTGGCGCTGCCGGACGTCGATATCGAATTCCGCGCGGTGATGCGCAAGGGTAGCATGGATGTCGGCCCTGCCGACTGGGTCGTCATCGCCAAGGCCGTGTCCGACGCGATGGCGAGCGCCCCGCGCGGTGTTGTGATCGCCCACGGCACCGACACCATGCATTACACGGCGGCGGCGCTGGCCTTCATGTTGCGCGGTTTGCCGGTGCCGGTCGTCATGACCGGCTCGATGATCCCGGGCGGTGATGCGGGGAGCGACGCGTTGCCGAACCTGCGCGACGCCGTGACGGTCGCCGCGCTCGCGGATTTGGCCGAGGTTTGCGTCGTGTTCAAAGGTCAGATCATCCGCGGCACGCGGGCGCGGAAGGTTCATTCGCATGCGGTCGATGCATTCACCAGCATCAATGTGCCACCGATCGGCACGGTGGAAGCGGGCAGGATCGCCTTGGGCACGCAGAAGGTCGCCCGGCGGAGCGCCTCAACGCTCAATGTGACAACGGCGCTCGATACCAACGTGGTGCTTATCAAGCTGACGCCCAACCTCTCGAAGGAAGCGTTGGCGCGCCAGCTTGACAGCGCGTCGGGCGCGGTGCTGGAGGGCACCGGCGTCGGCCATATCGCAGCCGAACTCCGGCCGGCCGTGGCGGCGTTCGGCAAGCCGGTTGTGGTCACGACCCAAGCCGTCCACGGCGGCGAGAAGCTCGGAATCTACGAGGTCGACAAGGACATCCTGGCGATCCCGAACATCATCCCGGCCGGAGACATGTCGAGCGAAACCGCGCTGGTGAAGCTGATGTGGGCGCTCCCGCAACGCGGTGACGTCAAGGCGCTGATGCGGACGAATATCGCCGGCGAGATCGGCTAAGGCAAAATCAATAGCTGTTGAGACGGACCGACTCTCGATCCGTCACCCTGAGGTGCGAGCGAAGCGAGCCTCGAAGGGCGACGGCCCGGGATTTGGGGCCGCATCCTTCGAGGCCCGCCCATAGCGCGTTGAAGACGCGCGTAACGTGCTGGTGGGCGGGCGCCTCAGGATGACGGAGAGAGGCCACCCGGGTTGCGCCGACGAGAAACGATCACGCTCTAAGTCCGCGTCCGTGAGATGAATCGATTCATGCCGACGTCCGGCTCCCACATCTTGCGATGCGCGTCGAGCATGTAGGGCAACGCGCGGGCGCGCGACTTCTTCACGTCCTCGTATTCGGCGATGAAGTGCTTCATCAGGCCTTCGACCTCACGGCGCAAGGCGTCCTCGTCGATCGTCGTGACGCGCCGGTCCTGCAGCACCATGCGGCCGTCGATCATCACCTTGTCGATGCCCCGGCCGGTTTCGGTGTAGACGAACTGCCGCGCCGCGCTATTGTAGGGCAGGTAGGCGGTGTCGTTGAGATCGATCAGCACCATGTCCGCCTTATGGCCTGGCTTCAGCGCGCCAACCTGGCCCTGAAGGCCGGCGGAGCGCGCGTTGCCGAGCGTGGCATGACGGATCACCTCGTGCGCCAGCGGGGCTCCGGGTTCGGGATCGCTCACCGAGGCGATCATGCAGAACATCTTCATCGCCTGGAAAATGCTCTGGACGTCGCTGCCGCTGCAGTTGTCGCAGCCGAGGCCGAGCCGCACGCCGGACTCGCGCATGTCGAGCACCGGGGCGATGCCGCTCTTGAGCTTCAGGTTGCTGAGATGGTTGAGGACGATGCCCGCGCCGGCCTTGGCCATGCGGTCCATCTCCTGCCGCGTGATCCAGACCGAATGCACGATGTTGAGCTTCGGGTTCAGGAGGCCGTTTCGCTCGAGATAAGTGATCAGCGAGCCGTCGTGGTCGGCGAACAACTCGCGCGCGATCAGCCGCTGTCCCCGGGTCTCGTACACGTGGGTGTAGATCGGAAGATTGTGCTTGTGGGAAAGGTCCGCGCAGCCCTGCAGCATCTTCGGCGTGCAGCGCTGTGGCGCGAACGGCGCGACTGCCCAGTGCAACGTGCCCTTCGCGGGATGCCGGTTGAACTGGCTGTTCAGATAGTCGAGTTGCGCGTCGACCGGACGGCCGACGTTGCCGAGCATCTCCTGAACGTCCTCCGGCAACGATTCTTTATGCCGCACCATCGCGACCGGCGGCACGTCCCACACCATCGGCGAGAACACCACGCGCAGGCCGATGTCCTGATAAGCCTTGACGACGACGTCGGTGGATTCGTCGTCGAGCGGGGCCAGTCCCAGCATGTCCTGCACGCAGGTGATGCCGCAGCGGATCGATTCCAGCGCGCCGACCAGCGTACGCGCGCGAAGCTCTTCCTTGCTGCGGTTCTGGCCCAGAGGCAGCGTGTACAGCAGCCAGAATTCCAGCGGCAGTTCCTCGAACAGGCCGCGGCATAGCGTGTCATGAGAGTGATAGTGCGCGTTGATCAGGCCAGGGACCACGAGCCGGTTGCGCGCGTCGACGACTTCGGCACCGCCGGCGTCGACGTTCTGCCCGACAGCGACGATCTCACTGCCTTCGATCAGAATGTCGGCGACCTTGGGTTTGTGCACGTCTCCGTCGTGGTCGTAGACCTGTCCGCCGCGGACGACGATTTTCTTTTTGCCGCTCATGGATGCGCTTCCCGGTTCTCGATTTCGCTTTGCAATTGCTGTCGCTGCTGTTCGAGCTCCGCCTGATGGCGTTTGCTGAACTTGGTGCCAAGGTAAGCTTTGATGACGGCTGGATCGTTCAGCACATCGGCAGGCGGGCCGTCGCTGAGCATGGCGCCGTGATGCAGCACCACCAGCCGCTTCGCCAGCGACAGCACGATGCGCAGCACGTGCTCGATGATGACGATGGTGACGCCTGTTGCAGAAATCTTTCGGATCAGATCCAGCGCGTCGTCGAGTTCGCTGGTGTTGAGACCCGCGTTGACCTCGTCGAGGAACAGGAGGCGCGGCTCCATGGCGAGGCTCTTGGCCAGTTCCAGGCGCTTGCGGTTCGCCAGCGACAGCTCGGAGGCCGAGTAGTCGGCGAACCGCTCCATGCCGACGAAGGCCAGCGTCTCACGCGCCTTGTCGGCGGCCTCGCGCATCGGCAAACGCCGGCCGGCGAACAATGCGCCGGCCATCACGTTCTCCAGCACGGTCATTTCCGAGAACGGCTGCACGATCTGGAACGTGCGGGCGACGCCGCTCCGGGCAATGCGGTGGGGCGGGAGGCTGCTGATGTCCTGATCCTCGAACACGACGCGGCCGGAGGTTTTCGGCAGGAAGCCGGTGACGAGGTTGACCAAGGTGGTCTTGCCGGCGCCGTTCGGCCCGACCAGCCCGACGATGTCGCCCTTGGGGATGCTGAGCGAAACATTGTCAACAGCGACTACGCCACCGAACCGGCGCGTCAGTCCTTCGAGTCGGAGCGCGGTGGCGGTCATTTCGCCCCGTCCGGCACGAGCCGGCGTCGGCGCGAGAAAATGCGCAGCACGCCGCGCGGAATGAAATAGATCACGGCGATGATGATGATGCCGAGGATCGCAGAGTGGAAGTTGATGAAATTGACCCACACCAGTTCGCGCAGCATCACGTAGAGCGCCGAGCCTGCGAGAGGACCTGCGATGGTGCCGGCGCCGCCAAGCATGACCATCACAGGCACCTCGATCGAGAGCAGAACGTTGAAGACGTCCTTCGGCTCGATGAAGGCCACCATGGAGGCGTAGACCGCGCCCGTGGCGGACATCATGAGACCGGAAATGACGAAGGCTGCGACCTTGGTCGCGAACACATTGATGCCGACCATGCGCGCCGCGCTTTCGTTCTGCCGCACACAGCGCAGGGCGAAGCCGAATTTCGAGCGGGCGATCAATGCGGTTATGGCGAAGGCGATGGCCACCATCGCCCACATCGCCAGATAGAAGAAGATGCCGACCTCGTTCGGCGTGCCCGGAAGGATGGGGATGTTGATGCCGACGGCGCCGCCGGTCACAGCCTCCCAGTTGTTGGCGATCTCACGCATCACCTCGACGACGGCGATGGTACCGATCGCGAAGTAGTGGCCCCGCAGGCCGAGCAGCACGCTGCCCAGGAGCGCGGCGAACACCGCACCACCGAACGCGGCGGCGGCCCATGCCAGAAACACCGGTGCGCCGGCGTCCTGCGTGAGCCCGCCCACATAGGCGCCGAGCCCGAAGAAGGCCGCGGTGGCAAACGACGGATAGCCCATGAAGCCGCCGACCACGTTCCAGGCCAGGCAGAGGGCCGCTGACATCGCCAGCGTCGTGCCGGCCTGAAGGAGATAGTTGTTGGCAGAAAAGCCGAAGGCGATGACCGCGCCGCACACGATCAGAACGGACACACCTCGCAGAAGGGTGGAAGAGGGGGCTGTCATTCAAAGCCCCTGCGTCCGACGAGGCCAGATGGCCTCACCACCAGAACGATGATCATCAGAGCGAAGCCGACCGTGGTGCTCCATTGTGGGCCGAAGGCGATCGCCCCGAAGCTTTCCAGCAGACCGAGCGCCAGACCGCCGACGAGCGCTCCCGGCACGCTGCCGAGCCCACCGAGCACGCAGATGACGAAAGCCTTGCCCAGAAACACGCCCGACAGGAGCGGCGTGATGGGAAACACCACCGCCATGGCACCGCCCGCCGCGGCGGCCATCAGTGCTCCGATGCCGAAGGTGACGGCATAGACCCGCTCGACACGGATGCCGAGCAGTCGCGCCGCATGATGGTCCATCCGCACCGCTATGATGGCGCGGCCCATTTGCGAGTGACGCAGCAGCCAGTACAGCAGGCCCGTCAGCACGAGGGCCAGCACCATGGCCCCAAGCCGCGCCACGGAGAGCGTGACGCCGGCGACGACCACGCTGCCGTAGTCCAGGATGAGCGATCGCGGCGTCGCGGTGAACGCCTGGATCATGGCGTTGTTCAGCAGCAGATCGAGACCGAAAGTGAGCGTGAAGGAGATGAAAATAGGCGCAGTGACGACCTGGTTGATGAGCGTGCGCTGAACCAGATAGCCGAACGCGAACATGACGGCGCATCCGATCAACGCCGAAATGATCGGCGAAAGGCCGAGCATCTGGGTGCAGTAGATCGTCACGTAGGCGCCGAGGACGACGAACGAGCCATGCATCACGTTGATGATGTTGAGCACGCCGTAGATCAGCGAGAATCCGACTGCGAGGCAGGCGTATAGCGAGCCGATCAGCAGTCCGTTCGCGATATATTGCGCAATCATCGTGAGCCTTGAACGTCGAAGGCGGCGACAAAGGGCATCGCCGCCTTCCGGTGTATCCGACGAACGCCGGCGGCGGTCAGCCGCCGACGCCGACCTTGAGTTCGCCGGTCTTCACGGCCTGCGGATCGAGAACAATATACTTGGTGTTCTGAATCTGCAGGATCATCGGGCTGTTGATGGCGTTCTGGCCGGAGGGGCCGAACTTGATCGGGCCATAGAAGGTGTCGAACTGCAGCGTGGAGAGTTCCTTGCGCACGTCGTCCGCCTTCGTCGAGCCGGCCTTCTCAACCGATTGCGCCAGCACCTCGCATCCCGCGGTGGCGGCCGCTTCGAGGTAGGTCGGCTCCTTCTTGTACTTCTCCTTGAACGCCTTGGTGTAGTTCTCCGCACCACCATAGATGTACGCATCTTTGTACGTCGCGCTGGGGTGCCACCAGGCGTTGGTCGAGACGTTGTTCGACAGGGGCCCGAGGTTCTGCGCGAACTCCGGATAGGCGGCGCCCGCCGTCATCGTCACGATCGGAATCTTCATGCCGAGGTTCTCCATCTGACGACGGATGACGATCAGCTCCTGGATATAGCCGGTGGCGTAGAGCCAATCCGGGTTGCCGGCCTTGATCTGCGTGAGCACGTTGGCGAAATCGAGCGTGCCCTGGGAGTAGAGTCCGTCGTAGACGACCTCGAAGCCGCCTTCCTTGACCGCAGTGTCGCGCAACGCGGCGGCGATGGCCTTCGGGAATAGAGAGTTCAGGGCAAGGACGGCGAGCTTCTTCGCCGTCGGGACCCGCTCCTTGTAATATTTGACCTCGGTTTGGACCATCGCGTTGTTTGGGAAGAGGATGCCGAACAGGTTCTTGCCCTTCTGGTCGAACACCGACTCGGAGGCTGCCGAGGTCGCGATCATCGGCACGCCGTAGCGCTCGGCGAGAACCGCGGTGGCTTTGGTGTCGCCCGAGCCGTAGGGCGCGAACAGGAAGTCGACCTTGTCCACCGTCAGGAGGCGTTGCACCAGCTGCACGGCCTTGCCGGTCTCCGACTGGTAGTCGTATTTCACGGCTTCGAGCTTTCGCATCTCGCTGCCGACCTTGACGCCACCTTTCGCGTTGACGGCGTCGATGCACATGTCGAGGCCCTGCTGCTCCTTGCCGCCTTCGTCGGCAAGCGCACCGGTCAACGACAGCGGTGCGCCGATGCGGATCGGATCGGCGGCATGCGCCAGACCTGCAGCACCGAGCACGAGCAGTCCGCTGGCCAGCGCCCGGCCTGTGTGCTTCAGAAAGGAATGGGTCATACGCGCCTCCCCGCGGTTTGACAGCGATGGTTGGATCGAATGGAATGTCATCATGATGAATGATGCGAGTCAAACAATTCGGCATCAAAATGCCCGAATGAAACGTTTCCCGAGCATTGCCGCATTTGCATGGCACGCCGTCTCTCATGCGAAGCAACGTCCGGCTGGGTGAAGCGATGGAAGTGTCATCGGAGCCATTGCTGAACGTTCGCGGTCTTGCGGCCGGATACGGGGACATCCAGGTTCTCTGGGGCGTCGACCTGGACGTGCCCCGCAATTCCATCGTGTCCATCGTCGGCCCGAACGGCGCCGGCAAGACAACCTTGCTGCTGACTTTGTCCGGAATGGTGCGCGTCCGCGCCGGTTCTTGGCATTTTGCCGGGAAGGATCTGACCGGCTCATCACCCCACGTGATCGTCGATCAGGGCATCGCGCATGTGCCCGAAGGCAGGCGTCTGTTCCGGACGCTGAGCGTCCGCGACAATCTGCTGCTGGGTTCTTTCCATCGGACCGATCGGGCCGAAGTCCAGCGCGACCTCGAGTTCGTGTTCGAGACCTTTCCGGTCCTGCGCGAGCGCGCGTCACAGGACGCCAGCACCCTGTCGGGTGGCGAACAGCAGATGTGCGCCATTGGCCGCGGCATCATGGCGCGGCCGAAGCTCCTGATCATCGACGAGCTTTCGCTCGGCCTTGCGCCGGCCGTGGTCGAAATGCTGGCCGAGAGTCTGCCCAAGGTCCGTGACCAGAACATTGCGATCCTGCTGGTGGAGCAGGACGTCGCGACGGCCTTCGAGATTTCGGACTACGGCTATGTGCTGGAATCCGGCAAGGTGAAGATGTCCGGCCGTTCGAGCGAACTCCTGGCCAGGCCTGACGTGCGCGACGTCTACCTCGGCATGGCCTGAGGTCGAACGTTCGGAAAGCTACCGCTTGGCTTGAGCCAGCGCGTCGAGGATGCGCTGGGGCGTGAACGGCTGATGCGTCACCCGCGCGCCGAGCGGCTTCAACGCATCGTTGACCGCGACCCAGACGGCGCCCATGGCGCCGATCAGGCCGGCCTCGCCGATGCCCTTGGCGCCGAGCTTCGTGGAGGCTTCCGGCGTCTCGACGTGGGCAACCGCGATATCGGGCATTTCCGAAGCCATCGGTACGAGATAGTCGGCCATGGTGCCGTTCTGGAGATTGCCGTCGTCGCTGTAGATGCATTCTTCGAACAGGGTGGCGCCGATGCCCTGGACGATTCCGCCGCGCACCTGTTCGTCGACCAGCAACGGATTGATCACCCGACCGCAGTCGTCGACCGCCCACTGGCGCAGCACCTTGATGAAGCCGGTGGCGCAGTCGACCTCGAGGTAGCTCGCCTGGACGCCGTTCGCCATGTAGTAGAGCTTGTCGTTTCCGGCGAAGCTCGCCGTGACCGACAGCTGCACGTCGAAGTCGGCCGGCAGGGTGTCCTGACGGAAGTATCCGATCCGGCCGATGTCCGCGAGCGAGAGCACGGCATCGCCGGTCTTGGCGTTCACGACATGACCGCCGACCACATCAAGTTGATCGGGCGATGTCTGGCTGATGGTGGCTGCGAGCGAAAGGATGTTGCGCTTGAGCATGAGGCCGGCGCGCAATGCAGCTTCGCCGCCGATCGCGGTGCCCCGCGATGCCCACGCACCGCCACCGTAGGTCGACAGCGAACTGTCGCCACCGGCGACGGCCACTTGATCGACCGCGACGCCGACGGAATCGGCCACGATCTGTGCGATCGCCGTCAGCGTGCCTTGGCCTTGATCGGTGAGGCTGGTGAGGCAGCGCAACGAGCCTGTCGGCTCGAGCCGCAACGTGCAGCCGTCCTGGGTGGAGATCGATGCGCCCGAGGGTCCGTAGTAGGGGGCGCCATACGCGGTTTGCTCGCAGAAGGTCGAGATGCCGAGACCGCGGTAGATTCCTTTTTCGCGAAGTTCGCGCTGCTCGCGCCGGAGCCCGTCGTAGTCGATCAGCTTCACCAGGGCTTCCAGGCATTCGTGGAACGAGACAGTTTCCAGCCGCTGTCCGCCCGGGGTCACGCAGGGAAGTTCGGACTTGGCGCGGTAGTTGCGCCGCTTGAACTCCACCGTGTCCATACCGAGCCGGTCGGCGGCCCAGTCGGTCAGCAGTTCGGCGGTGATGCAGGCGAAGGGCATGCCGACGCCGCGATACATGCCAACCAGGTTCTTGTTGACGTAGACGCTGCGTGTCCGCCCCCGGTAATTCTCGAATCGGTAGGGGGCGCCGGCGACCGTGATCGCCATCATGCCTTCGGCCACGTTGAAGCGGAACGGCATGCCGTAGGCGCCAACCGCGCCCAGATCGTCGAGCTCCATCGCGGTGATCTCGCCCGACTTCTTCACCGCGATGCTGCATCGGATGACGTGATCGCGGGCATGGGCGTCCGAGACGAACGACTCGAGCCGGTCGACACAGAACTTGACCGGCCGGCCGAGCAGCATGCTTGCGACGACAGTGGCGATCTCGTCGGTGTAGATGTTCAGCTTCATGCCGAACGCGCCGCCAATGTCGGGCGACGTCACCTGCACCTTGTGCTCGGGAATACCGAGATGCTTGCTGTAGACATGCTGCATCTGGAACGGCGACTGGTGCGCATGAATGACTCGAAGCGAGTTCTCGCTCGGGTCGAAATCCGCGATCAGGCCGCGCGTTTCCAGCGTCATGGCCATCTGGCGCTCGAACCGCAGCGTCTCCTCGATGACGATATCGGCCTCGGCGTAGGCCTTGTCCGGTTCGCCCTTCGACAGCGAAAAATCGAAGGCGAGATTATTGCCGAGCTCGGGATGGACCACCGCCGCGTCGGCTTCGATCGCGTGCAAGTGCTCGGCAACGGCGGGCAGGGGATACCACTCGATCGAGACGAGCTCGGCGGCATCCTCCGCCTGTGCGCGCGTCGCCGCGATCACCACCGCGACCGGCTGGCCCTGCCAAACCGCGCGCTCGTCGGCGAGCAGATGCTGGGGCGCCGAGCGATGTCCCGGCCGGTGCAGCGCGACGCCCATGAACGGTTCGCAACGCGGATTGATGTCGCGGGCGGTGTACACGGCCTCGACGCCCGGCGCAGCCATGGCTTGCGCGGTGTCGATTGCGGTGATCCTGGCGTGCGGGTGGGGGCTGCGCACGAAGCAGGCGTGCAGCATACGCGTCAGCTTGATGTCGTCGATGTAACGGCCGCGGCCGCTGAGCAGGCGCTGCAGCTCCTGCCGCGGAAGGCGAGCGCCGATCGGGCGATGCGAGTTGTGTTCGCTAGCCATTGGTCTGGCCTTGCCGCCGCTTCAGCACGGCTTCGATTGCATCGACGATGGCGTGATAGCCGGTACACCGGCACATGTTGCCGGAGATGAACTCGCGGATCTCATCCCGTGAGAGATGGCCGCCCTGCTGCGTTAGCTCGTAGGACGTGAGCAGCATGCCCGATGAACAGAACCCGCACTGCGCGGCGTTGCGCGCGATGAATTCCTGCTGCAATTCCGCAAGGGCGCCGCTGGTGGACATTCCTTCGATCGTGTCGACCCTGCGGCCAGAGGCCTGCACCGCCAGCGTCAGGCAACCACGGGCCGTGGCGCCGTCGATCAGCACGGTGCAAGCGCCGCAGACGCCGTGCTCGCAGCCCAGATGAGTGCCCGTCAATTCCAGCTCCTGGCGCAGGAAATCCGCAAGGTGCTGCCGCACCTGCACCTGCCGGCGCAGCGGCTTGCCATTGAGAATGAAATCGATCTCGACAGTCTCGTCGCCAATGGGAGCGTTCATGCTGCGACCTCACTGGCGATCTCGCCCATCGCGCGGCGCGTCAGCACTTCGGCGAGATGTCTGACCGTGTCGCTGCGCAGCCCGGGGCTTTCCTGGGCGACGACATCGTCCTGGATTGCGTTGTGCAGTGCTGAAAAGTCGCCGATGGGAGCCGTTAGACCCGTCAGTGCAGCCGAAGTCAGACGCGCCAGCTTGGCATGCTCGACGGCGCCGAAATACACGACCCTGGCATTGGCGATTTTGGGGCCGTCCATCGCGATGCGCGCCGCGATCCCGATCATCGCGAAGTCGCCATGCCGGCGCGCGAGTTCGAGGAAGAGGCATTTTGTATCGGCAGAAACTTTGGGAAATTTCACCGCGACGATCAGTTCGCCCGGCCGCAGGTCGGTCTCGAACAGGCCTTTGAAGAACTGCTCGGCTTTGACCTCGCGCTCTCCCGTCACGCTGGCCAGCACCAGCGCGGCGTCCAGCGCGATCGCGCAAGCCGGAAGCTCGGCCGAGGGGTCGGAATAGGCGAGACTGCCGCCGATCGTGCCGCGATTGCGGATGGCGGCGTGCGCGATGTGCGGCGCAGCTTTCGTCAGCAGCGGCAGATGCTTCTGGATCAGCGGGCAGCGCAGCAGCTCGGCGTGCCGGGTCGCGGCTCCGATGCGGATGCTGTCGGCTTGTTCGGTGCGGCCGGACAGCTCGGTGAGGCCGCTGATGTCGACCAGAAGCGACGGCGCGGACAGCCGCAGATTGAGCCCGGCCAGAAGGCTCTGGCCGCCGGCGAGCGGAACGGCATCCGCACCCGCATCGTGAAGAATCTGCAGCGCATTCTTCAGAGTGCTCGGCTTAACGTAACGGAAGCCTCGTGCCTTCATGCCGCGCCCGGATGTTCGAACGGTATCGTGACCCGCTCTTGTCGTATTTCGGATCGACCCGCGAGGTCAATGCGACGTTCCGGCAGCTGAAACTCATGAGCTGCCGTTGGGACTGCCATTCATTGACAAGTGAAACGTTTCCAATAAGCTCATTCGGATCAATTTGAACGAGGGCGGCTGCATGTCGATTTGCGGACTTCGCCGGTCCGTCATGGCGGTCGTCATAGCTGCCGCAGCGCTTGGTGTCGTGCGGCTGGCGCGCGCCGATGCAATCGAGGATTTCTATCGCGGACGTTCGATCAGCATCGTCATTGGTTACGGCGTCGGCGGCGGCTACGACACCTATGCGCGGCTTCTGGGCCGCCATCTCGGCAAACACATCCCCGGCAATCCATCCATGGTGCCGCAGAACATGCCCGGGGCCGGTGGGCTGAAGGCCACGCAATATCTCTATGGCGTCGCGCCGAAGGACGGCACCGCGATCGGCACCGTGGCGAGAGGTCAGCCGCTGACGCCGCTGCTCCTCGGCGATAAGAGTTTCGATCCGCTGCGGCTCACTTGGATCGGCAGCGTCACCGACGAGGCGAGCCTTTGCCTCTCCTGGGGCACGTCGCGCGTCAAAAACTGGCAAGATCTGCTGACCAAGGACGTGCTGTTCGGCGGCGAGGGGCAGGGCGCCGATCCGGACATGTTCGCGACGGCGCTGAATCGCATCTTCGGCACCAGGATCAAGATCATCACCGGCTATCATTCGACGCGCGAACTGACGCTCGGAATGGAGCGCGGCGAAATCGAAGGTGTGTGCGGCATCTCCGCGAGCACGCTGATCAGCCAGCAGCCCGAATGGGTGGCGCGCAAAACCGTCAATCTCCTGGTCCAGATGGCGGCCCGCAAGGATGAACGTTTCAGTTCAGTCCCCTTGATCGGCGACCTCGTCCAGAACGACGAGCAGCGTAAGGTGATCGGCCTGGTGATCGCGGGCCAGGCCATCGCACGGCCGTTCTTCGCGCCGCCGGATGTTCCGGAGGATCGCAAGACCGCGCTCCGTGCGGCATTCGACGCGACCATGAAGGACCCCGAGTTTCGCGCGGACGCGCAACGCAGCAATATGGATGTCAATCCGATGCCGGGTGCCGATATGGAGGCGTTTCTCAAAAATCTCTACGCGACGCCAAAGGATGTCGTGCAGAAGGCATCGGCCGCCATTCAGATCGGTAGATAGACCATGGGCAAGCTTCAACTCACCGTGGCGGTCAGCCGCTACGATCACGTGGCCGATGTGCTCAACGGCATCGTGGGCGTCGAAGGCATCGAACTGAATGTTCTCAATTTGCCCCTGCACGATATTTTCTACCGCGCCGTCCAGTTCAAGGAGTTCGACGTCGCGGAAATCTCCTTCGCCAAATACGTCTCCATGATTTCGCAGGGAGACGACGCGCTGATCGCGCTGCCGATCTTCCCGTCCCGTGTGCTTCGGCATTCTGCAAATTTTGTGCGCGCCGACGGCCCGGTGAAGACTCCCAAGGATCTGCAGGGGCGGCGCGTCGGCGTCCCCGAGTGGGCGCAAACCGCCGGCGTCTATGCGCGCGGGATGCTGATGGATGAGTACAAACTCGACCTGGCATCCATCGAATGGGTCCAGGCCGGGCAGGATCAGCCGGGCCGGCAGGAGAAGGTGCAGCTCAGGCTTCCGCCCGGGGTCTCGATCCGTGCGGTTTCAGACAAGTCGCTGGCCGACATGCTCATCGATGGCGAACTCGATGCCGCGTTGATGGCGCAGCCGCCGGTGCGCTATCTGCAAGGGCACCCCAATATCGCGCGGATGTTTCCGGACTGGCTTCAGGCCGAACAGCAATACGCCGCGCGCACCAAGATCGTGCCCATCATGCACACGATCGCGATGCGCCGGGCGATCGTCGAGGAGCATCCGTGGGCGGCCGCCAATCTGTTCAGGGCGTTCGACGAGGCTCGCCGACGCAGCGTCGAACGCACGATGTATGGGGGGATCACCTATTTCCCCATCCTGTGGGGCTTCGAGCATGCGCGGGCGACGCAGAACCTCTTCGACGGCGAATACTGGCCGTATGGCATTGAGCCCAATCGCCGGACGCTGGAAGCGTTTTTGCGCTATGCGCATGAACAGGGCGTCTGCCATCGCCTCTTGAAGCCCGAAGAATTGTTTCCGCAGCAGGTCTGGGGTTCGTATCGGGTGTAGTCAGGAAGTCCTCGCAATTTCGGAGGTCTTCCTACGCCCTGTCGTAAGTTGCTACCATGCGGGCCTTCTGAGCGGCGGGGAGCGGCACGAGGCTGTGCGCGTTTTTCGCGTAGGCGGGCGTGACGGCGTCGCAATACCACATGCAGGATTCCAGGCCATTCTTCTCACGCGTTGAATCGCTGCGCGGTGTCGGCGCGGTGATGGTTGCGACCTGGCATCTGTCCGGTTGGGCCGTCAACGGTGTCGCGCTGCTTCCGCATCAGCCTTGGTCCCTGGTCAGCCCGCTGCAGAATGCGGTCGGCCGATTGGAGCTTTGGATGTTGCCTGCGCACGCGGCCTTGATGATGTTCTTCGTCATCAGCGGCCTTGTGCTGCGTGTATCGCTCGAACACGGGCCGCAGCAGCCGTTGCCCGCGGCTCTTCGTTTTCTGACGGCGCGCGTCTTTCGAATCTATCCGATCGTCGTCGTCTCCATGCTGGTTGCCGGGCTTGCCCACGGCTGGCACATCCCGGCGGATCAATCGGGAGGGGGCAATCCTGTCACTCCGGCGACGTTGATCGCCAATCTCCTTCTCATCGACGTCTCGTTGAACAGCACGTTGTGGGCGATCCAGCTCGAGGTGCTGATGGCTCCGATCATTGTTCTGCTGTACTTCGTCGAGCGCCGGTTCGGCCCCTGGTCGCTCGCGGCGATCGCGCTTGCAACCAGCGTCCTATCGTTCTCCGGAGCTTGGGGGTGGAAGCCGTTTTGTCACAACATGTTCGCTTTCGTGCTCGGCATGCTGATTCCAACGCTCGGCCGCACATGGGTGCAAGGCTGGTCACCGCGAGCGGCGAACAAACTGCTGCTCGGCTGCGTGCTCGGAATGTTTATGACCGGTCCGGTGTTTGGCTTTTTTCACAGTTCGCGGCGTTCTTTGAAGGGTATCTGGCTTTTGTGCTGGTTGCGCTCGCGGCTTACCGGATCGATCTGGGCGCATTGCGCATCCTCGATGGCCGATTGATACGGCTCGTAGGACTGTCGTCGGGCAGCTACTACGTGCTGCATATGGCGCTGCTGGTTTGGATCGCGCCGTCGATCGCATTCTTTGTGGCGCCCGCTTGGAGCGAGCAGATGCCGGCCGTCGTGGGACCGGTGGTGCTGATCGTCGCTGCTGCCGTGCTAACGATTCCTTCGGCACTCGGATATTTTGCGATCGAGGCTCCTGGCATCGCGATTGGTCGCGGAGTTACTCGCAAAGCGAGTCTGCTGGCTGTGGCGCGAACGCAGGCGAAGGTCTGAAACCGATATGGAGGCGGCCTTCGTTGGACAGCAGCGGTTTCGCTGCTCTAGTGTTTGTTTCGCGCAACGCTCGCCGTCGTCCGTACCGCCGGAGATGGTGGAGGGTGCAGCGGTTCGTGATTTGCGGCCGTCTCTTCAGATGGCTGCTCGGAAGACTGGGCTGTCAATTTCAACCAGCACTCCGCCACCCGCATCCATCCATCTCTGAGCTTCGCAGAGCGGCAGCGCAGTGCCCATTGTCGAGCTTCAGCAGCTCTCTGCCGGCAGGCTTCTTCGTCCATCGTGTGGATTCCGAATCAGTGACTGGCTCAGCGAGCCTGAATCCAAAGCGGCCACAGGTCCATTAAAATCGGCGAGCCGGTCGCACAGGCCTGGCCGCGAGCGTTAATTCTCTCCGCTGCTTACGTGACGTCCGGGGATAGTCTGCATCGTCAGGGTGAGAAGATTCGCGCGACCGCGTTCTCTCCCGTTTCTTGCACCTCCAGCAGCACTCTGCGCAGCTTGACCGCAGCCTCGACGCCGCGCACGAGACGCCAGGTGTCTTCGTACTCTGGCGACATAAAGCTGTGCTGGCTGATCCGCGGATAGGCATTCGTCAGGTATCTGCGGGCCAGAGTGATAAAATCGTCGATCTCTTGTGAAGACATTTGCGTTCCGCGGTAGCGCTTCGTCGCGCGCTATAAAGCTCAGACTTCCAGGAAGTTATGCAAGGAACCGGAGTCGTAGTTAAGATCGAGGCAGGTATCTTCGCAATGCAACCGGAACAGATAACAGACGAGTCGCCGCCATCGTTTGCTGCACCATCGCCCCATGTCACGCGTTGCTGCAAGACATGGTGGCATCCCGGCGCGATTTCGATTCGTGATAATTTAATCTAAGGCTTAATCAGTCCGTATGGCGTAAGTTGTACAACACCTCTGCGTGCAATTACGCACACGCAAATGTCGGGAATTGCCTGACCGAAAAAGAGGGAACGCATGTCAACAGCGCTCAGTCGTTTCGTCGCTGATGAATCCGGGGCGACCGCCATCGAATACGGACTTATCGCTGCAGGCGTTTCGGTCGCGACCGAACGCGCGTCGACAAGGAGGGCTTTGTGACACTTGCTCGCCGTCAATTTCTGCACCTGGCCGCCGCCGCCACGGCTTTTCCCCTCAGCGCCGGCAGCGCTGCCGCGGAAAGCTATCCCACGCGTCCCGTTCGGATCATCGTGCCGGTGGCTGCGGGTGGCGCCACCGACATTCTGGGACGCCTGCTGGCGCAGTGGCTCACTGAACGGATGGGGCAACCCTACGTGGTCGAGAACCGCCCCGGCGCCGGAGGCAATGTCGGGACCGAGGCTGTGGTGCGCGCCGCGCCCGATGGCTACACGCTGCTGTTGATCCAGGCCGGCAACCTCATCAACACCTCGCTTTATCAGAAGCTCAACTTCAATTTTCCGCGCGACATCACGACGGTCATTGCGATCAGCCGTCCGTCGTTCCTGATGGCCGTGCATCCTTCGGTGCCGGCGCGAACCGTTCCCGAGTTCATTACCTACGCGAAAGCCAATCCAGGAAAGATCAACATGGCTTCGGCGGGCGTCGGCACCGGCAATCATGTGGCCGGCGAGATGTTCAAGATGCTCACCGGCGTGCAGATGGTGCACGTGCCATATCGCGGCGCCGGGCCCGCGTTCGTCGATCTGGTGTCCGGGCAGATGCAGATGATGTTCGGCAGCATGCCGTCGATGATCCAGTATGTGCGGCAGGGAACGCTGCGGCCGCTGGCGGTCACCACGCGCGTGCGCTCCGATGTGCTGCCGGACGTGCCGACCATCGGCGAGACGGTGCCGGGTTACGAGGCGAGTGATTTCTATGGGCTGGGAGCGCCGGCAGGAACGCCGCCCGAGATCATTGCGAGACTCAACGAAGAGACCAACAAATGGCTCAACGATCCCGCCGCGAAGGCGCGGCTCGCGGACCTGGGAGGCATGGCGGCCGGCGGCAGCCCGGCCGACGCCGCGAGGCTCGTGGTCGAAGAAACCGAAAAGTGGGCCAAAGTCGTCGAATTTGCCGGCGCCAAGGCGGATTAGCCGGCCGCCGAACGGCAGCAAGGACTCGAGTTGACGGCAATCAAAGCGATGGCCGGTCGCTTCGCCTCCCATGTACTGCCGGTGGCGGCTGCAGCATTTGTCAGCGAGCGACTCGTCGAGTACTGCTTCGTGAGCGAGTCGGATTGATGCGCGGCACCGCGCTAATGGGAGGTTCGCATGGGTTTCTTGAAGAGAAGGGTCTCCGCTTCGGTATGGGAACTGCTTCTTGTCCTCGTTGTCGCCGTCATTTTCGCGACGGTTTACCGCGTCTATTTTAGCCGGGCTGTCACGCTCACTCAGGTCTGCGAAAGATTCAAAGACATGCAGAATGGGGAGGCCGCAGACATGTTCAGCAGAATGGGCGACACCAGCGACTCGCTCAACGACATCAACCGGCTGTGCGAGCTGCGCCGGCCGATGAGGCAATAGGCGATCTGCGCTTTCAAAGGCTTAACTTGCTTTCAACCAGCCATGTGTTCACAACCTCCCGCAATCAGGAGGGCACATGGCCAAGAAAGCTAAACACGTCCGCAAAACGAAAAGCACCTCATACGCGTCGATGACAATGGACGCGCTGTTCAAGCTTCGGGACGAGATCGCCGGTGCGCTCGAGAGCAGGGCGGCGGATCTTCGCAAGCAGCTCGAGCGTCTGACCGGAGAGAAGCCCCGAAGTGGCAAGGCCGGTCGTCCATCCAAGACGGCCGGTCGAAAGGTCGCCCCTCAATTTCGCAGCAAGCAAGATCCGTCCGTGGTGTGGTCGGGCCGCGGTGCGACACCGAGGTGGATGAAAGAAGAGATGAAGGGCACCAAGCTCACCAAGGAAAGCTTCCGCATCAAATAAAACCCCGCCGTGGCGGGGTCTGAGTGGGCCGAAGCTATTGTTGCTGTGCATCGACCCATATCAGATTCGTCGACATGAAAGGCCCCGCCTCGCAGCGGGGCCTTTTTTCCGAGCAGGCTGTCGGGGGGAGGGGGCGCCTGCTCGTGCTCTACCAATTCGCCGGAGGTAAAAGCGTTCCATGTGATGCCGGTCACATCGAGAAGCCCGCGACTCTCCTAGAGAAAGGACGTCGACCGCATCCCCCGCCTTCCCCCACGCGGTTGGCAAAACCCGCCCAGGATTCCATCTTGGGCGGGTTTAATTTTGCCCCGTGAGGCGCAGGGGGCGCACTGCCTCGAGCCAACCGGGGCATCGATCAATTGCAAACGATGAAATGGGATTAGCGAATGGATCAGGAAGAACCTCCGGATCGTCGCAACGCGGTGCTGGGCCTGTTGGCCGTCGTGATCATATTTGCGATCTCGTGGTGGGTGGCCCGCGAACTCTATCTTTCCGGAAAATTACAAGACTGCATGATGTCGGGGCGCTCGAACTGCGCAGAAATCAAGTGAGGGGCGGCGGCGCAGAAATCGGCCGCGAATTGCACCACGAGATCTGTTGAATGACGTCGGCACGGACATCCGCGCCACGAAGGCGGAGGGCGGACCGGGCGGGACGCTTCTGCATTCACAACCCGTAACGACGGTGCCTTCACGGGCCGCGCGGCGGGGCCATCAAAGTGGAGAACGTCGTTTCCCTCATTGTTCCAAGCGATGGATGGACGTTCTACGAAGTCTGAGAGAAAAGCGATGGGCGCGGTGAGACCCGGCTGTTAAATTCGATATCGAGCCAACGACCCGGTCGGCTCGCTTGCTGGAGCCCCACCGATCGCTTTCCCTCGGTGGGGCTCTTCGCGTTTCCGGCCGAAGCGCTGAGCCGCCGCAAACGGCATTGTGCAGTGCTTTCGGCAAGGCTGAGTTGCCGAACCGAAAAACAACTTATGCGTTAATTGGTGGGACGATGGGAGGTTCTCGATGACCACCGTTAAACAGCCGGACGACCGCCGGCTTGTGCTCGGTCTTTTGGGTATCGTCCTTGTTGTCGTGGCTCTGTTTGTTTTGATGGCGGTGACGGCCCAGGTTCTGAGCCCCGGAGACAGTTTTCCAATCACCGCCCAACTGAATCCGCTTTAGGGTGAGCGGTCGGGGTGGGGTTATTTGCCCGGCTGACGGCAAACCGTCTCGGCCCAGTCGTGTGCGAGTCAAACGATTTTGACCGCATGACCCTCCAAACCATCCCTAACTGAAAATTTTATCGAAATTCGTCGAACGCGCTCTTCTCGGCCACGAGCAGTTGGGCAGAGGAGACGCACATGAAAACGTCCGTTGATTGCGCTGCACTCATTACAGCAACCGCCATAAACGCCCCGGCCTACCAGTTTATCGTCAAATGGACGACCAAAAGGCCACAAGCGCCAAGATCCCGCAGGAGATGCCCATGTCGCTTATTGCAAAAACATGTCGGCATCCGGTACACGCACGGTTCCACTGTGTACCAAGGCGTGCTGAATTCGGGGGGTGACGCGCGCTTGCTCAAGGGGTGCCGGACGAATTCAACTGAACTGCGGTGTCATGATACGCCCTGTCGGGCCATTTCGGGAGCGATAGTGGCTTCAGAAAATATCCCGCAAGGACGTTCTGTTGCGCCGTTGCCCGATGCCCCTCACATACAGATCGCGCAAATTCTGAATGTTGCTGCTTTGCAATCGGTAACTGCTAAGGTCAGGTAAAACCTGACATCAAATGGACAGAGAGCCTGACGGTATGTATGCGTTTGATAGGCAGGCGCGGTTTTAAGCCGATGACCTGGAATACCATTTGCGTCGAGCGGTAACACAGATGCTGCGTGAGTTCCTCCGTCGGGCTATTTGTTTTGACACGACAATCAAGTCGCAGCGCCGGATGCAGCGTGACATAAGCGCTCTCGTTAGTGCCACCGCCGACGGCAGCATCAGCGTGAAGTGCGACAATCGCACCAAACGAATTCCGATATTTCGGAAACATCAACCGGCACCCTTTATTGCCCCTTCGGGAGAGTCGTGGATGGCGGGTGCCGTTTACGATGCCCGTCCGATTTATTTTCAAGGCCGGCGTTTGTTCTATTTCTGCGGGCAGCCCGTCTATCGAAGCGACATGCTTTTGGTCGTGGGCCTTGCTGAGATGACCGGCGACCGGCTCAACATCCATCCCAATCCCGTCATCGTTCCGGACATCGAGAAGTTCGGTATGGATATTCCCGCCTTCACCGTTGTTGGAGACGAAATCATCGGGATCTATTTCGATGCACATGGCCCGGAAGCCAGCAGGCGCGGGGTGGACACCGACGTTGTCGTCGTGAAATCGAAAGATGCGGTATCTTTCACAAAACATGTGATCAAGACGCCATTCAGAGACAGTACCATGGATCGTATCGGTCTCCCTTGGCTGCTGAACGACGACGGTGCAATACGCGTGTACATGAGAGCGAAGGCAGGAGCGCGAAACTGCCTGATGGGCTCCATTCTGGACCTGAGCAATATCGCTCTGGCGCCCGCGAAGAAATTGGCCGAGTTTCCCCGCAATCCAATCAACGTTTCCGTCACCAAACGCTCGTGCGGATATCTGCTTTTCTACGGGGCGACGACTGGCGGAGGCTTCTACGTTGCCTCGTCTGACGACGGGCTGGCCTGGGACTTCAGCCAGGAGGTCATGCTGACGAGTCCCGACGGGGAATGGGGCTGGGACTATTACAAAGTGTGCGCCTCTCCTGACAATCTTCAGGATGACGACATCGGCATATGTTATCTCTCGAACAATTCGAAGCCTTGCGTGGGCTACGGAAGCTTCAGCGTCGCTGATTTGATGAAGCAGAAATGACGTTCGGGGCGGGCATTCGTCGAATGCGCCGCCGCCGGTCGATACTTTCGTTTCCCACGCTCACATGTTGCCGTGGCCGCGCTTGATGGTCTGGCGGATCACCGGGGCCGTGACCTGGTCGGAGATCTGGATGTTCCAGATTTCGCTTTCGCCCTGGGCCGAGAAGTCGGCGAACAGCTTCGGAATAGCCGATACATCGCGGATCTCGTGACCGCGCAGGCCGAAGCCCTGCGAGATTTTTTCGAGCGCAGGGCGGCCGAACAGAGCGAGGCTGTCGTCGAGGCCGTCGGCGCGCAGCTTGTGAAACTCCGAGCCATAGCCGCCGTCGTTCATCGCGCAGATCAGGATGCGATAGCCCTGGCGCTTGAGCGTCTCGAGCTCCTGGATGTGGAACAGGAGACCGCCGTCGCCTTCGAACAGCACGATCTTGCCGTTGCGGCCCTGCCGGCGCGCCGCCGCAACGCCGAGCGCGTACGAGAGCCCGTTGCCGACCGCGCCGAACTCGCGGATCGTCGTGTAGCGGTCCGCGGGCCGGCCCTTCATCTGGGTGTTGAAGTAGGCCTGATGGCCGCCGCCGACGACGACGTCCCAGTCCTTCGGTACGACCGCGTCGATCGCCTTGACCACCTCGCGCGGATCGAGCACGTCCGGCGCGATGTCGAACTTCATCGCATCCGCAGGCTCGGTCGCGATGCGATGCTCGAGCTCCTTGGTGCGGATCGTCGCCGCCGTCGGCTTGCCTGAGCCGAGCTTCTTGTCGAGGCCCGCGAGCAGCGCCTCGACGCCGACGCGCGAATCCGACTTGACGTAGATGTCGGCGGCCTTCTGCCCGTCGCGCAGACCGCGCGGCGCGTCGTCGATCTGGATCTTGAACGACTTGCCCCAGTAGTGCCCGACGCCGGTGTAGTACGAGAGACTGGTGCCGACCGCGACGATCAGGTCCGCGGATTCGAACATCTCCCGGCCGAGCGACGAGAAGTAGCTGCCGGCGATGCCGAGCCCGAACGGATGGTCATGGAACAGCCCGCGCGCCGGGAGCGTGTTCGCGAGCAATGCGCCGCTGCGATCGGCGAGCTTGATCACGGCGTCACGCGCGCCCGACCACAGCACGCCGCGGCCGCAGAAGATGATCGGCCGCTTCGCCGCGGCCAGCCGCTCGACGGCCTCGGCCACGACCTCGGGATCGGGATGCATCCGCCCGACCTTGGGATGGTACATCTCCGAGGTCTCGTAGGGCTGGTTCGCCATGTGCTCGACCTTTTGCAGGTCGTAGGGAACGCCCAGCACCACCGGCTGCCGTTCGGTCTTGGCGATGTGGAAGGCCTCGCGCACGTAGTCCATCATGCGCGGCAGGCTATGGGCTGCGATGTAGCGCGCCCCGGTCGCCGTCACCAACGGCGCCTGGTCGATGGCCTGGTTGTAGAACTTGGCGTTGATCGGCGATTCGCCCGCGAACACCACCATCGGCAGGCGGGCGCGAACCGCGGCCGGCAGCGCCGTCATCAACTGGGTCACGCCGGGGCCGCAGGTGACGGAGGCGACGGCGACCTTGCCGGTGGCGACATTGTAGGCCGTCGCCGCCGCAACGGTGACGTGCTCGTGCCTGACGTGAACGGTCTCCACGCCCGGCAGTTTCGAGAAGGCGGTGGACCAGTGCATATTGCCGTCGCCCATCAGGACGAACTGCGTGTCGACGCCCTCCGCAAGGAACGCGTCGGCGAGGGCTTCGTAGAGCTTTGGCATGGGGAGAGGACCCTTCGGTGGAGGCCCGCCGAGGGCAGCCTTGCCGCCGTTGCAACAGTCGGGATCCGGCACTTCCCGCTGGCGGCTGAAAAACCACGCTACATCAGGGCCGCGCGCAGGCGGAAGGGGGCATCGTCGTTTTCTTGGGCGGCCCGTCAGTCGTATTGTGGACGCAGTGGTAACGTCTCATTCCAGCGAAACAGGACGCAGAAACATGGCCAGTGACCTCCCGAGATACGAGCTCGACAACCGGATCGCGATCCTTCGCGACAATCTTCGCCAGCTGGTCGAGCAGGCCGCAGCGCTGTCCGGGGCGGCGAATGAGAGCCTTACGGCAGACCGGATTTCCCAGATGACCGAGGAGTTGAACAAGCTCGTCGCGGAGCGCGAGGCGCTCGACAAACGATGACTACGCGCGATCCCGGCAGCTTTCACCATAACGCCGCGATTGACTTGTAGCGCGGTCCTCCCGGCGTGAGGATCGCGCAGGCGAGGGTGGCGGCGACAACGAGACGAGAGCGCCATTGGCAATGCACGATGAGGCCCGCGGCCGCAACGGCGAGCGCGGCGCGAAAGCGACCACCGAAGCACCGGAGCGCAAATCGGAGCGCCCCACCATCGCGCTTGCGCTCGGCGGCGGCGGCGCCCGCGGCTTTGCGCATATCGGCGTGATCCGCTGTCTGCTCGCCCACGGCATCGAGCCCGACATCATCGTGGGCACGTCGATCGGTGCCGTCATCGGCGGCTGCTATGCCTCCGGCCGGCTCGATCTCATCGAGGAGTGGGCCCTCGGTCTGACGCGGCGCGGCATTCTCGGCTATCTCGACATCAGCCTGACGGGCGGCGGCCTGATCGGCGGCGGCAAGCTTGCGGCGCGGCTCGAAGAACAGTTCGGCGACACCGCCATCGAGTCGCTGCCGATCCGCTTCGCCACCATCGCCACCGAGGTCGGCACCGGCCACGAGATCTGGCTGACGCGCGGCCGCATGGTCGAGGCGGTCCGCGCCTCCTATGCGCTGCCCGGGATTTTTCCGCCGGTGTTTCTCGACGGCCGCTGGCTGGTCGATGGCGCGCTGGTCAATCCGGTGCCGGTGTCGGCGGCGCGCGTGTTCGGCGCGCGGCTTGTCATCGCGGTCAATCTCAACTCCGACGTCCTGGGCCGCGGCACCATCATGGCCGGCGAGAGCGCCAAGCCACAGCCCGAGCCGAATGATCCCGCGCCGGAGGCGAAGGGCTTGCTCTCGATGTTTGGTGTCGAGCGGGCCCTCAAGCGTCAGTTCTTCGGCGGCACCCCCCGCCCCAGCATTCCGACCGTGATGGTCGACGCCTTCAACATCATGCAGGACCGCATTGCGCGGGCGCGGCTCGCGGGCGATCCGCCGGACGTCATGATCAATCCACGCCTGGGCCACGTCGGCTGGTTCGATTTCCACCGCGCGCAGGAGGCCATCGATATCGGCACGCGGGTGGCCGAGCGCGCGATGGATGAGATCAACGAAGCGATCGCGGCGCTGGCGCCGCGGCCGGCGCCGATCACGCCGGCGGTGGAGTAGGCGCTGAGACGCTCGTCAACATATCCTGAACCTTCTGGGCCAGAAGGTCCATGTCGAAAGGTTTCGCAAGGATATGCATGCCCTTTTCGAGCTGTCCATTGCCCACCACGGCATTTTCAGCGTAGCCAGTGATAAAGAGTATCTTGAGATCGGGCCGCAAGGATCTGGCTGCGTCCGCCACTTGGCGTCCGTTCATTCCACCTGGTAACCCGACGTCGGTGACCAGCAGGTCGATCCGGGTGGACGACTGGAGCACTCGCAAACCGGACGGTCCGTCCCAGGCTTCCACCACCGAATATCCGGCATCCTCCAGCAGCTCCGCGGCGAGCATTCGAATGGTTGCTTCATCGTCGATCAATAACACCACTTTTCCTTCGCCGGCCGCCTCGATCGCCTTGCCAGTTTCGTCCGCACTATCGACCTCGGGTTCATCACGGCTCCGAGGGAGATAAAGGCACATCGTGGTGCCTTTTCCGACCTCAGTGTGAATGGAAATCTGACCGCCGGATTGCCTTGCAAATCCATAAATCATGGAAAGTCCAAGTCCGGTGCCTTCTCCCAACGGCTTGGTCGTGAAGAATGGCTCGAACACATGGGCCGCAATATCAGGGAGCATGCCGACTCCGGAGTCGGTAACACGCAACAAAACATAGTTGCCGGGCGCAAGATCGCGTTCGCGGGCTGCCGTGCCGTCGAGCGACGTGTTCTCGGTCTCGATGCTCAACCGGCCGCCGGCCGGCATCGCATCGCGCGCGTTGAGGCATAGATTCAGCAAAGCGTTTTCAAGCTGGTTTGGATCAACAAGCGTGTTCCAAAGGCCGGCCGCGCCCGCCACCTCCAGGTCGATGGAGGGGCCGACCGTGCGGCGAATGAGCTCTTCCATTTCGGCGACGAGCCGATTGACGTTCGTTACCTTCGGCTCAAGGGTCTGCCGACGCGAGAAGGCAAGCAGCCGATGGGTCAATACACCCGCGCGCTTCACCGCGGCTTGAGCGGCGCTGATGTAACGGTCCAAGCCCTGAGTCCTACCCTCCGACAGGCGCCTCTTCATCAAGTCCAGGCTTCCGCCGATGCCGGTCAGCATATTGTTGAAGTCGTGGGCTAGGCCGCCGGTGAGTTGACCGACGGCTTCCATTTTTTGCGATTGACGCAGTGAAGCTTCGAGGTTTTCGCGTTCCTCGATTTGACGCTTGAGTTCCACGTTAGCTTCTTGCCACTGGCGGGTCCGGGCAGCCACCAATCTTTCAAGCTCCCGCGCCGCCTGCTCGCGCGCCTCGAGGAGGGACCGAACCTCGTACTGACGGTGGCGGGCGCGCAGCGCGGCCTGAAGCGCGCTCGTCAAGGTGATCGGCTGGATGGGCCGTTCGAGCATGGAGATGTTCTGCAATTTCCCCGCAAGCCCTTGACGCCAAGCTTTGATGACTGGGTGATCCAGATGACTGGTGAGAATGACAAAAGGCAGGTCGGACCAGGCCGCTTGTTGTGCAACCCAGCTTTCAATCGCGGTGAGGTCGGCCTTGAACAAGGCTTCTTCGGCTACGAGGACTGCTCCGGCGCCCGATTTCAGCCCCACCGCCAATCTAGCAAGATCGTCACAGGCTTCGGCGGCCAGACCTCCTTTGCGCAGCAGGTCGACCGACGCCGAAGCGTCGCGGCCGATCGGAGCAAGGACGAGCACCCGAAACTCGGTGCTTTCAACCGCGGTCATTTTCTTCGTCAGTGACTAAGCGCCCGCTCAAAAGCGGTCCGCTGTCGCCGGTGTAACGAGGCGTGCCGGAGAATACGCCGCTGAATCCTGTGAGCGGCGGACCGACTTCGATGCCGTTCGGCGTCAGCTGAAATTCCCGAATAGTGTGCTCGTGGCGGCCGCTGCGCTTCTTGACGACGGAAAGAGCCCGCCGCACGTGTCCCCCGTACTCGAAATAGCGCAACATCACGACCGCGTCGCTCAGATAGCTGATGTCGAGCGGAGTATCCATCGGACCGACCAGGCCGTGTTGAGCCAGCACCAGAATGCAGAGCACGCCCTGCTGTCCGATGTAGCTCAGCAATTCGTGCATTTGAAGGATCAGGAACCGGCCGTCGGGCATGGCATTCAGATAGCCGTTCAGGCTGTCGATCACGATGATCTTGGCACAGTCGGACTCGATGCTGCTCCGCACATTGGCGGCGAATTCACCAGGCGACATTTCAGCTGGATCGATCTGCTGAAATCGAAGACATCCAGATTGCAGCGCGGGCTCCAGCCGAAGGCCGAGCGTGCGGGCCCTAGCCTCGAGCGTGCCGCGGCCCTCGTCAAAAGCGAAATATACGACATGCTCGCCGCGTTCTGCCCCGGCGATCGCATAGGTGAGAGCCAGCGACGACTTGCCGACGCCAGCAGACCCGATCACCAGGGCGTTCGTACCCCGCTCGAGACCGCCGCCCAGGAGCTTATCCAATTCGAGGTTTCCGCTCGGCGTGAAGTCTCCGGTAAACGGCGTGTGGTGTTCAGCCGCGATAAGACGCGGGTAGATCTCCAGGCCGCCTTGTTTGATGGAGAAATCATGGAAGCCACCGCGGAACTCGATGCCTCGCATCTTGATGATGCTCAGCCGCCGACGTTGGGCGCCGTAGTCGATGGCAAGCTGCTCGAGCAGGACGACCCCATGCGCGATCGAATGAAGCTGCAGGTCGGTATCCCTCGACGTAAGGTCATCTAGCAACACGACGGTGCATCGCCGCTTGATGAAGAAGTGCTTGAGCGCCAGCACTTGCCGCCGATAGCGGATTGGATTTTGAGCAAGCAAGCGAAGCTCTGACAGACTGTCGAGCACGATGCGCGTGGGGCCAAGTTGCTCGATCTTGTCGAATATCAGTTTGATGGTTTCGCTGAGCTCTATTTCCGCCGGGTGAAGAACCGTCAGCTCTCGATCAGGGTCGAGCGTCGTTTCTGGCGGGATGAGCTCGAAGATATCGATGCCGGCCAAGGACCAGCCATGTCGCTGCGCGACGAGCCGAAGCTCGGCTTCGGATTCGGACAGCGCAATGTAAAGCACCGGTTGGTTCTGGCGCGCGCCTTCGAGCAGAAACTGCATTGCCAGGGTCGTTTTGCCCGTCCCTGGCCGCCCCTCGTACAAATACATTCGGTCCGGGTCCAAGCCTCCGCACAGAATGTTGTCGAGGCCGGGATTGCCGCTGGAGATTCGCGAGCCGTCTGAGACTACCGTGGACGTATTCATCCTTTCCCCCAGCTTACAACCGTGCCGAGGGTACGCGGCCCAGCACAGCGCTAGCACATTTCCGAAACCCCCTCCGAAACTTGGGGCAGCAACCATTGCGCCGCGATTTTGGTTCCATTCGATTGGCGCGGTTACAGGCGCGGCCAGCTCTTCCCGATTGCGATCGTGCATTTTGCACCGCACCCACCGATCGCTTATGGTCCAGCCGATTCAGTCGGCAGGAGCATTCACGTGGCCAACACGACAAAAACCGAGAGCGCCGGGTCCCTCTCGGGGCGCGCGATCGTCACCATCATCGGTTCGGACCGGGTCGGCATCATCGCGGGCATCTCCGGCGCGATCGCGGAGGCCAACGTCAACATCCTGGACATCAGCCAGTCGGTGATCCGTGAGTTCTTCACCATGATCATGATGGTCGACATCGGCGGTGCGACCATGACGTTCGAGGAGCTGAGCCAGCGCCTCGCGCGCAAGGGCGAGGAGCTCGGCGTGCGCGTCGAGATCCAGCGCGAAGAGATATTCAAGGCGATGCATCGGGTCTAGGGAAAGCGCGATGCGACACTTGAGCTTTTCCGGCGAGGAGATCATCGAGACCATCCGGATGGTCCGCACCGAGCAGCTCGACATCCGCACCATCACGGTCGGCATCAGCCTGTTCGATTGCGTGAGCGACGACACCGACGCGCTGTGCCGCAACGTCCATGGCAAAATCACCCGCATCGCCCGCGACCTGCGCAAGGTCTCGGGCGAGCTCGCCGGCGAGTTCGGCATTCCGATCGTCAACAACCGCATCGCCGTGACGCCGATTTCGCTGATCGCCGGCAAGGCGAACCACGACGGCCTCCTCAAGCTCGCGATGACGCTCGATCGCGCGGCGAGCGAGCTCAAGGTCGATTTCATCGGCGGGTTTTCCGCTCATGTCGAGAAGGGCATGACCGGCATCGATACCGCCCTGATCGCGGCACTGCCGCGCGCGCTCGCCACGACCGAGCGGGTGTGCGCCTCGGTGAATGTCGGCACGACGCGCGCGGGCCTCAACATGGATGCGATCGCCGAGATGGGCCGCATCGTGAAGGCCGCCGCGGCCGAGACCGCGACGCGCGACTCGATCGGCTGTGCCAAGCTCGTGGTGTTCTGCAATGCGGTCGAGGACAATCCGTTCATGGCCGGCGCATTTCACGGCGCGAGCGAGGCCGATTGCGTGGTCAATGTCGGCGTCAGCGGGCCGGGCGTGGTGCTGCGTGCGCTCAAAGCGGCCGGCGAGGCTGACTTCGGCGAGCTGACCGAAATCATCCGGCGCACCGCGTTCAAGATCACGCGCGCTGGCGAACTGGTCGGCCGCGCGGCGGCCGACCGGCTCGGCATTCCGTTCGGCATCGTCGATCTGTCGCTGGCACCGACGCCCGCGGAGGGCGACAGCGTCGCGCGTATTCTGGAGGAGATCGGCCTTGAACGCGTCGGCACCCACGGCTCGACCGCAGCGCTCGCGCTGCTCAACGATGCCGTGAAGAAGGGCGGCGCGATGGCGTCGAGCTATGTAGGTGGGCTCTCGGGCGCGTTCATTCCGCTGTCGGAAGACCGCGGCATGATCGAAGCGGCGGAGATGGGCGCCATCACCATCGACAAGCTCGAGGCGATGACGTCCGTGTGCTCGGTGGGCCTCGATATGATCGCGATCCCTGGCGACACGCCGGCCGAGACGATTTCGGCGATCATCGCCGACGAGGCCGCGATCGGCATGATCAACAAGAAGACCACGGCGGTGCGGCTCATTCCCGCGGTCGGCAAGAAGGTCGGCGACAGCGTCGACTTCGGCGGATTGCTCGGCCGCGCGCCGGTGATCCCGGTGAACCCGCATGCGTCGACGCGCTTCATCAAGCGCGGCGGGCGTATTCCGGCACCGCTGCAGGCGTTGATCAATTGAGCGGAGCGTGACACCCGCGGCGTTGAACGCCGGTATTGGAGCACTCCGAAAGCCCCTCCATTCGCGCTGAGAAAAGCATTGCAGCAGCGTGTTAATGCGCGCGGGCTGAACCTCGGAGCGGTCGAACCCGACCGATCAGGGAGTACCGAACAGTGGTGCTCGAATTTCGAGGAGAACACGATGTTGCATCTTTCCTCACGCATGAAGCTGCCGACACGCCTGAGCGGTTTCACTGCGGTCGTCCTCATTGGCGCGGTTGTGCTGCCGACGTCGGCGTCCGCCGTTCACGTAGCAAGCGCGAATACTGTAAAGGCCGTATGCAAACGAACTTACTGCTGGTCGGAAACGACCACTGACGGCAGCATAACGTATGGATGCGGCGTCCAGATCGGCCCCGGAGGCGCTGGTCCCGCCGGCGATAATTGTTTTGTTTGCGATAATAAGAAGGGAAAATGCTACAGTGGTCGAAGGTCTGTCGTCGAAGGGAAACGCAAAGTGATGGGCCCATTCTCGACAAATGCTCATCTGCGACCGGCCAGGTGATCTGCCAGGTGATCTGCCAGGTGACCGGTGGCGGCTTGCGCGGCGGCAGCATCCCGCACCGCCGCAGGCGCTGATCAACTGACACCACCGCTGTCATTCCGAGGCCGGCCGAAGGCCGGAACCCGGAATCCAGACACGAGAGTGGAGTGTGCAACTGGATTCCGTGTTCGCTCGCTTACGCTCGCGCCCCGGAATGACAGCGGAATACGTTGCTGCGGTCTGGCACCGTCGCTCAATCGAATTGCACGACCGTGCGGATCGCCTTGCCGGCGCGCAAATCGGCAAAGCCCTCGTTGATCGCGGCAAGCCCGATGCGTTTCGTGATCAGTTCATCCAGCATCAGCCGGCCGTCGAGATAGGCCTGAGCCAGCATCGGAAAATCGCGGGCCGGCCGCGCGCCGCCGTAGCTCGAGCGGCGGATGCGCTTCTCCTGCATCAGCGCGCCCCAACGGAACGACACGTCGTTGTCCACGTCAATCTTGCCGAGCCAGACGATCTCGCCGCCGGGACGGACGGCTTCGACGGTGGTGCGGAACGCCGCCGCGTTGCCGGCCGCCTCCAGCACCACATCGACGCCGCGGCCGCCGGTTTCCTCCTTGCCGATCGCTGCGACGTCCTCAGTCCGGGCGTTGACGCCGCGCGTGGCGCCCATCGTCTGCGCCAGCCTGAGCTTCGCATCGTCGACATCGACCGCGATGATCTTCGCGGCGCCGGCCAGCCGCGCGCCTTGCACCGCTGCGAGGCCCACCGCGCCGCAGCCGATCACCATGACGGCGTCGGCATGTCCGATGCTCGCGATGTTGAGAGCGGCGCCCGCGCCGGTCATCACCCCGCAGCCGATCAGGCAGGCGCGGTCGAAGGGGAGGTCCTTGCTGACGACGATGGCCTGCTGTTCGGGCACGATGCAGTATTCGCCGAACGCGCCGAGAAACATCAGGTGCTTGAGCTCCGCGCCGCCGCGGAGCTTGGCCTTGCTCAGGCCGTCGAACTGCACCGCCTGCGGACCCTTGCCGAGATACTCCTCGCACAGGATGGGAAGATGGCGGTCGCAGTAGAAGCAGTGGCCGCAATGCGGATTCCACGACAGGATGACGTGGTCGCCCTTCCTGGCCTTGCGCACGCCTGGGCCGACCTCCTCGATCACGCCGGCCGCCTCATGGCCGAGCACGATCGGCATCGGATAGCGCAACGAGCCGTCGATCACTTCGAGGTCGGTGTGGCAAAGCCCCGCGGCGCGCACGCGCACCAGCACGTCGGAGGGCCCAAGCGCCGCGGCGCTCACGGTTTCGATCGCGAGCGGCGTGCGCGCCTGGTGCAGGACGGCGGCTTTGTAGTCGAGGCTCATCTGGCGGCGCTATTTCTTGAGGTCGCCCTTCTTCACGCCGGCTTCGGGGAAGATCCACATGGCGATCACCATGAACACGGCGGTCCCCATGACAAAGGTCGCGTATTCCGGGCGGACCGGCGAGCCGCTCCAATAGGCGAGACCCGCGGCGACGATTATAGCCACGATGGAGACGGCGGTTTTGACATCGTTGGGCATGGCTGCACCCCGAGATACCCTTGAAAAAGCGATCAGTGAGTGCCGACCGGCACGGCGGCCGCTTCGTCCGGCTGTCTCGGCTTGCCGCGCAGATTGCGCTTGAGGAAGCGCGTGTCGTAGCCGTTCAGCAGGTGGCCGATCAGGCCGCGGTCGAGGTCGGAGGTGCCGAACAGCCAGTCGGCGATCGGGAAGGTGAGGTTCATGTTCACCTCCATCATCAGCCGTCCGTTGTGGTGCGCTGTGTGATGCCGGCGCAGCGTGTTGACGAACGGGCAGTGGCGCACGAACGAGTTCTCGTCGACGTGGCAGCAGAAGTGCATGAACTCGTAGATCAGATACATGCCGGTGGTCACGGACATGAAAAGCCAGCCGACATTGGGCGACAGGATGAGGCCGAGGATCACCGCCGCCGGCAGCGACATCAGGATGAACACGACCAGCGCGTAGGGCGGGAACACCGTGACGCGCCAGTCCTTGTGGTCGCGGAAACGCATCTCCTCGTCGGTGAAGAACTGATGATGGTTCAGCGTGTGCCGCTCATACACGGCGCGCAGGCCCTTGATGTTCACCGGACGGTGCATGACGTACTTATGCACGGCCCATTCGAACAGGTTGGTGAACAGGAACGTGGCCGGCACGGTGAGCCATTCGACCAGGCTCACGTCATGGATGTGGTGGAGGTAGATATAGAAGGCCGCGGCGCCCATCGCGTAGATCAGGACGATGTGGAAGTAGCCGTCGTACCATCCGATGATCCGCGACCGGTACTCCTGGCGGAAATCGATCTGCCGCTGACTGATCATGGCCGTCTCCTCCGCAGCCTTGCCACCTGATATATCACAAGTCTATCACAGTGCCGTGGCCGATCAAGCCGCCGGCCGTGAGCCGACCCCCTCGATGATGCGGATCACGGCGGGGTCCTTCGCCGCGTCGGCAGGCTTGCCTGCAAAGATGATCTCGCCCCGCTCCATGACGCAAAGCCGGTCGGCGAAGTCAGGGACGTGGTGGATGTTTGATTCGGCGATGAAGATCGCATGGCCGAAGGCGCGGATGTTGGCGAGGCCCTCGACGATCGACGGCACGATGGCGGGCGACAGCCCCTCGGTCGGCTCGTCGAGCAGCAGGAGCTTCGGACCGAGCGCCAGCGCGCGGGCGATCGACACCATCTTGCGCTCGCCGCCGGACAGCGCCTGGCCGCCGCGGTCGCGATAGCGCTCGAGCTTGGGGAAAACCCGGTAGGCGTCGGCGATCCGCTGCTCGGCGCTCCGCTCATTGCTGCAAGTCCAGGTCGGCATCGCGATGTTCTCGGCGACCGTGAGCTCGCCGAACACTTCGCTCTCCTCCGGCGAGAAGCCGATCCCCATGCGGGCGATCTGGTAGGGGCGCAGGCCGATCAGGCTCCGCCCCGCGAAGGTGATCGAGCCGGACACCGGTTTGCGAAAGCCCATGATGGTGCGGAAGCTCGTGCTCTTGCCGGCGCCGTTCCTTCCGACCAGACAAACGAGCTCGCCGGCGTTGACCTCGAACGACACCTGCCGCAGCACACGGCTGCCCTGGATGTCGACGACGAGATCGCGGACCGCGAGCATCAGTGGGGCCTCCGCTTGCCGACGACGGTCTCGATCAGATGCGGATCGGCAAAGAAGCGCTCCGGCGGCAGGTCGGCGAGGACGCGGCCTTCCGACAGCGCGATGATGCGATGCGAGTAGGCGGCGACCAGATCCATGTCGTGCTCGACCAGCACGATGCCCTTGATGCCGGCGGCCTTTGCCGCAGCGATCAGCGTTGTCATGATGCCGTGCTTGTCCGCGGTCGACACGCCGGACGTGGGCTCGTCGAGCAGGATGACCTGCGGATCGAGCGCAAAGGCGGAGGCGACATCGAGAAGCTTCTTCTCGCCCTGCGAGAGATTGGCAGACGGCGTATCGAGGCGCGGTGTCAGGCCGAAAATCTCGGCCACTTCGGCGACGCGCCGGCTGATCTCGGCGTCGCCGGCAAGGTGCGCGAACAGCCGCCAGCGTTTTTTCTGGCGCGACACCACGGCGGCGGCGATGGTTTCGGCGACCGTGAGCTGCGGAAAGATCTGGATGAGCTGGAAGGCGCGCGCGACCCCGCGATCGGCCAATTCGACCGGACCGATACCGGCCACGCTCTCGCCGAAGAAGCGCACGTCGCCGGTGGTGGGCCGCAGCAGACCGGTCAGGAGATTGACCAGCGTGGTCTTGCCCGCGCCGTTCGGACCGACGATCGAGACGAGCTCACCTTCGTGGATGGCCAGCGTCACGTCATCGAGCGCTTTCAGGGCTCCATACGACTTGCCGAGCCGCGTGGTCTCGAACAGCGCCGTCATGCCGCGCCCCGCTGCATGCGGGCGCGAAGCCCGGTGACGAGCCCGGCAATGCCGCTCGGGAAGCCGATCACGATCAGCGCAAGGACGGCGCCCAGCACGAAGCGCCAGTATTGCGTGAGCGACTGCAGTTGGTCCTGCAGCAGCGTGTAGGTCAGCGCGCCGATGATGGGGCCGAAGAAGTTGGAGAAGCCGCCGAGCACCGCCATGAAGACAAGCTGGCCGGACTGCGTCCAGTAGACCAGCTCGGGATCGGCGAGGCCGATGCGGAAGCCCAAGATCGCGCCGCCGATGGCGCCGAAGCCCGCCGAGATGACGAAAGCCGCGAGCCGACAGCGGTGGACATGCACGCCGAGATATTCAGCCTTGCGCGCATTGTCGCGGATCGTCTTCAGATGCAGCCCGAAGGGCGAATGCACCAGCCGCCACATCAAAAGGCCGGCGAGCACGAGCAGCGCCAGGCAATAATAATAGAAAGGGCCCGACAGGAACTCGATCTTGTTGTACTTCGCGAATTCAAGCCCGAGGATGTTCATGCGCGGCACGCGCATGCCGCTGTCGCCGCCGGTGAGGTGATAGAACTTGAACAGAAAGGAGTGAAACAGCATGCCGAAGGCGAGCGTCAGCATGCCGAAGAAAATGCCGGTGTAGCGCACGCAGAAATAGCCGATCGG
The DNA here is from genome assembly GCF_001579845.1 of Rhodoplanes sp. Z2-YC6860. Lineage (GTDB taxonomy): Bacteria > Pseudomonadota > Alphaproteobacteria > Rhizobiales > Xanthobacteraceae > Z2-YC6860. Next base: position 3,224,543 of record NZ_CP007440.1, read on the forward strand.
GAGGGCCGCAAGCATCGAGGCAAGCGCGACCACGACAATGACGGCTTCGAAGGATTTGATGCCGAGAACGCCCGCGACGATCGCCGCGCCATAGGCGCCAAAGCCGAGAAACATGGCATGGCCAAAGGAGAGAAGGCCCGTGTAGCCGAACAGCAGATTGAAGCCGAGCAGCGCGATGGCGTAGCCGAAGAACGGCACCATCAGGCTCACGTAATATGGCGGCGCGACCAGCGGCAGCAGCCCGAGCAGAGCGATCCCCAGGATGGCGACGAGGCCCGCGCCGGAGAACTTCATAGCACCGGCCTCCCGAACAGACCGGCCGGGCGCGCCAAGAGCACCAAGATCACAATGAGATAGATCGCGAGCACCTCGAATTCAGGATAGATGACCAGCGAAAAGGCCCGCACGAGGCCCACGACCAGTGCGCCGGCGAGCGCACCGCGCATCGAGCCCAGGCCACCGATGACAACCACGGCAAAGGCCTCGATGACGAACTCGATCGCCATGTCGAGCGAGGCTGCGGCGGTCGGCACGACCAGGGCGCCCGCGGTGGTGCCGAGCACCGCTCCGAGCGTGAATACGATCGAATAGACGCGGCGCACGTCGACGCCGAGCGCCTCCGCCATGGCGCGGTTCTCGGCGGTGGCGCGCAGGATGCGACCGTAATTCGTGCGCTGCAGGAAGGCGCCGAGGCCGATTGCCGTGGCAATCGCTGCGGCGATCACCAGCAGGTTGTAGACCGGCACGCTGAAGTCGGGGGTGTTGATTGCGCCATAGATGAGGTAGCTGCTGTCGAGCGAGCGCGGATTGGAGCCCCAGAGGAAGCGGAACACGTCCTGGAACATCAGGACGAGAGCGAAGGTGAGCAGCAACTGAAAGCTCTCGTCGCGGCCGTAGACGGTGCGCAGCAGGCGCTCGATCGGGGGGCCGATGAAGCCGAGGAGGAGGCCAGCGACGATCAGGCCCGGCAGGATCAGCCAAGGCGAGAGGCCGAAGCCCTGCGCATAACCGAGAAACGTGATCCCGAAATAGGCGCCGAGCGCATAGAACGAGCCGCAGGCCAGATTGACGATCTTCTGCACACCGAAGACGAGCTGCAGCCCGGCCGCGACCAGGAACAGAACGGCGGCGTGAAACACGCCGCCGACGAAGATATTCGCAAAAGCCCACATCGATCGGATGCGTACCTAGAGTTTGCGCATGTCCTGTTCGGAAAACCGGTGCCCACTTTTCCGGGACATGCGCTAGACCTTGAACTGCGCGGTCTTGATCCACTCCCAGAAATTGGCGCCCGGCGGCTTCTGCAGATCGGTCGAGAACATGGTCTCGAACGCGCCGAGCGTGACGAAATCATAACTGTTGTTGTGCGTGGTGAAGCCCTGCACGAAGGTCTGGTCGGCGATGTGATCCTTGCGCCAGGAGCCTTGGCCGCCGAGGCTTTCCACCGACAGACCGACCATGGCGTCGATGACGTCGTCCTGCGACGGCCACGCGCCATTCTTTGCTTTCGCCGCCTTCTCGACTGCCGCCTTGTAGGAGGCGATGGCGAAGTAGGCGCGATCGGCCTCCCACTCCGGGTAGTCCTTGTAGGTCTTCTCGTACCAGGCGACGAACTCCTTCGCCAAAGCCGAGGCGTTCGGATTGGCGAAGTAGAGCGTGTTGTGGCCGAACAGCATACCTTCCGGCGTGAACTCCTTCTTCATCAGCGTGTGCTGCCAGCCGGCTGCCGGGAAGACGAGCTTGGTGTCCTTGGTCAGTTCCGCCGCGTGCGCCTGCTTCATGAACACCGGCAGGTCGGCAAACAGCAGCGAAGAGAAGATCAAGTCCGGCTTCGCGGCTTTCAGCGCCGCGACATGGCTGGTCAGGTCCATGGTGCCGACCTTCGGCCATTGCTCGGTGACGACCTTGTGCTCGATGCCGAAGCGCTTGAGGATGGCGATGAAGGCCGCCATGTTGTTGCGGCCGTAGGAATAGTCCGGGTTGATGCCGGCGACCGTGACGAACTTGCCCTTCCAGTGCTTGATGGTGAGCAGCGAGGACATCACCGCCTCGCACTCGTTGTCGGTCGAGCGGAACAGATAGCGCGGATTGGGAATCTTCTCGTCGACGCCGTCCTGCGTGGTGCCGTCCCAATAGATGGTCAGCGCGCGCGCCTCTTCGACCGCTGGGCCGAGCGCCAGACCCGCGCCGGTCGAGATGATGCCTTGCACGCAGTCGACCTTCTCCTGCTGCACGAGCTTGCCGAAGCGCTCGATCGTGTCCTTCGGGGAGGATTCCTCCTCGATGACGATCTCGACCTTGCGTCCGGCGATGCCGCCTGCCGCGTTGAAGCGCTCGACCGCCCATTGGGTGGCGCGGATGCCGTTCTCGCCCGGCGCCGCGGCAATGCCGGAGCGCGGCGCGAGGAGGCCGATGCGCACCGGCTTGTTCTGCGCAATCGCCGGCGCGAAGACGCCGCCGGATGCGGAGAGCGCGCCAGCTGCAGCCGCCGATTTCAATAGCGTGCGACGTGAAAGGCCCATCGGTTGTCCTCCCCTTGAAGCCATTTCCCCTCAAAGCCCCGGCCGTGGTTCCGGCCGGATTGTTCTATTTGGGCGCAATGATATATCAGACGCATGTCAGCAACAAGCGCGGGTAACCGCGAGACCTGTGGCGCAATCACGCGTGGGCGCGCAGAAACGCGTCGATCTCCTGTCCGTCGATCGTCCAATCGTTGTCAAAATTGGCGACGATCTCCGTCATGAAGGGTTGCGACAGCCTGACCGCCCGATCATGGTCGCCGAGATGGTCGTAGAGAATGGCCAGCGCCAGTTGCTGCGGGCTTTCTCCCTCGTAGGTCCACTCGAAGCCATATTTGGTGAACCGCTTGATCTCGTAATGCTCGTCGAGCCTTTTGCCGTCGGCGGTGACGCGGAGGCCGTCGATCGTGCGCTTGCCTTCATAGACCGTCATGATCACACCTCATGATCACACTTTATGATCACACTTTATGATCACACTTGCACCGTTGCACGCGTGAAGGTCTCGACATAGTCCATCAGCTTGTCGCTGGCGCGCGCCGCGGCGTCGGCATCGCCCTTGGCGATGGCGCGGGCCTGGTTGGCATGCAGCCGCGCGCAGAGCGGCAGGTCGGCGGCGTCGCGATAGTGCATGTACCAGAAGCGGCGCGAGAGCCCCTGCAACAGCTTCATCGAACGCTCGGCAAATTCGTTGTGCGCGGCTTCCAGCACCAGCAGGTTGAGCTCGCGATCGAGCCGCATGAAGGAAATATCGTCGTTGCGACTCGCCGCCTGATCCATCTGGCGGGCAATGTCCTGCAACTGCTCGCGCTGCAGCCTGGTGGCGCGTTCGGCTCCGGCACGGCTCAGCAGGCGCTCGAGCTCGCGGCGCACCTCGAGCACCAGCAGCTGGGTGCGTGGATTGAGATCGGACACCAGAATGCCCTTGCGCGACAGGATGGTGACGAGCCCCTCGCGGGCGAGGCGCTGCAGCGCCTCGCGGATCGGCGTGCGGCCGAAGCCATAGCTCGCGGACAGAAGCTGCTCGGACAGCACCTCGCCGGGCTTCAGCCGCAACGTGACGATCTGTTCCTCGATAATGCGATAGGCCTGCTCGGTCAGCGTCTCGGCCGGCATGACCTCGCGCGGGCGGCGCACCGGGCCCGCGAGCCGCTGCGCCGCCTGGCGGGCGGCGGCGCGGTGTCCGCTGGTGCGTCTGCTCGGAGCCACGTGAGGTGTCTTGTCTGATGATCTAATATATGTGTCATATATTAGCGAGCGGCGATTTCGTCGGTCAAGGGCAAGCCTGCATCTGCACGCCATCACATGCTGCCTGGAAGCGCCGTCATTCCGTTGCTGTCGTTCATGCTCCTGCTGTTGAGCGCAAGCCTGTGCGGACTTGCGGCCAGCGGGCACTTTCCGGCCGAGCATCGTGCGCCGGCCCTGCGCACGGACGCCGGCCGCGTCATCCTGTTTGGCTCGCTGGCGCTTTGCGTCCTGTGCCTGCTGGGAGGCGTCGCCCTGATCTGGCGCACAGTGCCGTGGTACGCGGCGGTGATCGGCGGCGGCGCGATGCTGCTCGCAGCCCCGCTGTTGCTGCAGCCGTTTCCCGACTCCTTCGTGAACGGCCGCGGCGCGCTCCTGGCCTTCAGCGGGCTGAGCTTGCTGACGAGCGCCGCGCTGTTCTGCGCGCGAGGAGCGGGTTTATAAAGCCGGTTGCGGCGCCGGGTCACGGCTCCTGGATATTCAACTCCTTCAACACGGCCGTGTATTTCGCCGTGTCGGATGCGATCGTCTGCTTGAACGCTGGGACGTCCAGGAGCAGCGGTTCCAGGTTTCCGGACACGTTGATGCGATCCCTGAAGGCCGGGCTTGCGAGCGTATCGCGGACGTCGGCGCGGATTTTCTCCAGCAGGCTCTCCGGCATGCCCGCCGGAGCGAACAGCCCCATCCAGGCGTCGACCGTAAGACCCGGGTAGGTCTCACCAAGCGTCGGCACGTCGGGAAACGCCGCGGATCGTCTGGTGCCGCTGATCGCCAGAGCCTTGAGCTTTCCGGACGCGATGATCCCGGCGCTCGCGGCGCCGCTGAATGCGGCCTGGACTTCGCCGCCCATGATGGCCGTCAGCGTGGCGTTGCCGCCACGGTACGGCACATGCGTCAGCTCGATCCCGGCACGCTTCTTCAGCATCTCCATCGCGAGCTGGTGCAAGCTTCCGACGCCAATGGAGGCATAGAGCAGAGGCGGTTTCGCGGCACGGGCGAGCGCGACAAAGCCAGCCAGATCGTTCGCTTTCACGCTCGGATGAACCAGCAACAGGAACTGATTTGAAACAACGCTTGCCACCGGGACGAAATCCCGGCCGGGGTCGAACGATGTCGACTTGTAGAGATGAGGATTGATGCAGAAGACGGTGTCGGGCGCCATGATCAGCGTGGTCCCGTCCGGCACGGCCCGGGCGGCGGACGCCATCGCGATGTTGCCATTGGCGCCGACCTTGTTCTCGACAACGACGGATGTTGCCCAACGTTCGGACAGCAACGGAGCCAGCACCCGCGCCGACACATCGGGTGCGGAGCCTGGCGCGAACGGGGAAATGATCGTGACGACGCCGCGCGGCCCCTTGGCATCTTGTGCCTGGGCGACCGCAGCAGCAAAGACAAAGACAGCGCACGCGGCGGCGCCGGCCTTCAGCAGCGTGAACAGTGCGGTTCTCGGACGCATCTGCCGTCAACCTTTCAGCTTGCCGCCCACGAGCCGCTCGATGTTTTCATGCCGCAGCTTCGCTTCACCGGAAGGGGAGAGCGCGAGCCGCGGAATCATATCGATGCCGGTCTGGATCGTGCCGAACGGGTGGTCGGTGGCGAACAGCACCCGGTTCTCGCCGAAGAACTCCAGTCCGCAACGCACCGCCGCATCTGCGCCGTGCATCGCCGTGTCGGCGTAGAACTGTTTCAGATATTGCAGCGGCGGCCTCCGCAACCGTTGGGTCCGCGCCTCGGGGCCCGTGTCTGATCGGTTCATCGACTCCCGCAGGAGCCCGCGTTCGGCGCGGACAGCGTGAAACGGGATCATGCCGCCCAGATGATGGGTGATGATCCGGATTCCCGGAAAGCGATCGAACAGCCCCGTCAGAACGAGCCGCATCATGGTGACGGCTGTCGCGTAGGGCCAGCCGAGAATCTGCGACATGTCGAAGTGCGAGTGTTCTTCTGCCGCAAAATCCGGGATCGACGGCGGACGCGTCGGATGCAGCCAGATGGGCACGCCAGACTTCCATGCGAGTTCGAACACGCCATCGAAGGAAGCGTGATCGAGCGGACGTCCGCCGACATCCGTGAACAGCTGGAGGCCGACGGCTCCAAGCTCACCGAGGGCGCGTTCGCCTTCCTTCAGACCCTGATCGGGATCGAGCAGGCACACCGACGCGACGAATCCTGGAAACCGGGTTGGATGGCGCGCCACCAGCTCGGCCATCTCGTCGTTGGCAATGACGGCGATGCGTCCACCGTCCTCAGCGTTCGCAACCTCTTCGATCGGCGGACTGGAGAGCGAGATGATCTGCTGGTAGTCGCCGAACTCATCCATGACGCGGAAGCGGCTTTCAAGGTCGTGCAGCATTCTCATCGCGGCGATGCGACTGCCCATCGTTCCGAAACCTGTGCCGAGCTTCTCCATGGCCGCCATCGTTCGCGTCGGCAGCACGTGGGTGAATACGTCGATCGTCGGCATTCCATTTCTCCTGTCGCCGCCTGGTGTCGGCAACGCTTTCGCAGCTTTGATCGACGGAGCCCAAACGTGTGTCGGGATCCTGTGTGATCAACGCTGCATCGCAAGCCGGCCTATTCGATCTTGATGCCGGCCGCTTTCACAACCTTGCCCCACTTCTCGGCGTCTTCAGCGGTGAATTTGGCGAACTCGGCAGGCGTGCTCGTGAACGGCTCGCTGTTGAGATCGGCCATCTTCGACCTGATGGCGGGCTCGGCGAGCACCGCGTTGATCTCCCGATTGAGCCGCTGAACGATCTCTGCCGGCGTGCCCTTCGTTGCGCCGATGCCGAGCCATCCGGTGACCGTGTAGCCGGGGACGGTCTCGGCGATCGTTGAGACGTTGGGCAAAAGTGACACGCGCGTCAGCGACGACACGCCGATCGCGCGAATCTTGCCGGCTTGAATCAGCGGCAGCGACGTCCCGGCGGTATCGAATCCGGCCTGCACGTCGCCGGCCGTCAAGGCCGCGAGCGATGCCGGCGAGCCGCGATAAGGCACGTGCAACGCATCGATGCCGGTTGCGATCTTGAACAGCTCGCCTGCGAGGTGGGTGAGGTTGCCGGTGCCGTTCGAGGCGAGATTAATCTTGCCGGGGTTGGCCTTCGCATAAGCGATGAATTCCGCGACGGTGTTCACCGGCAGCGACGGATTGACCAGCAGGATGAACGTGTCGTGGTTCAGGCTCGCGACCGGAATGATGTCTTTGGTCAGGCTGACCGGATTGCTTGGATAGAGCGACACGTTCACGGCATGGGGCGAGGCCAGGAGAAGAAGCGTATGGCCATCCGCCGGCGCTCGCGCAACGGCTTGCAGCGCGATGTTACCGCCGGCGCCAGGGCGGTTGTCGATGATGATCGGCTGGCCGAGCCGCTGCGACAGTGCGTCGCCGATGAGCCGGCCGATGATGTCGGGGATCGCGCCGGCCGGAAGGAAGACAACGAGCGATATCGGCCGCGACGGATAGCTTTGCGCCCATCCCTGGTGCGACAGGGCGGGAAGGGCTGCGGCTCCCAGGCTCAACTGAATGAATTGGCGGCGGGCCAGGCTCATGGATGCTTCCCCCGGTTGGCTCGCGCGTTGGTCGTGCGAGCAGATAGTTTTACCGACAACTAATTTGCCCTGCGCGAATTTGTCAACGTTCCGAGGCAAACTCTGGCTTGCGTCAGGTCACTGTAAGGGCCATGTCTGCAATGGAGCGCGAATCGGGTTATGATGGAGCGCTCGTTATCGACGGAGGATCGTTACCGGATCAAATTGTCATCTCGGAAGAGTCCATTCCGCAGCTGCGGCGTGGCGCCGACGGAGCAACCGCCCCGGAAACTCTCAGGCAAACGGACCGGGATGATTTCACACTCTGAAAAGTGGAGCGGCAGCTCCCGCCGGCGGTGTAAGTTGTCGTCCGATCCTCGGGCGACAATGAAGCTCTCAGGCCAATAACAGAGGGGGCGTTTCACATCCGCACAGCGGACAGGAGCGCCCATGATTCACTCTCACTCTTCCAAAGTCGCCGTCATTGGTGCCGGCGTCACCGGCATCACCACCGCCTATCAGCTCGCCAGACGCGGCTGCCGCGTCACCGTGTTCGACCGTCAGCGCTATCCGGCCATGGATACGTCGTTCGCCAACGGCGGACAGCTTTCGGCGTCCAATGCCGAGGTCTGGAACAGCTGGGCCACCGTCCTCAAAGGCCTGCGATGGATGTTCACGCCGGGCGCGCCGCTGCTGGTGAACCCGAAACCGTCCTGGCACAAGATTTCGTGGATGGCGGAGTTCGTCGGGGCGATCCCCCGTTACGAGGAAAACACCGTTACGACCGTTCGCCTCGCGATCGAGGCGCGCGCGCATCTGCTGCAGATGGCCGCGGACGAAGGCATCGACTTCGACTGCCAGCACCGCGGCATGCTGCATGTCTATCACAACAAGGCGGACTTCGAGCATGCCGGTCGCGTGTCTGCGCTGCTGGCCAAAGGCGGGCTGCAGCGCCATTCCGTCACGCCGTCCGAAATCCGAAGCATCGAGCCTGCGCTCAACGGCACGTTCTATGGCGGCTACCATACGCCGTCCGATTTCAGCGGCGACATCCACAAGTTCACCGTTGGCCTCGCACGCGCCTGCGAGCGGCTCGGCGTCGTCATGCGGATGTCGACTGAAGTCTCAGCCGTGCAGGCCGGCGCCGATGCGGTGTCGGTGACCAGCCGGCCGATCGGCGCGGACGCGCGCGACACGATCGAGCGGTTCGATCAGATCGTGGTCTGCAGCGGCGTGGGCTCGCGCGCGCTCGCGGCAAGCCTGGGCGATCGTATCAACATCTATCCGGTCAAAGGCTATTCGATCACCGTCGAGCTTCCGGAAAAGGCCGATCAGGATGCGGCCCCATGGACGGCCTTGCTCGACGACCAGACCAAGATCGTCAGCAGCCGGCTTGGCGCATCGCGGTTGCGCATCGCCGGCACGGCGGAATTCAACGGCATGAACCGCGACATCCGCGCCGAGCGGATCGCGCCGCTGCTCGCTTGGTGCCAGACGCATTTTCCGCGCGTGAGCACGCGCCAGTCCATGCCGTGGGCGGGACTGCGGCCGATGATGCCGGACATGCTGCCGCGGGTGATGCGTGGACGGAATCCGCGCGTGTTCTACAACACCGGCCACGGCCATCTTGGATGGACGCTGTCGGCGGCCACGGCCGACATGGTGGCGACGCTCGTCACCGGCAGCCAGAGCCAGCCGCGCGCGCGGTCACTTCTCGATCTTGATGCCGCCCTTGACGATGACCTCCCGCCACATGGCAGTCTCGGCCGTGATCCGCTGCTGCAGGGTGGCGGCGCCGTCGGCCGCGACATCGACGCCCGCGGCGTTTAAGCGTTCGCGCGCGTCGGCCGAGGTGAGCACCGCCACGGCCGCGCGCTCGATCTCGGCGCGGATGGCGTCTGGTGTTTCCTTCGGCGCCAGCAGCGCGAACCACGCACTGGTGTCGAAGCCGGGCAGGCCGGATTCGGCAATGGTCGGCGTGTCCGGCAGCTGCGCCTCGCGCTTTGCCGTGGTGACCGCGATCGCGCGGAGTTGGCCGCCTTTGATCAGCGGCAGCACCGAAGGCAGGTTGTCGAACATCGCCTGAACCTGGCCGCCGAGCAGATCCTGCACCGCGGGCGCGCTGCCCTTGTAGGGCACGTGCAGCAGGTCGATGCCGGCGCGCTGCTTGAACAGCTCGCCCGTCACCTGGCCGTTCGAGCCGACACCCTGGGATGCATAGGAGAGCTGGCCGGGCTTGGCTTTGGCGAGCGCGATCAGCTCCTGCACGGTCTTGGCGGGAACAGACGGATTGACCACCAGGACATTGGCGACGGACCCGGTGCGCGTGACCGGCGCAAGGTCGCGGCTCACGTCATAGGGCAGGCTTGGGTAGAACAGCGGATTGATCGTCAGCGCGCTGGACGCCACCGCGAGCAGCGTGTGGCCGTCGGGCGCGGATTTGGTAACGGTCGTGACGCCGATGCCGCCATTGGCGCCGGGCTTGTTCTCGACGATCACGCTCTTGCCCCAGCGCTCGGACAGCTTCTGCACCAGGATGCGGGCGATGATGTCGCTCGTTCCGCCGGCCTGATAGGGCGAAACCACCGTGACACTCCGTGACGGAAAGTCCTGCGCCTGCGCGGCGCAGGCGGGGGCGACGATCAACGCAAGAGCAAGAACGCGACGCAGCATCAGCTTCGGTCTCCAATCTGCTGTGTTTACTCAGCGAGCGTCCTGCTCGTCGGTGTACCAGTCCGGCTTCTGCGGATAGTGCGGGCCGTCATAGATCTCGATCACGACGGTCTCCTCGTGCGCAACGGCCGGACCGTGCACGTTGCCCTTGGGGTTGCAGTAGAAGCTTCCGGCGGTCAGCACGACCTTGGTCGCGGTGTATTCGTACCTGCCGCGCAGGCAGAACATGAACTGGTTCGCTGCATGCAAGTGCGGCTGCGGAATGCCCGCGCCCTTGTCGAACTTGATCAGCGCGATCGAGGCGCCGGTGTCCTCGTTGCGCCACAGCATCTTCTCGGAGATGCCTTTCAGCGACTTCTCGCGCCATGGCATGCCTTCCGACTGGATCAGGATTTCTTCGAGGCTGGGAGCGCCAGCGGGGAGCGTGGTCATCGGTGTTCCTCGTGATGTTTCTTGAAGAGCAAGAACCGTGCAATGGGCGCGGTCCCCACGCCGTCCTTACTTCGTCGGCAGAACCGCGATGGCGTTGATCTCGATGAGATAGTCGGGCGAGGTCATCTTGTTGATCTCGACCATGGTGGAGGCGGGCAGGGGCGCCTTGAAGTACTGGGCGCGAACCTTATGGATCGCGTCGAAGTGCTCCATGTTGCGGACATAGACGTCGACGCGGCAGATGTCGTCCATCGTGCCGCCGGCGGCTTCGACCGCGGCTTTCAGATTCTCGCAGACCTGCTTCGTCTGCTCGGTGATGTCGCCGATACCGGCGATGCTGCCGTCCGGACGCCGCGAGGTCATGCCTGAGATGAACACGAAACGGCCGGTCGCCTCGATGGCCGTGGCATGGGAGAACACGCCATTCGGCTGGCGCAGCTTCGGGCTCGTGATCTGAATTTTAGGCATTGCACTGTCCTTGCTTGCTTGTTGCTCAGTTCATCATCGACGCCAGGAATGCGAGCGAGCGCTGCAGCGCCAGCTCCGCGCTGGGCGCGTGAAAATTTGCGATCTCGTCGCAGTTGAAGCCGTGGCTCGCCGGATAGGTGTGAATGCTGACGCTCGCCTCGCTATGCGCCGCGCGGAGTTGCCGCGCATGGTCGGGTGTCGCGATCGGATCGTTATCGCCGAAATGCATCAGCACCGGGCAGCGCGGCTGCTCGGCCACGTGGGGCACGATCCCGGTGGCGTAATAGCAGACCGCGCCAGCGACGTTCGGAAGCTGCGTCGCGCTGCGCCAGGCCACCGTGCCGCCCCAGCAATAGCCGAGCACGGCGGTTTTGCCCGAGTCCCGGAGTTGCGTTTGCGCGGCGACGACATCGGCAAACACCTGCTCCCAGGAGATGCGGGTGCGCATGGCGCGGCCTGTTGCCGCATCGTCCTTGGAGTAGCCGAGCTCGAGGCCGGGGCTGATGCGATCGAACAAGGCCGGCGCCACCACGTGATAGCCCTGCGTGGCATAGCCGTTGCAAACGCTCTGGATGTGCGGGGTCACGCCGAAGATTTCCTGAACCAGAACAATGCCGCCGCGCGGCCGCGCATCGGGCTTGGCCTCGTAGGCGCTGAGGTTATGGCCGTCGCCGGCGCGAAGTGAGATGGGCCGTCCGATCATCCGTCGCGATGTCCTGATGGCCGCATCTTGGAAGAGGTCCAGGACAGCCAAAACCGATATCATAAAATATCATATATTTTCGAAAATCAATTGACATGCTGAAATTGTGGGTGCGATTATTTTTGGAGCGGACAAAGCCCGGGTCAATCAAAAGCATTCCCTTGTTGATGAGGAGATCCACATGAAACGGCTTGGTGCGGCAATTGGCTGCGCGGCTCTGCTGGCGTTGTTCGGCGCGGCGTTCGCCAGCGCTCCCGCGATGGCGCAGGAGCGCGCGCTGAAGAAGGTCACGTTCTCGCTCGACATCATCGTGCTGGGGCGGCACGCGCCGCTCTACGTAGCGCTCGACAAGGGCTACTACAAAGAAGAAGGTCTCGACGTGAATTTCGTCCCCGCCAAGGGGACCGCCGCGGCGATTCAGAACGTCGACAGCGGCATCGCGCAGATCGGCTTCGTCGACGTGGCCAGCCTGGTGGTGGCGCGCGCCAATGGCTCGGCCGTCAAGGTCGTCTCGGTCATCTACCAGAAGGCGCCGTACTGCCTGTTCTCGCTCGATCCCGGCGCCAACGTCACCAAGATTTCCGATCTCGAAGGGCTGAAGGTCGGCTCGAACGCGGGCAGCTTCATTCCGAGCATTGCCAAGGCGCTGATGCGCAAGAACGGTCTCGATCCGAACAAGCTCTCGGTCGAAAGCATCGAGCCCGCGGCGCGCATCGCGATGCTGGTGACCGACAAGATTCCTGCGATCGATTTCTTCAACATCAGCCGTCCGGCACTCGTGCGTGCCGCCAAGGAAGCCAAGAACGCGCAAGTGAAGACGTTCCTGTTCGCCGATCACGGCCTCGATCTCTATTCGAACGGCATCGGCGCCACCGAAACCTATCTCAAGGAAAACCCCGACGTGGTGAAGGGCTTCGTCCGCGCGACGCTGCGCGGCTATCAGTACACCTTCAAGCATTTCGAGGAAGCAGCCGAGATCATCCAGAAATATTCCAAGGCTCTGAAAAACGATATAACGGTCGAGGAGCTCAAGATCGTCGAAGAGTTGACGGTCACCCCCGAGGTCAAGATCAACGGCATCGGGTCGTTCACGCCGGCGCGCATGAAGTCGTCGGTCGAATGGATGGCGGAGAATGGCGGCTTCCCGCAGGACAAGACCCCGAAGCCGGAGGACGTGTACGCGGCAGGCTTCATGCCGGACAAGCCGGTGCTGCCCTGAGACGCTTTCGCAACATTCGATCGGCGGCCAATGCCTGAAGCAGTGAACGGACGCGACGACGCCCGGCGGACGCCGTTCGGGCGGGTCGTCGGGGTGTCCAAGACCTTCGAGACCGGCGAGCAGACCGTCACGGCGGTCAAGGACGTCTCGTTCGAGTTCAACAAAGGCGATCTCGTTGCTCTGCTTGGACCGAGCGGCTGCGGCAAGACCACCGTGCTCAAGATGATGGGTGGGCTGATCCCATCGAGCGGCGGCCTGCTGGAGTTGGATGGTCAGGCGATCGTCAAGCCGTTCCCCGGCGTCGGCGTGGTGTTTCAGGCGCCGACCTTGATGCCGTGGCGCAGCGTGCTCGCGAATGTGCTGTTTCCGATGGAGGTGTTGGGAAAAGGCGGCGCTGCGGCAACGGCCCGCGCGCGGGAGATACTCAAGCTGGTCGGGCTCGAGGGTTTCGAGCAGGCCTATCCGAAGCAGTTGTCGGGCGGCATGCAGCAGCGCGTGTCGCTGTGCCGCGCGATCATTCACGAGCCCTCGATCCTGCTGATGGACGAACCGTTCGGTGCGCTCGACGAACTGACGCGGTTGGAAATGAACGACCTGCTGCTCGATATCCGCCGTGTCACCAAGGCCACGGTGCTGTTCGTCACGCACAGCATCGCCGAGGCGATCTATCTTTCGGATCGCACCCTGGTGTTCTCCAAGCGGCCCGCGACCATCGCAAAAGAGCTGAAGGTCGACATTCCGTATCCGAGATCGGCGCAGTCGCGCTTCCTTCCGGAGTTCCATGAGTTGGAGCGCGAGGCCGGGATTGCGCTCGGCGTGGTGAAGCCATGAGCAAGCGCGTTTTGAAGATCGTCTATCCGTTGCTGGGCACAGCGATCATCATCCTGGCATGGCACTACTACGTCGTCTTGTTCAAGGTGCCGGCCGTGGTGCTGCCGACACCGCTTCAGGTGCTCATGGCATTGGTTCAGCGGTGGCAGTTGCTGACCGAAGAGCTCTGGATCACGGCGCTGGAATGCATCTACGGATTCCTGCTCGCGCTCGGCATCGGCATTCCGATCGCGGTCGTCATGACGTATTGGCGCGCCGCCAATCAGATGTTCTACCCGCTGCTGGTGGCGAGCCAGTCGATCCCGAAAATCGCCATCGCGCCGATCCTGCTGGTCTGGTTCGGCACCGGAATCCAATCCAAGCTCGCGATGGCGTTTGTGACCGCGTTCTTTCCAGTGGTGATCGACACCGCGACCGGCCTTCGCGCCACGTCGCCCGAGCTTCTCGAGCTGGCGCGGTCGTTGCAATGCTCGCGATTGCAGACCTTCCTCAAGATTCAGCTTCCGTCGGCGCTGCCGTTCATCTTTTCCGGCGCCAAGATCGCCGTCACGCTTGCCGTCATCGGCGCGGTGATCGGCGAGTTCGTCGGCTCCAACGAAGGGCTGGGCAATCTGCTGCTGGCCGCGAATTCCCAGCTCGATTCGCCGCTGGTGTGGGCTTCGCTCGTCGTTCTGAGCCTGCTCGGGATGGTGCTGTACGGCGCCGTGGTGCTCGCCGAAAAGCTTCTGATGCCGTGGGACGACGATGCCCACGGTCATTGAAGTGTTTCAGGGGACGAGCGGATGAGGCGAGACGCCAAGCTTCGTGGCGTAACGCGTCAGCATGTCGACGACCGCGGGCGGCAGCGTCAGCTGGCCTTGCGCGCGTTCGCGTTTGCGCCACTCGGGCTCGCCTGGCGTGAACAACTGGTCGACGCCCGGAGCCCGTTTACCCGAGCGGATTTGTTCGGCCGCAGCTGCCGCTGCCGACTTGAACGCCGCGACATCGCCGAAATGCGCAACGTCGACCGCGATGAAGATGTGCGAGCAATCGTAGGGCCTGGCGAAATCGCCATAGAGCGGCTGGACGTCGCGTCCGGTCGCCCCGCCCGAGAGCAGTCCACAAATGAGATCGATGAGCAGCGACAGGCCGAAGCCTTTCGGACCGCCGGTCGGCAGCAGCATTCCGGCGATCGCGGTTTCCGGATCGGTGGTGGGGCTGCCTTGCGCATCGACGGCCCAGCCGGCCGGAATGGGTTTGCTCTGCTTCGCCGCCATGCGGATCTTGCCCATCGCGGCTTCGCTGGTCGCCATGTCGAGCACCAGCGGAATCGCGCCGTCGGTCGGGACCGCGATGGCGAGCGGATTGTTGCCGACCACGCGCTCGGCGCCGCCGGGCGCGGGCATCAGGGGCCGCGTGTTGCAGCCGACGATGCCGATACAGCCGGCTTCCGCCGCGCGCACCGCGTAACGCCGCGCCGTGCCGAAGTGGAAGCCGTGGCGGACCGCGACGATCCCCGCGCCAAGGCGATGGGCGCGCTCGATGGCGAGGCCGATGGCCTGATCGCCGGTCAGATGACCGAGCGCGTTGCCGGCATCGAGCACCACCGCGACGCTTCGGTCGGACACCACCGTGCCCGCGTCCGCAGTCGAAACCGAACCGGCCTGGATACGGTCGACATAAAGGTCCACCAGCATGACGCCGTGCGAGGCGAGGCCTTCGAGATCGGCGTCGACCAAGCCGTCCGCGACCGTCTGCGCCGCGGGCTCGGCGAGTCCTGCGGCGACGAAGATTCTACGGACAAGTCCGGCCAATGCTTCGGCGGACACCGTGACTGTGGTGGTTGCATTCATGCGGCGGCAAAATCGTCGGATTTAAAAGGCGTCGTTGCGGCTGGCGGCTTGATCGGCGCACACTTTCAAGATATTTTCTGCAAGTCAAATGATTATCGAAAATATGGTCATCCGATGCAGGATGCTTGCCTTTGCGAGTTGTCCGACGGTCCAGTAAAAGGACCGCCCATTGTGAATGGCCGGGATTCGATTTGATCATGAAAACCACTGAAGCCCCCAAATTCGAGCGTGAGAAGCAGGTCGTCACGCAATCGGCTCAGGTCTGGCAGCGCATCCGTTCCGACATTCTGGTGGGCGATCTGCTGCCGGGCGCGCGGCTGCGGATGGAGGATCTGCGCGAGCGCTACGGAGTGGGCTTCAGTCCGTTGCGCGAAGCCTTGATGCGGCTCGAAGCGGAAGGCCTCGTGCTGCTCCGTCAGAACAAGGGCTTCCAGGTGCTGCCGGCATCGGCGGAGAATTTGCGCGACGTCTGCGCGGTGCGGCGCGAGATCGAATGCCTGGCGCTGCGCTGGTCGATCGAGCGCGGCGACCTGACGTGGGAGACTCACGTCGTCGCGGCGTTTCATCGGCTTTCGCGCGAGACCAAATTCGAGGGCAGCAGCAACCGGCTGAGCCGGCCGTGGGTCGAGGCGCACCGCAACTTCCATGCGGCGCTGACCAGCGCCAGCGGCTCGGTGATGATCGAGACCTTCCGTGAGACGGCGTTCGACCAATCCGAACGCTACGTCGCGCTTTCCATTTCCAATACCTCCCGTCCCCGCGAGGACGTCGACGAGCATGAGGCGATCATGAAGGCGGCGCTCGCGCGCGACGCCGATCGCGCATGCCGCCTGTCGGCCGCGCACATCGAGCGAACGATGTCGAAGGCGGAGGCCGCGATCCTGGTGCCGGCAGGAGTGCGCCGCAAGCGACGCTGAACTCCAGCGCCGGGCGGCATCAACGAAGAGGTCGTTATGCGCTGTTTTCTGGCTGTGCTCGCAATCCTCGGTTCCGTCCAGACTCAAGCCTGGTCGCAGAGTTATCCGTCCAAGAATGTCACGCTGGTCGTCCCGTTTGCGCCCGGCGGCGCCTCGGACATCATGGGCCGCGCCGTCGGCCAGAAGCTTTCCGAAATCTGGAAGCAGCCGGTGATCATCGAAAACAAGCCCGGCGCCAGCACGACCCTGGGCACGGCTTACGCTTCGACCCAACCGGCGGACGGCTACACGCTGCTGCTCGCGCCACCGCCCTTCGTCATCATGCCGCACGTCTATTCCAACCTGCGCTACAAGGCGCTGGAGGATTTCCGCGCGGTCTCGGTGATCGCCTATTATCCGCTGGTCACCGTGGTGAGCAATTCGCTGCCAGTGCACAATCTGAAAGAGCTGTTCGAATACGCCCGGAAGAATCCCGGCACGCCGTTCGCCTCCGTCGGACCGGGGTCGTCGCCGCACCTGATGTCGGAGTACATGGCGCTCGGCGAGAAGCTCGACATGGTGCATGTGCCGTATCGCAGCGGCGGGCAGGTGTTCGCCGATCTCATCACCGGGCGCATCTCGTTCTATTCGGGGCCCTCGACCGAAGTGCTGCCGCAGATCCGTGCCGGCAAGGTCCGCGCCATCGCGGTGCTGACGGAAAAGCGCATCAAGCAGTTGCCGGACGTTCCGACCTCCGTTGAGCAGGGCTTCGGTAAATACGTCGGCTCGTCGTGGTCCTCGATCGTGGTTCCCGCCAAGACGCCGGACGACATCGTCGCGAAGATCGGAGCCGACATCGCGACGGTCGTCAAAGACCCGGACTTCCGCACGAAGCTCGAGGAGCAGGGCGCGGAGTTTCTGGAAGTCACGCCCGCACAGGCGCAAGCCTTCCTGGTCAAGGAAGACAAGCTGTGGGGACCGCTGGTCACCGCGAGCGGCGTCAAGCCGGAGAACTGATCGCACTTTCTTCGTAACAGGGCCGCGCAGTTCGCGCGGCCTCAACACCACCAAAGTGAGAAGACATGAAAGACCTTGAAAGGCCGGTAAACAAGGCTGCCCCGAACGACATGGGATGGGCGAGCGACGTCGCAGCCGAGATGCTGCGCAAGCTGAACATCAAATATGTCTCGCTCAATCCCGGCGCGAGCTATCGCGGCTTCCACGACAGCCTGGTGAACTATCTCGGCAACGGCTCGCCGCAGATGCTGCTGTGCCTGCACGAGGACCACGTCGTCGCCATCGCGCATGGCTATGCCAAGGTCGCCGACGAGCCGATGGCCTGCGTGCTGCACAGCAATGTCGGCCTGATGCACGGCTTGATGGCGGTGTTCAACGCGTGGTGCGACCGCATGCCGATCCTGGCGCTCGGCGCGACAGGGCCGGTCGATGCGGAGCGGCGGCGGCCGTGGATCGACTGGATCCACACCGCGAAAGACCAGGGCGCGCTGCTCCGTAACTTCACCAAGTGGGACGACGAGCCGCGCTCGCCGGCCGCCATCGTCGAGGGCATGCTGAAGGCCTATCAGATGGCGACCACGCCGCCCTACGGGCCGGTCTATGTCTGTCTCGATGCGGGCCTGCAGGAGACCAAGCTCGACCGCTCGGTCTACGTTCCCGATCCGAGCCGCTTCCGCGCCGCGGATGCGCCGTCGGCCTCCGAGGCGCAGCTTTCGGCGCTGGCCGATCTGATCGCGGCGGCGAAGAAGCCGCTGTTCCTGTTCGGGCGCGGTTCGCGCAAGCAGGACGCCTGGGATCGCCGCGTCGCGCTGGTCGAGCACTCAGGCGCTGCGGTGCTGACGTCGATCCGCGAGCGCTCGGTGTTCCCGACCGATCATCCGCAGCACGCGGTGCCGCCGTCCTACTGGCTGAGCCCCAAGGCCAAGGAGGTCGTGACGGATTCCGATCTGATCGTCAGCTTCGACTGGGTCGACCTCAACGGTTTCTTCCTGCAGATCTCGAAGAAGACCGCGGACACTAAAGCCAAGGTCGCGCATGTCTCGCTCGATCACGCGCTGCATAACGGCTGGAGCATGGACTACTTCAGCCTGCCGCCGATCGATCTGCCGGTCGCGGCCGACGCCGACGTGCTGATCGCGCAACTGCTGCCCGTGCTGCAGAAGCGCTTTGCCAAGCGGCCGGCGTCCCGCAGCACCGGCAAGAGCACGCTGGCTCCCGCCGAATACTCCGCCAACAGCGCGACCGAGATCATGCCGCGCGACGTCGAGGTGGCGCTGCAGAAGATCAGGGGCACGCGCAAGTTCAGCCTGGCGCACACCACGATCGGCTGGGCCGGCGACGTCTACCCGTTCCACGATCCGCTCGATTTCCTGGGCCACGACGGCGGCGCGGGGCTTGCGGCTGGTCCCGGCATCACGGTCGGCGTGTCGCTTGCGATGAAGGACAGCGGCCGGTCGGTGGTCTCGGTGCTCGGCGACGGCGACTTCATGCAGGGCGTCTCCGCGCTCTGGACCGCCGCGCATTATTCGCTGCCGGCGCTCTATATCGTCTCGAACAACCGCTCCAACTTCAACGACGAGCTGCATCAGGAAGCCGTGGCGAAGATCCGCGCCCGGCCGGTGGAGAACCGCTGGATCGGCCAGCGCATCGATCATCCGCAGCTCGATTTCGCAGCGCTTGCGCGGGCGCAGGGCGTCGAGGCCGAAGGCCCGGTGAAGAACGTGCCGGATCTCGAAGCCGCCATCCTGCGCGGCCTCAAGGTCGTCGAGCAGGGACAGCCGTATCTGATCGACGCCCATGTGGTGCCGGGCTACGCCACGCCGCCGCTGGCGCGCGGCGAGTAGGGAGCAGGCAAGACGTCGAGGGGCGAAAGGCATTTCCAACGTTGAGGTGACAACCATGACAATGCTCAATGCCACGCCTCCCGGCGCCTTCCGTTGTGACACAAGTCACGTCCACACCGCCGGCTGCTGCGGCCGGCGGAATTTTCTCAAAGGCATGGCCGCGATGGGCGCCGGCGCGCTGTTTGGCGCCGGCACCGCGAAGGCGCAGACGGCAGCCTCTGAGAAGCCGTTCCGGATCGACGTCCACCACCACTTCTCGTCGCCGGGCTTCATCGCGGAGATCACTGGCCGCAAGACCGGGCAGGTGCCGCTGATGCGGCTCACCGCGCAGAAGTCGATCGAGGACATGGACAAAGGGGGCGTCGCGACCTCGATCCTGTCGATCAGCGAGCCCAGCGTGTTCTTCGGCAACTATGACGCGGCCCGCGCACTGGCGCGCGAGACCAACGACTTCGGCGCGCGTCTGGTCAGGGAGTATCCCGGCCGCTTCGGCCTGTTCGGCACCGTCCCGCTGCCCGACGTCGAGGGCTCGCTGCGCGAGATCGAATACGCGCTCGACACGCTGAAGGCCGACGGCATCTGCATGATGACCGACTACGAGGGCAAGTTCCTCGGCGATCCGGCCTTCACGCCGGTGATGGAGGAATTGAATCGCCGCAAGGCGGTGGTCTACACGCATCCGTTCCGCAACGCCTGCTGCCGCAACCTCGTACCCGACGTGTTCGAGCCTGCCATCGAGCTCGGCACCGACACCACGCGAACCATCGCGAGCCTCATTTTCAGCGGCACGGCGCCGCGCTTCCCCGATATCAAGTTCATCTTCTCGCATGCCGGCGGCACCGCGCCCTATCTGGTCCAGCGCTTCACGTTCCTTGCCGACCTTCGCAAGGATCTGAGATCACGATTGCCCGAAGGGCCGATCCACTATCTGCAGCGCTTCTACTACGACACCGCCAACGCCTCGACGGTCTATCCGCTGGCCTCGCTGATGAAGCTCATCAAGCCGACCCAGCTGGTGTTCGGCACCGACTTCCCGTTCCTCACGGCGAGCGGCACGGCGACGGAGCTCCGCGAGACCGGCATGTTCAGCGCCGCGGAGTTGCGCCTGATCGAGCGCGGCAACGCCGAAACCATGATGCCGAAATACAAGACTTGAGCCGGGGATGGGGCCATGACGGATGCGCATCCGTCATGGCCGTTCCGGTTGCGAAATCCCTGCTAGACTCCCTCCGGCGAGAAACTTCAGGGAGACGCCGGTGCTCGAGCTCTATCACAACAACATCTCGGTCTGCGCGCAGAAGGTCCGCGTCGTCCTCTCGGAAAAAGACCAGCCGTGGACCAACCATCATCTGAGTCTCGCGCGCGGTGAACAGCTCACGCCCGAGTTCAAGGCGATGAATCCGCGCGGCGTGGTGCCGGTGCTGGTGCATGACGGCAACGTCATCGTCGAGTCGAGTGTCATTTGCGCCTATCTCGATGAGGTGTTTCCGGACCCGCCGCTGATGCCGAAGAAGCCGGTGGAGCGGGCGACGATGCGGCTCTGGTGCAAGCTTCCCGACGACATCCTGCACATGGCTTGCGCCACGGTGAGCTTTGCGGTTTCGTTCGGGCCCCAGCTCAAGAAGCAGATGGGCGACGGCCTCGAGGAGCGGCTGATGAAGATGCCGGACCCCGCACGGCGCGAGCGGCAGCGGGCGCTCATCGAAAAGGGCATCGAGACGCCGTTCTTCCGCGACCACATCAAGGTGTTCGAGAAGACCTTCGGTGAGATGGAGGCGCAGCTTGCCAGGACCAAGTGGCTCGCCTCGGACACGTACACGTTGGCCGATGCCGAGATCACGCCCTATGTCGAACGCATCGACCGGCTTGGCCTCGACGCCATGTGGGAGAAGCGCCCGCGTCTTGCCGACTGGTTCGCCCGCATCAAGGCGCGGCCGAGCTTCAAGGCGATTTCCGATTATCCGCCGACCGATTACGACGACACCGGCCGTGACGGCCGCAAGAGCTGGTCGCGGATCAAGGAGCTGATCGCGTCCTAATCTGACTGCGTCAGAAGAGAGCGAAGCGCCTATTGTTGTGCCCTCTCCCACAAGGAGAGGGCACAGTAACGAACGACGGCACTTTGACGCAGTAGAACTAGCCGGCGACGCGAAGAAAGCGGTGCTGCACCAGGGTCGTGACCAGCGCGACCTTTTCCTCATCGGTCAGTTCGCCGGGCAGTTCGCGCACATAGAATGCGCCGGTTTCCGCGATGAACGTGATGGCCGACACCGCGATCGAATTGATGGCGAATTCCACCGTGCCATCGCCGCTCAACAGTTCGAGATTGCCGCCGGTCTCCTGCATCAGCAGTCTGCCGATCCGCTGGTCGATGACGCGCCGGTTGAGGCTGACGCTGCGGTCGTCGTGCCAGCAGTCCGGCAGCGGCTCACCGTACATCGTCTCGTAACGCGCGGCGAACTCCGCGAACGTCGCGGTCGGCACGTCGGGAAACGTACCGCGCTCGGGCTTGGGCGCATTGCTCGGCGCGTGCGGCAGATAGATGCCGTAGTGGCGCTCGCAGAACTCCATGTACTGCCGGGTGAACAGCACGAACTGGTGCCACACCTCGTCGACGCGGTGCGAGTACATGTCCCAGATCCGGCTGCGGTCGGCCCGGTTCAGGTACAGGAAGCGCTTGACCTCGCGGAACAGCGCGTCCGCTTCCTCCGCGTTCGCGCAGAGGCGGTCCTTCACCAGCTTCTCGATCAGATAAGGCGCCTCGAAGTCGAGCGAGGCGGTGCTCGCCCTGCCGGCGCTCTCCGCAGGATTCGCGGTCGCAAGCATTACTGCGCCTTGGTCTGCGGAATGCAGGTGCAGACGCCACAATAGTTGGTGCAGTGGCTCTGGCAGGTGCCGCAGGAGCAGATACAGACACAGGTGTCAGCCACGGCCTTGCGAAGCTGCATGGTGAGCCGGCCTGCCCGCACCGGCACCATCTCGTCGCCGCTCAACGCCGGGCCGTTGCCAAACTCGGTGGTGCGGGTCTTGATGACCGTGATGCGCGCGCCTTTCCGGATCAGCACGAAGCGCTTGCCGAGCGTGTTGCCCTGGACGTCTCCGGTGTCGACGATGTCGTCCTTGGCGATCTCGACGCTGGTGGTCGTGTCCGATATCGACGCGTAGAGCCGGATGTAGCCGTCACGATCGGTCTCGCCGATGAAGCCGCGCAGCACCGACACGTCGTCGCTGCCGCCCTTCAACGCCGTTTGCAGTTGCTCGTTCGGCGCGAATGCCGCCTCAGTCGAACGTCCAGCCTTGGCCATGGTCGCCTCCTTCAAAAATCTCGCGAATATGGCGCGCATCGTGGCATGGCAAAGGATACCGTTGGCAGTAATGGGGTAGGGGTGCGCCGTGGGCTTCGGCACACCCGGGTTGGCGCTTGGGGAAGAACGGTCCCGCCGGGTGGACCGTAATGCTCAGGCTACTGCACATCGTCGGCGCTCACGCTTGGCGCGGTGTTTCCGCGGAGATGTGACGCGCGTATGACGACCTTGATCGTTCTTTCAACGATACGGCAACCTTGATGTAAATTGCACCAGCGTCTCATGCGGTCGAGCAGTTGTTCGTCATGTGCGCCATTATGCGCAGCAGGCTACCGTCGAAGCCCTTGTTTCTTCCACTAACATCGCGGCTGCTGAAGAATGTCCTGGTGTTCAGCGACGAAAACATCGCGCTGAGTGCAGCCTGAGCCGTGTGGGTGATCGCATGACTCCTGAGGATACAAGATCGGAAGCGCAGAAGGCCAAACAAGACGACTTGGAGGGTCATAAGAGTCCGATTGCTTCTGAATGGGTGAAAGAAGCGGTTGGCCTGATGAGCGCGGCAAAATGGGCAGCCCACAAAATCAAATACCCCAAGCTTTCCAAAACAGAGTTTCTTCTGGTGAAGGAGCAGAAACCGTCGGCCGGCGCGGTGCTGTACGCTGACGGAAGCTCCTATATCAAGATCAATGATGGAATAATTCTTTTTCTCCATGAGATAACTCAGGCGCTTGGTTCCGGAATCAACTCATACGACGGAACGCGCTTGATCGAAGCGGCTGCAAACGCGCCTGCCGAAGTCGATAAATGTCTTCGGCAAGCTTACGAAAATTATCAAGAGCGTTTGGATTGGCAGGAGATCGCGCCATTTTCTCTTAAGTTGGGGCCGAAAGCGACGCAGATCGCGGCCTCAAACACGGCGGCAGCCATCCTGTTCACGATCTTGCATGAATATGGCCACGCGGCGTTACACAAAGCTGGGCCGCGTGAGCCAAAGACAGAAGAACCAGAAGCCGACCGATGGGCAGCCGAGACGTTGTTCGAGCTGTTTGCTGCGCCGGCGGCTCAGGAGAATTCCGCGCTATCGGGCGCGTTTTTGAGCATACGCGCGCAGGCGGCGCGTGAGCGAATACTGAAAATCGTTCTCAAGAGGTATCCGAAATCCGAAGTTCGTTTCGCGAATGTGATCAACATCGCACAAGGGTTTCTCGGAAGCGAGCTAATGTTCTACGTCAAGACAACGCAAGTGTTCTCGACTGACTGCCGATTGCAATCATGTGAACACGCGCTGGATGCCGACGTTCCGCATCCTCCGAGTTCCGTCGCGCAAATTGTCTCGGGTGTTGTCGCCAGGCTGATCCACATCTGTCAGGGCAATCCGATAGACGAAAGAATGGGAAACGATTTGGCCTTCATCGCCAGCAAGGCGCAGCCCGAGGTTCTCTCGGAAGTGGCTGCTACGCTTCGGCGCGTTCTCTCGAATGCTCAGGTTGAGGATGCGGCCAACATCGAGACAAAAAGGTCTCTAGTCGCGGCGTATCCAAAACTGTTGGCGGTGGTGCCGGAGGAGTTTCGCCTTTCATACGGAGGATAATAATGGCTGAGCAATTGAACGACGGCTTTGTCAATTTTCTGAACAGCAAGGGTTTTCAGCCGATTTTGCTGCCGAAGGGCGGGGTACTGCCCCCTTACATTTATATTCTCGGCGCGGAGGGCAGTTCGCTGTTCCAATTCGGATCGCTCAATTCAGTTCTGCCGAAGAAGTTGGGTTACACCAAGAATGTTACATCTCCGTTCGGGAAATCAAATATATCCAGCAAGGGCGGCAATCTGAGTGTCGGTTTCTTCAAGCAGTTGCTGGAATGGTTTCATCTTGGTCAAGCGCAATTGGATGCGGGTGGATCGATCGAAGGTAACACCGAGTATCGCTTTGACGGGGTGACGACGAGGCTTGCCGAACCGATAAAGATATTGGCGGCCTTGAACGATGCGGGAATAGCTCCTGCAAAATTTGGTGAGAAGATTCTTGCCGAAGGAAAAATCTATGTTGCGTACGAGGTGCTCTACGCCACTACAGTCAAATTGATAAAAGGCGGCGCCATCAAAGGTGACTTCAAAATCGAAGTGTCGGCAAACGAGATTGCATCCGCAAATGCGGACGCGAAGGCCGAAGGAAAGAATGATGAAGATTCAATCTACACCGAAGACCGGCCCGTCGCATTTGCATTCCGCTTGGCGCAGTTGCTCTACGAAGCCAACAAGCATGAATATGCGCTCAACTGGGTAAAGGTATCGGCTGCCGGCTTCTCCGAGGATGAGCCTGAAAGGATACTCGCGGCCAAGGGGCAAGTCCTGAAAGTGGCCGATAAGCCATCCAGAAGCTGATATCGCCGCATGAGTCTGCGAAGGGTTCGCGTGACGTCGGGTTGTTTTCCGAATGTTCAGGTGACGGCCGGCGTCACGCGTGACTGATCGCTCTCCTTACTTCACCGGCACCATCGCGGTGACGTCGATCTCGACCAGCATCCCGGGCCACGCCAGCTGGCTGATGGTGAGCAGCGTGTGCGCCGGCATGGGCGTCGAGCCGAAGGTTTCCTGGCGGCACTTGCCGAAGTCCGGTTGATAGCGGACGTCGGTCATGTAGGTGACCATCTTGACGACATCACCGTAGGTCGCGCCGTTTTTCTCCAGCGCGCGCTTGATCTTGTCGAAGGCGTACTTGCATTGGGCGGTGAAGTCGCCCTTGTGAAGAATGTCGCCGCCCTTGCCGTTTTCGTCTTCGGCGCCGACGCCGGCGAGGAAGATCATCTTGCCCGGGCCGGTGACCGTGACGGCTTCCGAGAAGCGGCCTTTGGTCCATTCGCTGTAATTGTAGTTCTTCTTCTCGAAGCTCTGCGCCGACGCCGGTGAGGCGAGGGAGAGGCAGGCTACGGCTGCAAGCGCTATCGTGATCGTTCGCATGTCAGGTCCTCCTGGTTGAATCGCTCGATCCTACGACGGACCTTGCGGTGGCTGCCAATTGCCGATCTGCTATGGCAGGCAGAACAAAAATCGAGGGAGGGCTGGGATGGCATCGACAAGCACGGCATCGAAACGGGTGTGGTTCGCGCTTTTGGGGCTTCTGGCCTTGTGGCCGTGGCAGGCCCGCGCGCAAAGTGCCGCGGACGCGGCGAGCTATCCGAACCGGCCGATCCGAGTCATCGTGCCATTCCCGGCCGGCGGGCCGTCCGACGTTCTCGCACGCATCATTGCCCAGAGGCTCGGCGAGGACTGGAAGCAGACGGTCACGGTGGAAAATCGCGTCGGCGCCAACACGGTGATCGGCGCGCAGGTGGTCGCGACCGCGCCAGGCGACGGCTACACGCTCCTGATGGCCATCGACTCGACGCTGGTGATGAACCAGTTCCTCTACAAGAGTCTGCCCTACGATCCGCTGAGCTTCGTGCCGGTCTCCATGGTCGGCAAGACCGTGGTGCTCTTGATGGTGAACGCGTCGGGCGACATCAAAAGCGTCGGCGATCTGATCGCCAAAGAGAAGGTTGCGCCCGGGAAGTTCAATTACGGCGCCGGCACGATCACGACGCAGCTCACCGGCTTTCTGTTGAACAAGGCGCTCGGCACGAATGCGGAGCTCGTGCGCTACAACGGCAGTGCGCAGGTCACGCAGGGGCTTCTGACCAACAGCGTGCAGTATGTCCTCGATGGGCCGTCGGCCGCGCTGTCGCTCATTCAGGACGGCCGTTTTCGCGTGCTGGCGAAGTTTGACGCCGGACCGTTTCCGCCGGCGCCGGACGCGCCGCTGATTTCTGCTGCGGCGGGGCTCAAGAATTTCGACGACGTCACGGTGTGGCTTGGTCTCGTGGCGCCGAAGGGCACGCCGCAGCCGATCGCCGACAAGCTCAGCCGCAAGGTTGCGGAGATCATGGCCGATCCCGGCATCAAGCAGAAGGCCGAGGCGACCGGACTGTTCCCCGCGACATCGACGCCGGCGGAGTTCGGTGCATTCATCCGCAAGGAGGCCGAGCGCTGGGCCCCGGTGGTGAAGGAAACCGGGATTCATTACGACTGACCGACGGTTGGCCTGAAGCCGCGGCCTTCACACCGCCCGGAACCGTTTCCGCAACGGGGCGTTGCCTGCGTAGCCAGCTCGCCCCCCGCGACTGCGACCGCGCCTGAGCTGGCGGAAGACCCTGGAGCAGTCGCAGCCCAGGGTCTTTTCGTTTTGCTTGAGGCAAGCCGGTGTCAGCGGCTTTCCTGACGCCCAAGGAACACTGGGCAAGCTTGCGAACGCGAATAATTGTTTGCGTTTCCGCAAATCACGTGTAGACGCGAAATTGCTTCGCTCACTGAGGGCGTCATCTAGAGACGTCTGTTTGGCGGAGCGGGGTGTGGCGCCTGCAGGCGTGGCTCGTGACCACGTCCCAGGGTGCGAGGTCATTGTCCGTCCCCGATGAGGGGGCCGCCTTCAGTGGCAGGGCGCGATCGGGTGAAAGCGGGCGCAAATGCCCCCTGGAGCATGGTGGGTGAGAGCCCAGCCGGTCCGATCGAATCTCGAACGGTGGCCTCGCAATAAATCGCCACAAGTGGAGCGCCGGGAGGCGAGCGGGCTTCGCAAGCCCGCGGCACCTCCCAAGGGTGCCGACGACCACGTAGCGCCAACCGGCGCTCCGCGCCCTCACGCATGTGAGGGAGCAGGAAGAATAGAGGCGCTGGCCCCGTGCCTGATCTGAAGGGGCCGATGAATCACGCCTGGATCGATGTTGAAGGGATGCGCTGAAAAGCGCGGGCTGTTTGACAATTGAATCAGGATTTCGCCGCTCCAAACCCAAGGCGGTGTCATTGCCGGGCTTGACCCGGCAATCCATGAGCGGCCGTGGCGAAGGCAGTCGTAAGCGTGTGCTTTGTCGCAGCAGCGTATGGGCCCCCGGGTCAAGCCCGGGGGCGACGACCACCTTGTTGACGGAGGTGTGGGTCTCCGCACCGCGGGTGCGCAGCGGGGTGCGCCGCCGCCGCTACTTCAGCGTCTTCAAATACGCCACAACGTCATCGACGTCGGTGGCTTGGCTGAAGCCCGCGAACGGCATGCGGTTGCCTTTCACCTTGGCCTGCGGATCGGCGATGTATTCGCGCAGGTTCGCCTCGTCCCAGGTGAGCTTCGCGCGCTTCATCGCGTTCGAATAGCGAAAGTCATCGAGCGATGCCGACTGCCGTCCGAACACGCCCTTCAGACTCGGCCCGAGCGCGTCCGGCTTCTCCGAATGGCAGGCCGCACATGCGGTGTAGAGCGTCTTGCCGTGCTCGGCATCGACCGCAGAGGCCGCGGCGCCCGAGATGACGAGAGCTGCGGCTGCTGCCGCGATGCGTAACGACGTCATGATCATCTGTTGCCTCATGCGTGCACCAACGGGCCGGGGTTCTTGAGATACTTCGAGACGATCGCGTCCGCCGCCCAGTAGGCCAGCGCGCCGACCGGGCCGGTCGGGTTGTAGGCCGGCTGTTGCGGGAACGTCGAAGCGCCCATGATGAACAGATTGCTCGCGTCCCACGACTGCAGATAGCGGTTGACGACGCTGGTCTTGGGATCCGTGCCCATAATGGTGCCGCCGGTGTTGTGCGTCGACTGGTACGGCACGATGTCGTAGTCGCCTTTGCGCAGACGCGGCGAGCCCATGACGGTCGGGTTCATCACCTTGGCGATCTCGACCACTTTGCTCATGCAGTATTCGGCGAGCTTGTAGTCGTTCTCGACGAAGTTGTAGGTGAGCCGCAGCAGCGGGCGGCCGAGCTGATCCTTGTAGGTCGGATCGAGGTCCACATAGTTGTTGCGGTTGGCGTAGTTCGATCCCGACATGCCGATCGACAGCGCATGCTGGTAGTTGTCGACCGCGGCCTTCTTCCAGGCCGAGCCCCAGCGCGGCGTGCCGGGTGGCGTTGGCCGGTAGGCGATCGGCCGGCCTTCGCCGTGGCCGGTCTGAATGCGGCAGCCGCCAAAGAAGCCGAGGCCCGTGTGATCGAAGTTGTCGCCGTCGAAATCGTCGATCACCATCATCGAGCCGGGCGAGCCCATGAACGGGTTGAAGTTCTTGTCCTTGAAGAACATCGTCAGCCCGATGCGGGAGAGCTGGTAGCAGTAGTTCCTGCCGACGGCGCCTTTCTGCGTCGCCGGGTCGTAAGGCTCGCCGATGCCGGAATGCAGCAGCAAGCCGATGTTGCCGAACACATAGGCCGAGAGCACGACCATGCCCGCGGGCTGCTCGTATTCCTCGCCGGTCCGCGTGTCGGTGTAGACCACGCCGGTGACTTTCTTCGCGGCCTTGTCGTAGGTGAGCCGGCTCACCCACGAATGCACGCGCAGCTCGAACTTCGGATCGGCGCGCAGCACCGGCAGCACGCAGATATGCGGGCCGGCTTTGGCATTGGCCTCGCAGCCGGCGCGCTCGCAGTGACCGCAATACTGGCAGCCGCCGAGCGCGAGCCCCTCGGTGTTGGTGTAGGGCTGGCTGATCGTCGAGGCCGGCTGCGGGAACGGATGATAGCCGAGCTCCTTGCACGCCTTGGCGTACATCAGCGCCGACTCGGTCATCTTCACCGGCGGTGTCGGATAGTCGTTCTGCCGTGCGCCCTCGAACGGATTGCCGCCGTCGACCTTCTGGCCGCGCAGGTTGCCGGCCTTGCCGGACACGCCGCAGAGCTTCTCGAACCGGTCGTAATAGGGCTCGAGCTCGTCATAGGTCATCGCCCAGTCCTGCACCGTCATGTCTTCGGGCAGGGCCTTGGCGCCGTAGCGGTTGAGGATGTTGCTGCGGGTCTGGTGATCGCTTGGCAGGTAGCGCCAGTGCTGACCGCCCCAGTGATTGGCGGCGCCGCCGACGCCGTTGCCCGGCAGGAACGATCCCATCCGGCGCATCGGCAACGCCTGCTCGCTCGGGCGATGCCGGAACGACAGCGTCTCCATCGCCGGGTCCTGGATGATTTCGAGCCGCTGCACATACCGCAGCTCGTCGCGGATGTGTGGCATCGCGAAATCTTCGGCGGGCTTGATGTCCGGCCCGCGCTCCAGACCGACGACGTTGAGTCCGGCCTTGGTGAGTTCGCGCGCCATGATGCTGCCGGTCCAGCCCATGCCGACCATCACCGCATCGACTTCCTTCAGACGTGTTGCCATGCTCCGTCCTCCTTACGAGAAGTCCGCGATCGACTGCGGTTCCGGCTTGTAGAGTTTGTTCCGGTACAGATCCATCATGTTGGCGTAGGTGGCGGGCAGGCCCGGATAACCGATCATGCGCCACGACACCTTGTTCTTGTTGCCGCCGTAGATCGGATCGGAGAAGAAGCCCTCCATGGTGATGTCGAGCAGCGCCTCCATGAACTGCTTGCCGTCAAAGTTCTGCAGTTCGGCCTTGCCCTGGTCCATGACCTTGAGCACCTCGTCGCGCTCCTTGAGCGAGAGGCGGTCGAACTCCTTGCCGCGGGTTTTCTTGAGCCAGGCGTTGGTGGCGGTGATGCCGGCGGCGAAGAACTCGCGCGGCGTCAGCGCAAGCTGGTAGCCGAAGCCTTCGCCGGGCGGTTTCCTGAACGGTCCGCTGCGGTACATCTTGGCGCCGCCGCCCCAGGCGCTGGCGAGCTGGCGGTCGATGAAGGTCACCACACCGCAATCGCTTCCCGACGGCGACAGATCGTCGGCCGGAATGATGGTATCGGCTGCGGCCGTGAAGAACGCCTGCTCGGCTGGCGACAACGTCACCATCGCGTCGCTGTCGGCACTGGCTGCGGGCGGGGCTTGTGGCTTTGGCGGGGCGCTTTGTGCGGCGGCCTCGGTTGCGGGCGCGATTGCTGTCGCGGCGGCGGTGCCCGCGATCGCCGCGCCTTTCAGGAATTCTCGACGGAGAATCCGTTCGTCTGCCATGTGCGTTCTCCCCAGAGTGCGCGCCGCAATTGGCGACACACTGTCAGTTTTGATTTCGTCCAGGCTAGCAGCCATGCGATTGGACCGAAAGGCATTTCGATTGCGTGTGGACCGGCTTCACGTGCATGGCTCCGGCCGGTAATCTAAAGCATGATCGAAGCGTACATTCCTTATGGTGCCTACTGGTCTTCGCCCTTCGCGCGCTGGCAGGGCGCGTTCTCAGGCCTGCACGCGCTTAAATTTGCGGCACATCGCGCGCAGGCCGAGCTGCGCAGCCGCGCGATCGACGGGACCGAGTTCGATTTCGGCGTGCTCGGCACCACGATCCCGCAGCAGCACAGTTTCTTCGGCGCGCCGTGGGTGACGGGCATGCTCGGTGCCGGCCACGTCTCGGGTCCGACCATCAACCAGGCCTGCGCCACCGGTGCGCGATGCCTCGCCACCGCGGCGCAGAATCTGGCGACAGGCGATGCGCAGTGCGTGCTCGTGATCACCGCCGATAAGACCTCGAACGGACCGCACATCTATTATCCGCAGCCGTCGGGACCGGGCGGCACGGGCGCCCATGAGGACTGGGTGCTCGACAACTTCTCCTGCGATCCGCTGACCGGATCGGGGATGCTGCAGACCGCGGAGAACGTCGCGCGGAAATGGCAGATCACGACAGCGGAGCAGAACGACGTGACGCTGCGCCGCTACGAGCAATACCAGGACGCGCTGGCGCACGACTCGCGGTTCCTGAAACGCTTCATGACGCTGCCGTTCGAGGTGCCGGACAAAGGCTTCAAGCGAACGGCATCGCAGCTTTCGGGCGACGAGGGCGTGCACGCCACGACCGCGGACGGCGTGCGCAAGCTTGCGCCGGTGATGAAGGACGGCACCGTGACCTACGCGGGCCAGACGCATCCGGCCGACGGGCACGCCGCGATGGTCGTGACCACCAAGGAGAGAGCGGCGAAGCTCTCGAAGCGCCCCGAACTTGCCATCCGACTCATCGCATTCGGCCAGTCGCGCGAAGAACCTGCGATGATGCCGGCTGCGCCGATCAAGGCGGCGCGGGTCGCGCTGAAGCGCGCCGGTCTCAAGATCGGCGACATGGCGGCGATCAAATCGCACAATCCGTTTGCCGTGAATGACATCGCCTTCGCCCGCGAGACCGGCTGCGACCTGATGGCGATGAACAACTACGGCTGCTCGCTGGTCTGGGGCCACCCGCAGGGCCCGACCGGATTGCGGGCGGTCATCGAACTGATCGAGGAATTGACCGAGCGTGGCGGCGGCTATGGCCTGTTTCACGGCTGTGCGGCCGGCGATACCGCCATGGCGGTTGTGATCGAAGTGGCGGACGCGTGATGACTGAGCCGGCGCGGATGGTCGGTGCGGATGCGTTGCCGCCTGTTCCGCCCACGCTCGCGCATCTCCTGATCGATGCCGCGACGCGTGCGCCGCAGGCTGAGGCGCTGGTCTGCGGCGATCTTCGCCTGACCTACGCGCAGTATCTCAATGCCGCGGTGGCATTGGCCAATGATCTGGGCGCGCAGGGCGCCAGCGGCGAGCGCGTCGCGCTGCTGCTCGGCAATTCTGCCGAGATGGCGGTGGCGACCTTCGCGACACACCTGGTCGGCGCGCAGGCGGTGCTGCTCAACCCGATCTACACGGCGCGGGAGCTGTCGGTCATCATCGAGGATGCCGAGCCCGCGCTGCTGCTGCATCAGGCTAGCTACGCTGAGCTGGTCGCAGCAATCAAAAGTCACAAAGGCCGGACGCAAATTCTTGACTGCAGACATTTGCAGATCGACAAACCTGCCGAACTCGCATCTCCTCTGCCTACGCCTGAAACTTTCGCCACGCTGCAATACACCGGCGGTACGACAGGGCGGCCTAAGGGCGTCAACCTCAAGCACAGGTCGCTTGCCATCAACGTGGCGCAGCGCGAGGCGCTGCTGCCGACGCGCGAAAGCGGCGAACGCATTCTCTGCGTCACGCCGCTGTGTCACAGCTACGCGACCTCGATGGCGCTCTATCTTTCAGCCTATTGCGCGGGCGTGCTGGTGATCCTGCCAAAATACAGCGCGGAGGCCGTGCTGAAGACGCTCGAAAGCGAGCGGATCACAATCTTTCCGGGCAGCCCGACCATCTTCGTCGGTCTGATGGCGCATCCGTACTTTGCCGAGGCCAATTTTTCCGCGCTCCGCCTTTGCTATTCGGGCTCGGCGGCGCTCCCCGCGGCGACGCTGGCGCAATGGGAAGGCCGCGTTTGCTGCAAGATCTATGAAGGCTTCGGCCAGACCGAAGCGGGGCCGGTGCTGACGTTCAACGCGGTCGGACAGGAGACCAAACCTGGCGCGGTCGGCATGCCGTTGCCGCGCACCGAAATCGAAATCGTCGATCTCGAAAGCGGTCGCACCGTGCTCAATCGCGGCCAGGCGGGAGAGGTCCGCGCGCGGGGACCGCAGATCATGAGCGGCTATCGCAACGCGCTGGAGGAGACCGCCAAGGCGCTGCGCGACGGCTGGCTTTACACCGGCGACATCGGCGCGATCGAGGATGACGGCACGTTGACGATCCGCGGGCGCAAGAAGGAGATGGTGATCGTCGGCGGCTACAACGTATTTCCGCGCGAGGTCGAGGATGTGCTGCTGTCGTTTCCCGGCGTCAGCGAAGCCGCTGTCGTCGGTGCGCCGGACAGCTATCGCGGCGAGAGCGTGCGCGCTTTCGTGATTGCTGAAAAGAGCATGGTGCTCGATCCGGCTTCACTGCTCACTCACTGCACGCAAAACTTGGCGCGCTACAAAGTGCCGGCGTCGATTGAAATACGGTCCGACTTGCCGAAAACCGCCGTCGGCAAGATCGACAAGGTCGCGCTCGAAGCGGAGGTGCAAGCTAAATCGTGAGACTGCCGACGCTTGAGCCGCCGCACACATACAATGTCTGTCCGGTAACGAAGCTGTTGGCGCGGTCGCAGAAGAACATCACCGCGCGCGCGACGTCGTCCGGCTGGCCAAGCCGCTGCACCGGAATGGCCTTGGCCAGCGCGGCTTCCCGCTCGCCGCCCTTCGGCACCAAGGCGTGGAACATGTCGGTGCCCGCGATCGGCCCCGGCGCGATCACGTTGACGGTGATGCCGTCGGCCGCAAGCTCCAGCGCCCAGGTGCGCGCCATGCCGATCATGCCGGCCTTGGTGGCGGCGTACGCCGTGCGCGTCTGCAACCCCAGCGCGCCGCGCGACGACATCAGCACGACGCGCCCGAATTTTTGTTGCTTCATCGACGGGAGCGCGGCTTGAACAAGCATGACGGCCGAGCCGAGATGAAGCTGCGACAACGCTTCGAGATCAGAGATTTTGACGTCGGGCAGCAGCGCCGGGCGGATGACGCCGGCGTTGTGGACGAGATGCGTCACAGCAAAACGCGACGCGACATCGGCAGCGGCCTGTTGCGTCGCTTCGGCGTCTATCAGGTCCACCTCGACCGCGTGCAAGCGCGTGTGCTTCTGCTCCGGCCGGCCAAGCGCCAGCGAGACGACCTCGTAGCCGGCATCGAGCATCTGCCGGCAGATTTCCGCGCCGATGCCGGTCGAGCCGCCGGTCACGACCGCGACATTGTCGCTCACTTCGCGCCTCCGACGAGCGCAAGCACCCGCAACGGACTTCCCGAGCCGTTCTTGATCTTCAGCGGCGCCGCAATGATCACGGAACCCTTGGGCGGCAGCAGATCGAGATTGGTCAGGCACTGCAGGCCGAACCGGCCTTTGCCGTGCATATAGAAGTGTGCCGGGTAGGGCGGGTTGAAGTGGTGGCCCTGGCCGAAGTCGGTGCCGATTGTCTCGGTGCCGAAGCCGTGCACGTCGCGCTGTTCGACGAACCATTTCACCACGGCGGGCTCAGGCCCCGGCGTGTGAGCGCCGTCGTCGCGCAGGCCTGCGTAATCCGGGTAGGTCTTCTTCGACCAGTCGGTGCGCAGCAGCACCCAGCTTCCCGGCTCGATCTTGCCGTGGCGCACCTCCCACTCCTCGACAAACGGAATGGTCAGCGCGAAGTCCGGATTGTTGGCGCAGGCTGCCGAGCAGTCGAGCACGCAGGCCGGCGCGATGAACTTGCGCACGTCGATGGTGTCGACCGCGTTGTTCGGCAGGTCCTTGCCGGAGATCCAGTGGATCGGCGCATCGAAATGCGTGCCGGTGTGTTCGCCGAGGCTGATGTTGTTCCAGTACCAGGCGGGCCCGCGCTCGTCGTAACGCGACACCTCCTCGATGCGGAACGGTGCGCACTGGCCGAGTTCCGGCGGCAGCACGATGGTCGGGAATTCCTGTGCGAGCGTCTGCGTGAGATCGACGATGCGGACGTCGCCGCTCGAAACCGCGCGGGCGAATTGCATGAGGTCGATCGCGGTCATGATCAGCTTTCCATCTCTCGCTCGAGCGCCTTCGGGTTCACCGCAAGGCGCGCCCGGATGTCTTCGGCGATGTCGCCGACGTAGGCGTCTTCGACGCCCTGCTTGAGCGCGCGGATCACCGCATTGGCCAGTGCTCCAGGCGTCACCTTCGGTGGCGGCACCGTCTGGAACCACTCGGTCTCCAGCGGGCCGAAGAACACGTTGAGCACCTTGACACCGCCGGGCCTGAGTTCAGCGCGCATGCATTGCGCCGCTGACAAGCACGCGGCCTCCGCCGCCGAATGGCTGCCGAATTGCGGCCAGTTCATCAGCGCGTGCACCGAGATGAGATTGACGAAAGCTGCAGCCGAGTTGACGCCATCGGCGCCGCGAAAGCGCAGCACCGGGCCGAACGCCTGGGCGAGGCGGAGGAGGCCGAGGTAGCGGATGTCGATCTCTTCGCGCGCGACGGTCAATCCATGGCGATTGACCACGCCGCCCGCGCGAACGTGCTCGGCGGTGTTGACCACAATGTCGATGCGCGCGCCGTTCTGTTCGGCCTGCTCGGTGACCGATTCTGTGTCGGTGACGTCGAGCGGCACGATCTCGACACGCTCGATCTTTTTTAGCGCATCGAATCCTGGAAACGGCTTCCAGGAATCGGCCAAGCCGACAAATACGATCGAGGCTCCAGCGTCGGAAAACGCCTTCGCCATGGCCTGGCCGACCGCTGTACGGCCGTCGGTGATCAGCACGCGGCGGAATTTCGGATCGCAGGTCATCTCGCGTAGGTGCGGATCGTCGGCCATGTTCGGAGTGTCCTTCTCGGGAAGCGCGATGGCGACGGCCGAGCCGCTCCGGTCGAGCTTGAATTCGACGCGCACGCGCTGGCCCTCGACTGTGTCACCGTGCAGATGGGCGACCACGGCAGGTCCCACGTCGAGCTTCACCGTGCCGACGCGCCACGGCGTCCGCTCGCGAAAGTAAGGATCGGTCGAAGTCTGCACGGTGGTTTCGGCGACCAGCACGCCGCCATTGCCGACGTCGCGGAACGGCAGCCGTGCGGAGAGGCATTCCGGGCAGGCGTCGCGCGGCGGATAGACCACGGTGTTGCAATCAAGACAGACCTGCAGCGCGAAGCGGCCTTCGGCGGCCGCGGCCGTGAGGCCATGGCCGGTGCGGCTGCGCACGCCCTGCGGCGAAAGCGGCAGCCGCGTCCGTTTCAGCGGATTTTTTCGTTTCGGGCGGACAAGGGGTTCGGTCATTCAGGCTCTCGCGAGAATGGCGGCGCAGGACGACAGCCCGCGATCGTAGTTGATCATGCCGAAGCCCGAAACGAGCCCGGTTTTGGCGTCGGCGATCTTGGTGCCGATCGGCTCGCCGATGAGCTGCCGCATGGCTTCAGTGAGGCCGATATATCCACCGCCGGCGCCGGCCTGACCGACCGAAAGCTGTCCACCGGAGGTGTTGTGCGGAAACGTGCCGTCGTTGGCGAAATTATGCGAACGCACGAAGTCCGGACCTTCGCCCTTCTTGCAGAAACCCAGGTCTTCGATCTGCATCATGACGATCACCGGATAGTCGTCATAGGTCTCGACGAAATCGATATCGGCGGGCTTCATCCCGGCTGCGGACCACAACGTGTCGATATCCATCGCCCAGCCGCCGCGCATCTGCACCGGATCGTTGGTGAAGGCGTTGTGCCGCTCGATCGTGGACAGGATGCGCACGAAAGGAAGGCCGAGCGACTTCGCGGTGTCCTCACGGCAAACAATGAGCGCCTCGGCGCCGGCACACGGCATCACGCAATCGAACAGGTGGATCGGGTCGGCGATCGGCCGCGCCGCCATGTATTCGTCGAGTGTGAGCTTCTTCTTCATCATTGCATAGGGAATCGACAGCGCGTTGTCGCGTTGCGCGACGCAGAGCTTGCCGAAGTCTTCGCGCTTCGCGCCATACATGTTCATGTAGTTCTTGGTGATCAGCGCGAACGAGGAGTTCGCGCCGCCCGATCCATATGGATAGACTGCGTCCTGCGCAAAGCGA
This sequence comes from Rhodoplanes sp. Z2-YC6860, assembly GCF_001579845.1. Taxonomy (GTDB): domain Bacteria; phylum Pseudomonadota; class Alphaproteobacteria; order Rhizobiales; family Xanthobacteraceae; genus Z2-YC6860. Next base: position 3,261,383 of record NZ_CP007440.1, read on the forward strand.
GAGAACGTCGACAGCGTCTTGCGGAACGAGTCGACGTGATTGGTGTCGGCGCCCACGCAAGCGACGATCTCGGCATCACCCGTCTGCACAGCGCGTGCCGCGCGGCGGATCGCGATGACGCCGCTCGCGCCGCCGAACGGAATGTGCTCGAGCCAGCGCGGCGAAAGGCCGAAGTGCTGGGTCAAGCCGATGGCCGTGTCGGGTCCGACCGTGAAGCTCGACACCGCAAACCCGTCGATGTCCTTGGGCTTGATCTTGGCGCGCTTGACCAACTCATGCAGCGCGCGGCCGATCCACCAGTGCGCGCTGTTGGTCGAATAGCGGCGGTAGGGGATGGTGATGGGTGCGCAGAGAACCACACCATCGTAGGATTTGGCGTTCACACCAGACGTCATGGGTCACATGAACAGCTGGATGTTGCCGAACGCCGCGTCACAGTTGACGAGGTCGACGCGCTTGAGCTTGATCTTAAGCTTGCCGTCCACGACGGTCAGCGTGTGCCGCGCCCAGGCGGCGTAAAGCTGCTGCTCGTCGTGGCGCGTCTCAACATAATGCATCGGCGTGTAGGTCAGATACTCGTTTGCAGGTTCGTCGCGCTTGTCGACCTGCGGCACCTGCAGCACGTGATGGCAGCGGCTCCGCGGTTTCTGCGAGAAGGTGCGGTTGCCCTTGAGCCGTTCGATGCGGATGGTCAAGAGCAGCTTGTCCTCGTACATCAATGACGCTGTCAGCTTCGGATCGGTCTGACCCCATTCCAGCGGCATCCAGTAGATGCCGTCGTCGGCGAACAGCTCCAGCCATTCGTCGAGGCGATGCTCGTCGATCAACCGCGCTTCACGCACGACGAAATCGATCAGTTCCTGGTTGGTCGGTGCGGCCATTCCGCTTACATCGACAATGCCATGAATTTCGACCAGGCGCGGAACTGGTTGCGCATCTGCCATTCGGTCGTTCCGTTGCTCTCGGCTGTGATGTCGGTCTGTTCGCCGGGTTCGTAGAGCCGGCCGACATTCACCCATTGATTGGCGTCGACCTTCAGGCCCTCTTGGGCGCGTTCGTAGACCTCGAGGTCGTCATGGCCGACCACGGAGGTCGGCGCGTTGATCAGCCGATTGTAGACCAGCGTACGCTCCAACAGCAGATCCGGCGCGTCGATCAGACGGAACGTAAACGACTCCACCAGCGTCTTGTTGGCGGAAATCGGCTTGAACAGGCGGATGAGCTGAATCGGGCCCTTCACCATCAGGTTGGGGAAGTAGCAGGTGTTGTGCCGGTTCTCGTCGAGGATCGCCTTGGCGCGGTTTTCACCGTAGGCCGCGACCATCTTGTCGAAATACCCCGGGATCGCCGAATAGTTGGAATGGATCGAATGGTGCACGCCGGTGTGGCCGTGTCCGTTCGGCCAGACCCGGATGCCCATCTTCTCGAAGAAGTCGTAAGGCGCAACGAACGGCGCGTAGATTTCGACCGCCATCGGCTTCTTTGCTCCGGGCGGCGCGTTGTCCCACACTTTGATGGCGGTGCCGGCCGAAGATTCGTGGGCCACCATCGGATGGCAGGTGTCGGTCTGGTTCTCGACCAGCATCTTCCAATTGCAGTTGTGCATGTAGCGCAGCACGCCGCCCGCGACCTGGAGCCGTCCAACCGGCGAGCGGTCCACCATGTTGTCGATGCTCGAAAGGCTCTCGCCGAAGAACTCTTCGAAGCCGGGGCCCACGTCATTGAGCTTGGCGAACACGAAGCCGCGGTAGTTATGGACGTGCTTGACCGGGTTCATGCCCGCGCCGGCATGGCTTTCTTCGAGCTTGGCGCACTCGTACCCCTTGGCGAGCGGGATTGCCCGCAGCGTGCCATCGGTGCGGAACGTCCAGGCGTGATACGGGCAGCGGAAGAACTTTCCGGTGTTGCCGTAGGTTTCGGTGGTGATGCGCGTGCCCTTGTGGGGGCAGCGGTTGTGCAGCACCCGCACCGTGTCGTCGCCATGCCGGACCATCAGGACCGGCTGGGTGCCGATCGTCGTGCCGTAGTAGTCGCCCTCGTTGGGCACCTGGCTCTCATGGCCGACATAGACCCAGGTGTTGCCGAACAGATGCTCCATCTCGAGCTGGAACACCTCGTCGTCGATATAGACGTCGCGATGGACTTCGGTCTCGCGGATCAAGTTGCGGACTGCTTCGACGTTGCCGCGGTATCGGCTCATCGGCATCTCCTTTCGCGAACAGCGTTATTTTAGGTTCTGGGGCTTCGCCCGGCAACGCGTCAAAAGGCGAAAACATTTGCAGTTGCAAATGTTTCGCGCCCTTGTCAGGGGCACGCCTTGCTTTAATCTCGCAATGCTCTCGAGCCGTTGTTGGGGATGGCGGCCGGTCGGTGCGACAGCGGGAAAGCCAGGCCACGGAGGATCGTCATGTTGTCACGTTTGTGCGCGAGTGTTGCCGCGTTGGCATTGTCGGTTGGCGCGAGCTCGGCGGCCGATCTCACCATCGGCTTTGTTACGTCGCTGAGCGGTCCCGGTGCTTCTATCGGCATTCCGTATGAAAAGGGCATTCTGGCCGCCCACGCCTTCGCCGCGAAGGTCGGCGACGTCAACATCAAGCTCATCCGTCTCGATGACGCCTCCGATCCGTCGGCGGCGTCGCGCAACGCGCGCAAGCTGGTGGAGGAGGAGAAGGTCGACGTCCTGATGGGCACGTCGGGCGTTCCCGGCACCACGGCGATGGCGACGGTCGGCGCCGAGAGCAAGACGCCGCTGATTTCGCTCACGCCTGCGCCCGCGCCGCAGCATGCCAATGGCCAGTGGATGATCTCGATCCCGCAGCCGCCGCCCTTGATGGTCGCGGCCGTGGTCGACCGCATGAAAAAGGCCAGCATCAAGAAGGCGGCCTATATCGGCTTTTCGGATTCCTGGGGCGACCTTGTCTACGACGGCCTGATGAAGAGCGTGCAGGGCTCCTCCGTCGAGGTCGTGACCAACGAGCGCTATGCTCGCGCCGACACGTCGGTCGCGGGCCAGGTGCTGAAGATCGTCGCCTCGCAGCCCGATGCGGTGATCACCGGCGGCTCCGGCACGCCCGGCGCGCTGCCCTACATCGCCTTGCAGCAGCGCGGCTTCAAAGGCGGGCTCTACGGTACGCACGCGCTGATCAATCCGGATTTCGTCCGGGTCGGCGGCGCCGCGGTCGAAGGCGTGATCTGCCCGACCGGTCCGGTCATCGTTGCCGAGCAGTTGCCAGATTCCAACGTCACCAAGAAGGTGTCGCTGGCCTTCCGCGACGCCTACCAGAAGGCCAACAACGCTCCGACCACGGACGCGTTCTCGGCCTATGCGTTCGACGGCTGGCTGGTGATGCTCGACGCCGCCAAGCGCGCCCTGGCCAAGGCGCAGCCAGGCACGGCGGAGTTCCGCGAGGCCTTCAAGGACGCGATGCTCGCGACCAAGGAAGTGGTCGGCACCCACGGCGTCTACAACTACAAGCCCGGCAACGTGTATGGCGTCGACGACCGCGCGCGCGTGCTGGTGAAGCTCGAGCAGGGCAAGTGGAAGCTGATCGAGTGAGCGACCTTTGCTGAATCGCCGCGGCGTTTCTGAACGATGACGCCGGAGATCGCTCTTCTCCTGGCGCAAGACGGTATCACCACCGGCGCGATCTACGTCCTGGTCGCGCTCGGCCTTGTGCTGATCTTCCTGGTGACGCGCGTCATCTTCGTGCCGTTCGGCGACGTGGTCGGCTATTCGGCGCTGACGCTGGCGGCGCTGCAGCTCAAGCAGATGCCCGGAACGGTGTGGCTGGTGCTCACGCTTGCCGCGCTCGCAACCGCGATCGAAACGGTAGCGCTGATTCGCCGAGGCGAGCTGCGCCTGCTGCCGAAGGCGCTGCTCACTTATGCGGCGTTGCCGGTGTTGTGCGCCGGATTGGTGTGGCTCGCCGCGGGCCGCGAGTTGCCGATGTGGCTCGCCGTCGCGCTGACCCTGCTGATCGTCATGCCGATCTCGCCGCTCATTTACCGCATCGCGTTCCAGCCGCTCGCCGATGCCTCGGTGCTGGTGCTGCTGATCGTTTCGGTCGCGGTGCATTTTGCCGCGTCGGGCATGGCGCTGATCTTCTTCGGGCCGGAGGGGTTCCGCACCGAGCCGATGACCAGCGCATTCTTCAATCTCGGCTCGATCGGTATTTCGGGCCAAAGCCTCCTGATTGTCGCAAGTTCGGCGGTGTTCAGCCTGCTGCTGTTCCTGATGTTCGAGCGCACTTACACCGGCAAGGCGCTGCGCGCGACCGCGGTCAACCGCGTCGGCGCAAGGCTCGTCGGCATCAAGCCGCAGACCACCGGGGCGATCGCCTTCCTGCTCGCCTCGGGCCTTGCCGGCGTCTCCGGCATCCTGATCGGACCGGTGGCGACGCTTTATTATGACTCGGGTTTCCTGATCGGGCTGAAGGCCTTTGTCGGCGCCATCATCGGCGGCCTCGTCAGCTATCCGGCGACCGCGATCGGTGCGCTTCTCGTCGGTCTTCTGGAAAGTTACGCGGCATTTTGGGATTCCGCCTTCAAGGAAGTGCTGGTGTTCGGCGCACTCATCCCGGTGCTGATCTGGCAGTCGTTCATGTCGAGCGGCAGCGTCGAGGAGGAGATCGAGGAAGAAGAGGGAGACGCCTGATGCGTTGGCACTCCTTCATCGTGCTCGCCGCGATCATCGCTTTCATCGCGGTCGCGCCAGCGCTGTTCGGCACCTTCACCATCACGCTGATGAATTACATCGGCATCTACGCCATCGCGGCGCTCGGCCTCGTGCTGCTCACCGGAGTGGGCGGGCTCACCTCGTTCGGCCAGGCGGCCTTCGTCGGAATCGGCGCCTATGCCACCGCCTGGTACACGGCCGTGCAGGGCGGCTCGCCGTGGATCGGCCTCGCACTCGGGCTTGCGCTCACCGGTATCGTCGCGACCGTGCTGGGCGCGGCGACCTTGCGGCTCGGCGGACATTTCCTGCCGCTCTCCACCATCGCCTGGGGCATCGCGATCTATTTCGTGTTCGGCAATCTCGACGCGCTCAACCGCTACAGCGGGCTCTCCGGCATTCCGCCGATCGCGCTCGGACCGTTCGTACTCGGCAGCACGGTCTCGATCTACTATTTCATCTGGCTCGTGCTCGGCGCCGTGATGCTGCTCTGTCACAACCTTTTGGATTCGCGGCAGGGTCGCGCGATCCGCGGCTTGCGCGGCGGTGCTGCCATGGTCGAGAGCTTTGCGGTCGACTTTTTCCGCATGCGGCTCGCGATCTTCGTGCTGGCCGGACTGCTCGCAGGCCTCTCGGGCTGGCTGTTCGCGCACATGCAGCGCTTCGTCGATCCCAACCCGTTCAACATCAAGCCCGGTATCGAGCTCCTGTTCATGGCCCTGGTCGGCGGCACCGGCCAGATTGCCGGCGCGGTGGTCGGCTCGACCATCATCGTGCTGCTGAAGAATATTCTCCAGGACGTGCTGCCTTCGATCACGCGCTACAACGCGCAGATGGAAGCCGTGCTGTTCGGCATTCTGTTTGTTGTGTTGCTGCAGAAAGCCCGAGGCGGCGTCTGGCCCCTGATCCGCCGCCTGCTGCCGCGCAACCCGCAAACGAAGCCTGCAGAGGCGCCGTCGCTGCCAGTGCGGGCTCGTGCCGCGGCGGCTGATAGACCTGTGTTGCGGATCGACAGCGCCATCAAACGGTTCGGCGCATTGGCCGCGCTCAATGGCGTGAGCTTCGAGGTGTGGCCCGGCCAGGTCGTCGGCCTGATCGGCCCGAACGGTGCCGGCAAGAGCACGATCCTCAACCTGATCACGGGCACGCTGAAGCCGAACGGCGGCAGCATCGCTTTCCTCGGCGACGACGTGACGGGCCTGCCGCCGCGTCGTATGGCCGCCAAGGGCATGGCGCGGACCTTCCAGCACGTGAAGCTTCGCCCGAACATGACGCTGCTCGACAACGTGCTGCTCGGCACTTACCCCCGAACCCGGACAGGCTTTTTCGCCGGTGCACTGCGCCTTGATCGAAGCGAAGAGCGCTCGGCGCGAGCAGAGGCGCTGCGCCAGCTGCAGCGTGTGGGCCTTGGCGAGAAATTCGGCGACATCGCGGGCAACCTGCCGCTCGGCCAACAGCGCCTGTTGGAGGTCGCGCGCGCGCTCGCGACCGATCCGGTGCTGATGATCCTGGATGAGCCGGCCGCGGGCCTTCGCGCGTTGGAGAAGCGGACGCTGTCCGATCTCCTGCGCGGCCTGCGCAGCGAGGGCATGACCATCGTGCTGGTCGAGCACGACATGGACTTCGTCATGAATCTCGTCGACCGCATCGTGGTGATGGATTTCGGCGCCAAGCTCGCCGAGGGCCTGCCGGCCGAGATTCGCGCCGATGCGCGGGTGCAGGAAGCCTATTTGGGCGGTGTCGCATGACGGCGCTGCTCGCGGTGGAAGACCTGCATGTGAGCTACGGCAAGGTCGAAGCCGTCACGGGCGCAAACCTCGAAATGCAGACCGGTCAGATCGTCACCGTGATCGGACCGAATGGCGCCGGCAAGACCACGCTGCTCGCTGCGCTGATGGGTTTGCTGCCGTCGAAGGGCGGGTTGCGCTACGAAGGCGCCGACCTCTATGCGCTCCCGACCGAAGAGCGGGTGCGGCGTGGCATCTGCCTTGTACCCGAGCGCCGCGAGCTGTTCACCGAGATGACGGTCGAGGACAATCTGATCCTCGGCGCCTATACGCGCTGGAACGACCGCAGCGCCGTGCGCGCCGATCTAGCGGATGTCTATGGCCGGTTTCCGCGCCTCAAGGAGCGAAGGAAACAGCTCGCCGGCACGCTGTCCGGCGGCGAACGCCAGATGCTGGCGCTCGGCCGCGCGCTGATGGCGAAGCCGCGGCTGCTGCTGCTCGACGAGCCGAGCCTTGGGCTTGCGCCGTTGATCGTGCGCGAGATCTTCCGCATCGTGATGGGGCTGCGCGAACTCGGCGTGTCAATCCTGCTGGTGGAGCAGAATGCGCGCGCCGCATTGGAGACCGCCGACCATGGCTATGTGCTGGAGACCGGCTCCATCGTATTTGGAGGACGCGCGGCCGATCTGGTGCATGACCCACGCGTGATTGCGAGCTATCTCGGAGGCAAAGTCGAGTGACCGGAAGTCAATCCGCATCCGCCTTGCGCGCCCGCTGGATATCGTCATTCGCGGCGTCGGATCGCACCTTGCCGAAGATGCTGACGCGCCAAGCCGAGCGGTTCGGCGACAAGCCGCTGGTGGGCGCGGGCGATGCGGTCTGGAGTTACGCCGAGACCCGCGATGCCGCGGCGCGTTTTGCCGGCACATTGCGCGAGGCCGGCATCAAGCCGGGCGATCGCGTCGCGGTGATCTGCTCGAACCGCATCGAGTTTCTCGAAGTGGTGCTGGGCTGCGGCTGGCTCGGCGCGGTCGCGGTGCCGATCAACGTGGCGTCCCGCGGACCGCAGCTTCAGCACATCCTGTCGAATTGCGGCGCGCGGCTCCTGGTGATGGAGGCGGCGTTCGGCGAGAACCTCGCGATGCTTGACCCGGCTTCGCTGTCGGTCGAGATGATCTGGCTGATCGGCGAACCCGGCGATGTGCGGCTTGGACGCGTCACGGCGTCAGCCATGCCGCGCGGCGCGGGGCCTATTGCCGCAGCTGCCGTCAATCCCGGCGATCTCGGCCTGATCCTCTACACCTCGGGCACCACCGGGCCCTCGAAAGGCGTCTGCTGTCCGCAGGCGCAATATTTCTGGTGGGCGGTCAACACCTCGGCGCTGCTGCAGTTGCAGGACGGCGACGTGCTGTGCACCAGCCTGCCGCTGTTTCACACCAACGCGCTCAACACATTCTATCAGGCGCTGCTGACCGGCAACACGGTGCACTACGAGAAACGGTTCTCGGCGTCGGGGTTCTTTCCATCGCTGATCCGCACCCGCGCTACGGTGACGTATCTTCTGGGCGCCATGGTGCCGATCCTTCTGTCGCGGCCGGTTTCGCCCGAGGAGACCGCGCACCGCGTGCGCATCTCGCTCGCGCCAGGCGTGCCCGCGCAATTCAATCAGCCGTTCACCGAGCGCACCCGCATCCGCATGATCGACGGCTGGGGCTCGACCGAGACCAACTTCGTGCTGGGCGCGACCATCGAGCACCAGCAGCCGGGAACGATGGGCCCGGTTTTCGAGGGCTTCGACTCTCGGGTGATGGACGACCAGGGCGGGAACACGCCCGACGGCACCGCCGGAGAGCTCGTGGTCCGTGCTGACGAGCCGCTGGCCTTTGCCCATGAATATTTCCACGCGCCGGAGAAAACCGCCGAGGCCTGGCGCGACGGCTGGTTCCACACCGGCGACCGGGTGATCCGCCAGCCTGACGGTTACTACCGCTTCGTCGACCGCCTGAAGGACGCGATCCGCCGCCGCGGCGAGAACATCTCGTCGTTCGAGGTCGAGCAGGTGATGCTCAGCCATCCGGCGGTGGCGAACGCCGCGGCGTTTCCGGTGCGCTCGCCGCTCGCCGAGGACGAGGTGATGACAGCGATCGTGCTGCATCCCGGCAAGGACGTCGCGCCGGCCGAGCTGATCGCGTTCTGCGAGCCGCGGTTGCCGTACTTCGCCGTGCCGCGCTATCTGGAGTTCATGACCGAGCTGCCGATGACCGAGAGCGGCAAGGTGCAGAAGTTCAAGCTGCGCGACCGCGGCATCACCGACAAGACCTGGGATCGCGGTTCTGGCGGCCAGCGCCCGCGGTCCTGACGGAAGACGCTCATGCATACCTGCCTGTTTCTGATCTTCCGGCTGCGTGGGGCTTCGTTGTCCGGCGATGATGTCGCGAAGCTTGGCGAGACTTTGAAAACGATTCCGAAGCTCGCGAAGGCTCTCATTCACACCTTGTCGAACGCCAGCGATCCGTATGTGAAAGACGAAGGACCGCCGGACCTCGTGTTGCAGCTTTACTTCGCAACGCTGCCTGATCTCGAAGCTGCAACGGCGCAGCCGCCACTTCAGAGGCTTGGTGATATCGCGGCTCTGGCTGTCGCCGACGTCACCCAGCAGATCATGGCGGTCCGTTCCTTCGCTGTGCCGGAGCCCAGGTTCGGCAATCCATCCGGCACGCCGTATTGCACCTATCTCGTGTCCTACGAGGGCGAGGCGCAGGACCTCAACGCCTGGCTTCACCACTATCTCGAACACCACACCGGACACATGGTGCGCTTTCCCGGGCTTCGCGAGCTCGAAGTCTACACGCGCGTCGATGCGGTGAGCCTGCTGCCCTGGCCGCGCTTGAACGCCATGCAACGCAACAAGGTGGCATTCGACAGCCCAGAGGCGTTGACACAGGCGCTGCACTCACCCGTGCGCCACGAGATGCGCGCAGATTTTCACACGTTTCCGTCGTTCACCGGCCCGAATTATCATTACGCCATGGCGACGCGCGCGGTGCAGCCGTAAGCTTCGCAATCTGCGAGAAGGAAACTGCGCATGGCCGAGCCTGCCATCCGGGTCTGGTACCAGAGCTTCATCCACCCGACCGAGCATGCGCCCTATATCGACCGGCTGCAGACCTATCTCAATTCCCTTGCGGCACCCGGCACGACGTTCGAGGTGAAGGGCCTCGATCCGCCCGACCGCCATTTCCATGCGCTGACGGAATTCCGCTGCGCCGCGCAAGTGATCCGCAATGCGATCGCGGCCGAGCGCGCCGGCTACGATGCGTTCGTGATCGGGCATTTTCAGGAGCCGGGGCTTCTGGAGATCCGCGGCACCCTCGACATTCCGGTCATCGGGCTCGGCGAAGCCAACCTGCTCACGGCGCTGAGCATGGGAGGCAAGCTCGGCCTCGTGACCATCGATCCGGCTTTCATCACCTGGCACGAGCGCCAGGTGATGGCGCATGGGCTCGATCAGCGCATCGTCGGCGTGCGCGCCATTAAGGCCGATCTGCCGGGCTTCATGAAGGCTTTCACCGACAGCGCTGCTTATGCCGACGTCCGCGAAAGCTTTGTCAGTCAGGTGCGGCCGCTGGTCGAGCAGGGCGCCGAAATCATCCTCCCGGCCGGCGGCCTGCCGATGCTGTTGTTCTCGCGCGAGTGTCCGTTCCTGATCGATGACGCCCTGGTGCTCAACGGCATCGCCGTCGTGGCCAAGGCCACCGAGATGGCCGTGGCGCTGAAGCGGCTGACCGGCGCGGTGGTGAGCCGCCGCGGCGCCTATGCGAAGGCGTCGTCAATGTGCGTCGATGAGTTTCTGCAACGATCGCCGATTTAGGATGTTCCCATGAGCCAATCTTTACTGACACTGCAAATCCCTGCGCCGCCGGACCCGGTCGCCGTGGTGCTCGATCCTGCGAAGACCGCGTTGCTCGTCTTCGACATCGTCGATCACATTGCAGAGCGCCAGCCGAAGTGTCGGGAGCAATTGGCGCCGGCGGTCGCTGTGTTTCTGGCGCGCGTACGGCAGCTCGGTCTCCTCACCGCGTATGGAACGCGCGCCCACAACCTGAAGACCTGGCTGCCGGAGGTCGCTCCCGCATCGGGTGACATCGAGTTTGAAAGCAAGGCCCAGGACCGCTTCTACGGCACCGAACTCGACACAATGCTGAAGGCCAAAGGCATCACGACGCTGATCCTGACCGGATGGAAGATCAGCGGCTCGGTGACCTACACATCGGTCGGTGCAACGCTGCGCGGCTATACGGTCGTCGTTCCGATCGATGCGACGTCGGACGCGACGGACTACGAGATCTTCGTTGGGAAGTACCAGATCCTCAATCAGAACAGCGCGAATGCCACGAACGAGCCTTTGAAGCCGAAGGCCTCGACGCTCAGCCGCACCGACTTGATCACGTTCAGATAGCGGCCAAGCTGACGTCCTCACGGCCGGTTCTAGGCTTCTGAGCAAGCCGTTCTGGCGCTGAAGTCCGTCACACATCGAACAAACAAACCCGGTCTTGCAGGGAACGAAACCCTGCCGGGACAGTTCCCGGCGTTCGGGGCTGGATCACACCGGGAGAATTTAATGAGTCGAATGTGCGTCGTTTTGGCATTCACGAGCGGCGTCGCGCTCGCCATTACCAGCAGTCCTGCCGATGCGAGGCATCGCCACCACGATCAATCCATCCATCACCACGCACTCAAGGCTCATCATCTGCGGTATCGAGTTACGGCATCTTACCGCGGGAAGCGGCACGCGCACCGGGCCGCCACGTCGCGGTCGTTGTCGCTCGCGGGCGTGACGCCAGTGCTCGCCACCAAGACGAGACAGATCGTGTCGGCTTGCGGCAGCACGATCGTCAGCACGGTCTCCGCTCGCGGCAATCGCAGCAATCATCCCATCGGCCGTGCCGTGGACATGCGCGGCAATCCGTCCTGCATCTACGCGCATCTGAAAGGCTGGCCGGGCGGCTATTCCACCGATTACGCAGCGGTCCAGCACGTGCACATCAGCTACAATCCGGGTGGCCAGGAATGGGGCCTGCACTTTGCTCACGGCGGCCATCATCACCGCATGACGCGTTATGCCAATGGGCCGAAGCTACACAGGTACGCGCGGCTGACGCGCGGGAATGCCGGCCAGACTCTGATGCTTTATGCCGGCAAGTCGCACCGGCCATTGTGACGATCACGGCTGCGCCGGACTCGTCCGTCCGAGGAAGGCGTCGGATATCTGCGAGTCGCCCGCAAGCTCGGCCGCAGCGCCACTGCGGATGACGCGTCCGGTTTCGAGCAGATAGGCGCGGTCGGCCACCTTGAGCGTCTGCCGCGCCTTCTGTTCGACCAGCAGCACCGTCATGCCGTCGCGGCGAAGCTCCGTGATCAGGCCGAACACCGTGTCGCTCATCTTCGGTGCAAGTCCGAGCGAAGGCTCATCGAGCAGCAGAAGGCGCGGCCGCGACAACAGCGCGCGGGCGATGGCCAGCATCTGCTGCTCTCCGCCGGACAGAAGGCTCGCCATCTGCGCGCGCCGCTCGCCGAGGATGGCAAAGCGTTCGTACATGCGTGCGATGTCGGCTTTCGCATCCGCCTGATCGGCGCGGCAGTAGATTCCCATCAAGAGATTGTCCTCGACGCTCATTTTGCCGAGGATGCCGCGGCCTTCCGGCACCAGCGCAATGCCGGCGCGGAGATTGCGCTCGGCATGGTTGGGTGCGAGCGCGTGGTCGTTGAAGCTGATCGTCCCGCGGAACGGCGCCAGCCCGGCAATGGCGCGCACGGTCGTGGTCTTGCCGGCGCCATTGGCGCCGATCAGCGCGACGATCTCGCCCTGTGCCACGTCGAGATCGATGCCGCGGACGGCGCGGATCGGTCCATAGAACACCTCGAGGCCGCGGACCTTCAGCATGCGGCCTCGCTTCCGAGATAGGCGTCGATCACGGCCGGATTCTGCCGGATCGCGGCGGGCGTGCCTTCTGCGATCAGCGCGCCGAAGTCGAGCACATAGAGCTGCTGGCAGAGATTCATGACGAACGCCATGTCGTGCTCGATCAGAAGGATCGAAAGGCCTCGGCCGTGCAGCCGAAGCAGCAGGGCGCGCAACTCCTCGGCCTCGTTGTGATTCATGCCGGCGACCGGCTCGTCAAGCATCAGGAGCTTGGGACGTGCGGTCATCGCCCGCGCCATCTCGACCTTGCGCTGGATGCCGTAAGAAAGTGTGCGAGCAATGATTCCCCGCACTTCTGTGAGGCCGAAGATCTCCAGCGCCTCCTCGGCGCGTTGCCACGCCGCGGGGTCGGCCCAGCGCACCGGCAGCATCCGGCGCAGAACATGGCCCTGATGCGGCTGTGCGACCAGCAGGTGCTCCCACACGGTCATGCCGGCGAACAGACGGATGTTCTGGAACGTGCGCGCGACGCCAGTCTGCACAATGCGATGCGGCGGCCATTGCGTGACGGTGTTGCCGTCGAACAAAACCTCGCCCCCATCGGCGCGATATGCGCCAGTGATGACGTTGAACAACGTGGTCTTGCCGGCGCCGTTCGGCCCGATCACGCCGACGATACGGTTCTGCGGCACAGACAGCGAGACATCCGACAGGGCGCGAATGCCGCCGAAGGTCTTGCTCACGTTGTCGAGCCTGAGAAGCGCGTCGCTCATGCGGCGCTCCGCCGGAAGGTGAGGCGCGCGATCAGCGCGCGGTCGAGGATGCCCTGGCGTCGCGTCAGCAAGACGAGGATGAGCAGCACGCCGAAGGCGGCGAGCCGCCAGTCGACCAGGAAGCGCAGCCATTCGGGGAGCAGCACGAGCAGCAGCGCGCCCACCAGGGCGCCGGCGCCGACCGTGGAGCCGCCCAGGATCACGGCGAGCACAAAATCGA